>CAYVKB010000053.1:0-16759 GCA_964451985.1 uncultured Fimbriimonadales bacterium | reverse complement strand
GCCTCGCCCTCCATAGCGCGTTGAGGGATGGCAGTCCTAAAAGGGGACGGCTCGGCGGGCATCGCGCTCATAGGGGGTTCGCGCGCGTTGAGGGATGGCAGTCCTAAAAGGGGACGGCTCGGCAGGAGCCTCGCCCTCCAGCGTGGGGTGCAGGAGGCTCGGCAGGAGCCTCGCCCTCCACGAGTCGTTTCGCTCTGAATGACTTATAGATAGGTGCAATAAACAGATGTTCCTACGCGCCTGGCACGCTCACCGAAAAGGCGTCGCCGTAAGGTATATTTTAAGGTATGCAAGCGGCGACGCCCGTACCGACCGAACGCGACCCGCAAGTTTTTGCAACGGTCGAGGAAGCCATCGAGATTATCCGCGCGGGGGGGATGCTCATCGTGGTTGACGATGAGGACCGCGAGAACGAGGGCGACTTCCTGATGGCGGCGGAGAAAGTCACGCCTGAAGCCGTGAACTTTATGGTGGTGCACGGGCGCGGGCTGCTATGCTTGCCCACCGACGGTGCGCGCCTCGATGAACTCGGTATCCCGATGATGAGCAAGGCGAACACCGCGCAGTTTGGCACGCCGATGGCGGAAGCCATCGACGCCCGCGAGGGCATCAGCACAGGTATCTCGGCGTTTGACCGTGCCCTTACCATTCAAAAGTTCTGCGACCCCAACACCAAGCCCGACGATTTTGTGCGCCCTGGGCATGTGTTCCCGCTAAGGGCTGCGCCGGGAGGCGTGCTGCGCCGCGCGGGACACACCGAAGCTGCTGTCGACCTCGCACGGCTCGCAGGGCTGTTCCCCGCAGGCGTGATTTGCGAGATTCTGAACGAAGATGGCTCGATGGCGCGCATGCCTCAACTGGTCGAAGTCGCACGCAAACACGGGCTGAAAATCCTCACGATTGCCGACCTCATCGCCTACCGTCGCCAGCACGAGAAACTGATTCGTCGCGCTGCGCCGCCCGTGTTTCTACCCACCCGCTACGGCAACTTCACGGTGTATACCTACGAATCGGACGTAGACTCCGACCCCTACCTCGCGCTGGTGATGGGCAAAGTGGACGATGGCGAGCCAGTGCTGGTACGCATGCACTCCAGCTGCGTCACAGGCGACCTGCTCGGCTCGTTGCGGTGTGATTGCGGCTCGCAGTTAGACCTCGCGCTGCGCAAAATCGCCGACGAGGGGCGTGGCGTGCTGGTGTATATCCTGCAAGAGGGACGCGGTATCGGCATCGTGAACAAACTACGCGCGTACCACCTACAAGAACACGGACTGGACACGGTGGAAGCCAACCAAGCACTCGGCTTCAAGCCCGACCTGCGCGACTATGGGTTGGGCGCACAGATATTGGTGGACTTAGGGGTACGCAAAATCCGCCTAATGACCAACAATCCTAAGAAAATTGCAGGTCTGGAAGGCTACGGCTTAGAAATTGTGGAGCATGTGCCGTTGGTCTCCACCCCTACGCCTTATAACATTCGCTACCTGCGTACAAAGGCGGAGAAGCTGGGACATCTGCTACCTCAAGGCGCACTGGACGGTGAAACGCGCAGACCTGAAGACGAAGCTTAGAGACTCCCGTCCAACTTCGTCAGTGGATATTAGTATCGCCGTCAATAGCTGTCATCAGGTATAAATCCCCTGTATGAGTCACTACACCGTCACACTGATACGCGGCGATGGAATCGGACCCGAAATCGCCGAGTCGGTTATCGAGATCTTTGCCGCTGCTGATGTGCCCATCCGCTGGGAAGAGGCTTACGCAGGGCTGGCGTGTTTAGAACAGTACGGCGCACTGTGCCCCGAAGCGACGCTGGAATCGATTCGGCGCAATCGCGTCGCGCTCAAAGGACCCACGACTACGCCCATTGGCGGCGGGCACCGCAGTATCAATGTCGCGATTCGCAAGGCGTTTGAGCTGTTCGCGAATGTACGCCCCTCACGCTCGATTCCCGGCGTGCAGACGCGCTACAACGACGTCGACTTAATCCTAGTGCGTGAGAATATTGAGGACACTTACGCGGGTGTGGAGTATTGGCAGACGCCCGATGTGGCAGAATCGCTGCGTCTGATTTCGCGTCCCGGCTCAGCAGCGGTAATTCGCTATGCGTTCGATTTAGCGCGTCGGCTGGGCAGGCGCAAGGTGACCTGCGTGCATAAGGCGAATATCCAGAAACTTTCAGATGGGCTATTTCTGCAGTGCTTCCGCGAGATTGCGCAGGAGTACCCGGATTTGGAAAGCGACGATATTCTGGTGGACAACGCCTGCATGCAGCTGGTGATGCGCCCCGAGCGGTTCGATGTGATGGTGTTGCCGAACCTGTTTGGCGACATCGTGAGCGATTTGTGCGCAGGTCTGATTGGTGGACTGGGCGTGGCGCCGGGGGGCAATATCGGCAACGGCTACGCGGTGTTTGAAGCCGTGCACGGCTCTGCGCCCGATATTGCGGGCAAGGGGATTGCGAACCCGACGGCGTTTATCCTCTCGGCAGTGCAGATGCTTCATCACTTAGGTTTGCACGCCGACGCAGAGCGCATCGAGAACGCGCTCCGCTACACGCTGGTGTCGGGCATTAAGACGCGCGACCTGGGCGGCAACGCAAACACGCGCGAGTTTACCAAAGCAATTATCAGCAACCTACCTGCTCGCTTACAAGTGCAAACCCAGAACGAACCTGTGCTGGAGCCGTACCGTACCCCGATGCTGCCACCCCGCTCCACCGCAACGGAGGGTTGGCAGACCGTAGGCGTGGACTTCTTCTTCCACGCGCTGCAACCACCCGCCGAGCTGCCTGCGCAGGTAGGCAAGTTACGTCTGGAGGCGGTCTCCAATCGCGGTGTCGCTCTGGAGGCAAACTCAACAGACGAACGCTACCTATTGAACTGGTATCGCGCTCGCTATGTGGCGGAGCAGCCCCTTAGCGAGGCCGAGCTGAACGAGTTAGTGAACACGCTCGCCCCGCGCCTGAATTGGACAACGCTCCAGCGGCTCTACCGCACGCGCGACGGGGTGAACTTATTCAGCCCGATTTTGGCGGACTAAAGGCACGTTTACAAATCCATCCCGACGCCCAGCTGACTCTCAGAGGGTCGCTCGTTCTGAATTGCCCACGTAATCCAGTTGCGGGCGTTGCCTGCGAACTCGACGTTGGGGGGATAGGAGTCGTTGCCTGCGGCGTCCAAGAATAAGCCCAACGCGAAGCCACGCTCGCGCAGTGTGCCCCTGCCGATGGGGGTCGCCCTGCCGAAATTCGCCTCGTTGCTACGCGATTGGTACAGGTCGTCGCCTGCCAAGTCCACAAAGATGCCGATGCCGTTTGCGTTTGCGCCACCCAGCGCAAGGCTAGGCGCGTTATACTCGTCGTTGCCTACAAAATCGATGAGATAACCGATTGAGAAGTCGTGTCCAGCACCCATCGCCATGTTCGTGGAGGCGAGGTAACGGTCGTTGCCCAGTCGGTCTTCGAGGTAGCCAATCGCGAAATGCGCGCCTGCGCCTTGCACATACCACACACCTTCGCGCACATCATCGCCCTGCAGGTCGATGAGCATGCCGATGCCACCCCAGTAGCCTACGCCCTGTCCAAAGACACCGCATACATACCTATCGTTGCCCTGCACATCGATGAGTATGCCCACGCCGCCGCCCCACGAGCGTCCATCGGCGTAGTCCGAGCGTTTGCCGTAGCCCGTGCCCTGCGTCATGCTCACGTTTCGAGCGGCGGTTTGAGGCGAGGGGAACTCAATCGGTGTGGGATGGGCGGTGTAGGTATCGTCGCCGAGTGCGTCTATCAGCAGCCCGAAGCCCTTCACGCCGCCATAGCCTTGCCCTTCGTAGAAGCAGGCGTACTGGTCACGCCCTTCGCGTTCAATCAGTGCGCCGACCCCCATCAGCGCCGCGCCCTGCGTAAAGGCGTAGCCGTCGTAGGTGTCGCTACCTTGTGTGTCGATCAGCATGCCCACGCCGAACCGAGCCGCGCCCTGTCCAATCGCTTGCGTGCGGTATAGGTCGTCGCCTTGCAGATCGGCAAGGATGGCGTAGCCAAGCGTCGCGCCGCCAAACGCCGCTCCCGCCTTGCCGCCGCGCGACTCCTGCTCTATAAGGGGCTTTTGTAGCGTCGTTGCATCGTCGCCGTAGCGGTCATTGCCCGATAAGTCGATCAGTATCGATGTGGCGTTCTCCAGCGTGAGCGTTGCGCCGCCGCCGTAGTATATATCGTCGCCGCCTGTGTCCACCAGTAGTAGGTAGGTCAGTCGCTCGTGCGTATCGTTGCCTGCGCCGCAGAGTCGAATGCGTCCCCACGGCGTGTCGATGTTCACCTCAAAGGGCTGGTTCAGCGATTGCTTGGCGGTGTCATCGGCTTTCTGGAACGCTTCCATCGCCTGCTGAACCGCCAGTGCACAGTCGTGCCCACCTGCAAGCAGGCGCGAGAAATCCACGCGCTCCAACGCCTTCTCCATCAGCAGCAGCTCCGCTTTTGGTTCCGAGCCGTCTAAGCTCGCCTCGAACTCCTTGATGGGGCGGTTCAGCAGTTTGAACAGCGCGTTGCGTTCCTCAGGGGTCAGCTCGCGCAGGGCGGCATCGCGCCAGCGTCGGGATTCGAGGGCGACATAAATCAGGAACGCTGCCTGCCGTTGCACGAGTTCGGGCGCGGTATTTTGGGCGCGCTGAAGTTGCGTGCGCACAGCGGGCGGAATGGGCGCATCGGCAGCTTGGTAGAGCTGTTCCACGGCTTGCGTGAGCGCGTTCGGCTCGCTTGCCCGCTCGCGCAGGGTTTGTAGCGGGTCGCCTACCAACGTGCGCCGCATCGAAACGCCAATCGCACTCGCACCTGACTCCACTGCCGTCACAGGTCGCCCCACCGCGCCCACCACGCTGTTGCGCAAGCGTTCTGCATAGTAGGGCAAACGCAACGGGTCGCGTATAAGCATCTCGCTCAGGGGCGTAGCGTATTGGGTGCGGAAAAAGTAGTCAAACAGGCGCGGATCGAAACGCACCTCCTGCGGCGTCAGGTTCGCCTGCGCTAATATCTCCTTAAACAGGGCATCTGTATTCGACTGTCCGAACGCCGTTGCGGAGAGCCACAAACAGCAGAGTGCGGGGCGAATTCGCATGCGCCTTATAATTCGCGTCGTTTACTTGGTCTCCTGCATTTAGGTACACTTATGCCAACAGTGTGCGTAGCGTCGGCGAGGACGCTGACGATACGGGATTCTGGATATTGGAGCGCGCTTATGAGTGCACTGCGCTGGAAGATTCGGCGGTTGCTTGCGATGTCGCCCGATGAGGTTGCGCTAAGGGCGATGCGTGCGTTGCGCGAACGGTTGCAGCCCCTGCCGAAAGAGACGCCCGAGCAAACTTGGCGACGCTATTATCCGAATGTTGCCCCCCATGCTGCCCTAACCGCCCTGCGCGAGCGGCTAAACTTGTGCCCTGATACCGTCGGCGAGGGGGAACGCGCCGCCGTTCTTGCTGAAGCCGATGCGCTGCTTCAAGGACGCTGGACGCTGTTCGGCTACCCCGTGCAGTTCGACGACCCGCCCCGCTGGACGCGCAACTATGCGCTGGGCAAGGACTGGATGGACGCCCCCGCGAAGGCGATTGACTATCGACGCATCGATGTGGCAGGCGGTGTGAAGTATGTGTGGGAGCCGTCGCGTGGTCAGCCTATCCTGCGCCTTGCCACCGCCTACGCACTCACCCATGACGCCCGCTACGCCAAGACCGCCCTGTGCTGGTTGACGGATTGGATTGAGCGCAACCCGCGCGGCTGGGGCATTCACTGGACGAGTGCGCTGGAGCATGCGATTCGCGTATTCGCGTGGGGCTACGCACTTGCGTTGCTGGGCGAGGCAGTGGGCGATTCCGACGGAAGTCGGATGCTGGGCGCGCTGCTGCAACACGCGGAGTATATCGAGCGACACCTTTCGCCTGGTTCATCGGCGAACAATCACCTGATTGGCGAAGCAGCGGCGCTGGCGTTTCTGGGGCGCGTGTTGCCACAGCAGCCTGCCGTGCAACGCTGGGCGCACAAGGGCTTTCGGATGCTGGAACGCGAGGCGATTCGTCAGTTTTTTGACGACGGCGTGAACGCCGAGCAAGGCTTCGGCTACCTGCCGTTCGTGTGGGAGTTTTATCTGCACGCCTACCGTCTGCAACCGCTGCCAAATGCAGTTGCCGTGCGCCTGCAACGCAACATCGACTTCGTGCGGACCGTGATGGACGCTTCAGGTTATGTGCCGCAGGTGGGGGACGAAGACGACGGCACAGTCGTACCGCTGTGGAGCGAGCGGGCAAATCGCTATCGCGTGGTTGGGCGCGCGCTGGGAATGATGTTGCACATCGAGCCCCCACCCGCGCTTACCGACTCCGATGACGCACTGTGCCTATGGCTATTTGGAAGCGCGCCCACTGGGGGTAGTCGCATCACGGAATCGCGACTGTATCCCGGCGGGGGTTACGCCGTACTGCACTCCGCACGCTGGCAGACTCTCTTTGACGCGGGTCCGCTAGGACTGGGCAGCCTCGCCGCGCACGGTCACGCCGACGCGCTGAGCATCTGGGCATCCGTCGACGGCAAACCGCTGCTTATCGACGCGGGAACCTACGCCTACCACGAAGACCCCGAATGGCGCAACCACTTCCGTAGCACGCCCGCGCACAATACGCTGACGCTGGACAATCGCAACCAATCTGAGATCCTGGGCGCGTTTCTATGGGGCAAGCGAGCGCGTTCGGAGTTCACCATCTGCGACCTGCGGCAGAACACTGTCGAGGGCACAACCGACGCCTACTTGCCCGACCGAGTGGTGCGCCGCGTGCAGCTTCAGGATGAGCAACTGCTCATTACCGACACGATTGAATGGGACGCCGCGCGTTCGGCACAGTGGCACTGGCACTTCCACCCCGACTGGCAGGTTCAGCCCGACGGCGAGGGTACCTGGCGCATCACCGATGGAATTGGTACCGTGCGTCTGAGTCTGTCGGGACTAACAGGCTACACGGCGCAACTCTACTATGGCGACGAGGCGTCCAAACTCGGCTGGTACTCGCCTCGCTTCGGGCATAAAGTCCCTTGCACCACGCTGGCCGTAGAGAAAACGCCTTTGGACGATTGGCTTAGGGTGGAGTGGCGGTTTGAACTTATTTAACCCAAGCTGCTACCTGCCATCCCTATAGGGCGACGGCGGAGAGACGCCGCCGCGCCTGTTCGGCTTACTGATTTGCCTCGATAACTTTGAGTTGGGTGGTGAGAGTGAACAGCCTGCCGTCGATGTCGAACACGAGTTCGGCGTAGGCGGTAGCGCGTCCGCGGCGGGGGCGTTGCAGGAAGCCCTGCCAACCGTCGCGTGTGCGGGTCATCGGCATGCTTGCCCAGCGGGACTCGCGCAAGTCATAGTCGGGTGTGCTGGCGAACCACATGCGGGCTTCCCGCGCTGCGGGGCGACTGTTCACACGAATCTCCAAGCCCTGTGGGGTCTCATTCAGTGTCCAGTTCATCTGCGGGAAGCTGCGCCCGCGCGCCAGCAGGTGAATGAACGCTCCCAGCGTGGCGTATACGCGCGTTCGGTCGTCCAAGCCGTGCCCGCTGTTGGGGGCGTAGAGAATCCACTTCGGTTCGGGCAAGCCGTCCCAGTACAGATTCAGCGCGTCCTGCGCCCAGTAGCGGTCGTTCGTGCCGTTGATAATCAGTTTGGGCATCGTGTAGCGGTCGCGATAACTGTAAGGGTCTTCCAGCTCAATCAGTCGCTGTCCGATGGGGGTGTTCAGCAGTTGCAGCATCCCGCCCGCCACGTAGTCGCCGATTTGCTCGCTCGGTTTGCCTTTGTAGAACTCCAGATGATGAGGTAATTGCTTTGCTAAGTCCAGCACATCGATAACCATCGGTGCGATGCCTGCCACGCGCGGGTCTTGACTTGCGCCCACCAGCCACGCCGTCCAGCCGCGCTTAGACCCGCCTGTGACCATGAAACGTTCCACCACAGGCATCCGCGCGGCTTTCAGAAACGCCTGCACGGTATCCATGCACTTCAACACAGCTTTCGCCATCGGGAAGTGCAGGGGCCAAGTGGTGTCGCCCGTTTCGACGAACTTTTGCCAGGTGTAGACAATCAGCGCGTCCTCCACCAGTCCGCCGTAGAGGGGTTGTTTGGGGATACCGTACAGAATCACGAACGGCGCGCCTGTGTCGCGTGCTATGTGGATGCCCATTGCTTCGTCTGCTGCGTCAGGGCGTCCACCCGTGTTGTACAGCCCTGCAAAGCGCGGGAAGCGGGGCTTGTCGGGGTAGAAAATCTGCACAAAATGGTCCCAGTCGATGCCTTGCCACGTTTGGGAGATCATAAACAAGGTATAAATCGTGACGCCGTCGACGCGTTTTTCGTCGCGTTTTTCCCAGCGGTAGGCGGGTTCGGGGCGTTGGAAGTAGTCGTCCAACGGTTTGCGTTGCGCCCAGCCCGCCGTTAGCAGCCCGACGGCAATCGCCAAGCCTAAAAAGCGTGCGTATTGCATAGCGCAGTGATTCGCTGAGGAGCCTAAGAGTCCTGTGTAATCACGCCAATCGCGATTACAAATCACTCCTGTCATCCCCGCTGAGCCGTCGGAGCACCTGCATCAGTGCCTGCGTGCCAAGCCTACCTTCACCGGTGCGCTCCAAGTGGGCGTAGAGTTGCTGCACCAGCGCGCTGCCCAGCAGGGGCGTGGCGGTCTGACGCGCCTCGTTGAGTAGGATGTTCAAGTCTTTCTGCAACAGTCGCACCATAAAGCCGGGCTGAAAGTCGCCTTGCGCGATGCGTTTGCCCAGATTTTCCATCGCCCAAGAGCCTGCCGCGCCCGCACTGAGCGTCTCCACCGTCAGGTTCAAGTCCAGCCCAGCCTGCTCGGCGAACAGGAGCGACTCGGCAACGGCAAGCATGCCGACGGCGACGGCAATCTGGTTGGCGAGTTTCATCAGTTGCCCCTTGCCGCTCTCGCCCACATAGACCACCCTCTTACCCATCGTTTGGAAAACGGGCAGGGCGCGTTTGAAGGCATCCGCGTCGCCGCCGACCATGATGGCGAGTGTGCCCGATTCCGCGCCCCACTGCCCGCCCGTTACAGGCGCGTCCAGAAAGGCGACTCCGCGCGGTCGGGCATACTGGGCGAGTTCACGCGTGAGGCTGGGCGAGGTGGTGCCCATATCGATGGCAATCGTATGAGGGCGCAGGGCGGGCAGGGCAGGGGCGTCGCCCGTAAGCCAGACACGCCGCACGGTCTCGTCGTCGGGTAGGCAGGTGATGACTACCTCGCACTGCTCGGCGAGTTGAGCGGGTGTAGAGGCTTCCCGTGCACCCAGCTGAACCAGCGCGTCGATAGGTGGTCGGCTGCGACTATGTACAATCAGCGGATAACCCGCCTGCAAAATGTGTCGCGCCATCGGACGCCCCATAATGCCCAAGCCGATGAAACCGACAGTTGGTAGCGACATAGTGGGTTCCTCACATGTTCTTAAGGGCTTGCTCGAACTTCTGTTGCGCCTCTTTTGCTTCGGGCGTGCCGGGCGCAAGCTCGATGGCGGTCTGCCATGCTTTGAGGGCGCGGGCGTAGTCGCGCTGGCGGAACGCCTTATCACCGATAGCAATCTGTTCGCGGGCGGCGTTGCGCTGGTACTGTTGCGCTTGTGCGCCGCGGCTGTACTGGGCGGCGGATGCCCAGTGGTTCACTGCGCTCTCGCGGTTGCCGGCATGTGCCTCCACCGCCGCCATGCCCGCATAAGCTTCCGCAAGCGGGTAGTACCGAACCGCACGCTGGTACGTCGCCATCGCCTCTTCGTAGCGGCGCGCCTCAAGCAACTGGTTAGCGTACATCGTGAGCGCGCTGGCGGTGTTGCGGCGGAACTCGTCCTTCCATCGGGTGGAGTGCGTGTTGCGATAGAGTTCATCGTAAATCTGTGCCGCCTCGTAGTAGCGTCCCTGTGCGAAGAGTTTTTCTGCCTCCTTCGCGCGGGCGGCGACTTTCTCGTCGATTTGCTGGAGCTGATACTCCTGATAGGCGTGGATTGCGCTAAACACCCCCAGAATCACCACGCCCAAAATTGCACCGCCGATGAGCATCACGCCGAGTAACGTTCCGAGGAATTGCCGCATAGCGGGCGAAATCACGGGCTTGGGTGGAGGCGGGGGCAAGTAGGGAGCGGGCGTGTTGGTGGTCGTGGGGCTGGGCGCAGGGTAGGGCGCAGATATTTGCGTGGGTGCGCTGGGCGCGGGATACGGGTATTGCGGCGCGGGTACAGGCTGTGAGTAGCCCCCCGTCGGAGTGGGCAGGCTATATGGCGCAGGCACGCCCAGCGGATTCACAACCACCGGCGGGGCTTTCAACTGCTCCAGCGCGTTCTGCAACGCCTGTTTCATCTCCTCCGCCGAACTGAATCGCTCCGGTGGGGACTTGCGCAACGCCTTACGAATCACCCACTCCAGCGGCGCAGGAATGCTCGGTGGCGAGTGCGGCTCAGTATGAACGATATTGTAGCTAATTGTAATCACCGAGTCGCCCTGAAACGGTTTGTAGCCCGCCAGCATTTCAAACAAGATAATCCCCACCGAGAACAGGTCGGTGCGCTCGTCGATTGCGCCGCCCTGCACTTGTTCGGGCGACATGTAGCTCGGTGTGCCGAAGATTTGCCCATCCATTGTCAGGTTGGGCTCGTGTTTCAGGCGGGCGATGCCGAAATCGGTAATCTTCACCAATCCTGAGGGCAGGATGTGGATGTTTTCGGGCTTGATGTCGCGATGAATCACTCCTTTTGAGTGCGCGTGTGACAACCCCTCCAGCACTTGCGTGGCGATGCGAACAGCCTCTTCGGGGGGTAGTGCGCCATCGCGGTCCATCTTCTGGCGTAGGTTGTCCCCCTCGAGGTACTCCATCACGATAAAGTAGCGTCCGTTCTCCGCTTCGGTCTCAAAGATGACGACGATATTGGGGTGCGTTAATGAGCCAGCGGCGCGGGCTTCGCGCTGGAATCGGGCGACTCGGTCTTGACGCACGGCGTCGGTCGCGCCTGTGGGCATCAGCAGCTCCTTAATCGCCACGCGGCGGTTGATGCGCGTATCCACCGCCTCGTACACGACATCGTTGCTGCGAGCGATTTCGCGGATAATCCGGTAGTGCCCCAGAACCGTCTCTAACGCCATAACCCTATTTCATTATACCGCGCCGTTTGGCACGAAAGTTGCTACATACGGTTTAGACTTACTAACGGGGCGTCGTGCTGCAGGGCGAAGCGTTCTACGCGCAGGCAGTTTCGAACCGTACACGAGGCTGTTTCGCGCTGCCTATCGATGCCCCGTGAATTTTTCAAGTGGTATAATCCCTCTGTGCGTTTCTATCGGTGGTGCCTGCTTCTGCTCATCGCGGTGTTGGCAGGCTGCAGCGGTTCGCCCAGTGAGCCTTTGGACTCATCCTCAACTCCTACGCCTGCGGAGACTGTCTCGCTGGAGCCTGAGCCTGCTGGCGTGCTTCAAGTCGCCTTTCTGGATGTGGGGCAGGGCGACTGCGCGCTGATTGTGTTTCCCAACGGCAAGACGATGCTCATCGACGGGGGCGAGATCGATCGCGGGCGCGTGTTGCTGGGCAAGTTGCAACGGCTCGGCGTGCAGCAGATCGACTGGCTCGTGGCGACGCACCCGCACAGCGACCACATCGGAGGGCTGATACAAGTGCTGAAAAGTTTGCCCGTTTCGGAGGTGTGGGACATCGCGATGCCGTTCGAGTCGCCTGTATACCGCGATTTCCTGTTGGCGGTTCGGAGCGCACGCTCACCCGACGGTGGACGCCCCGCGTTTCGCAAGGTGCGCGCAGGGCTGACACTGGAACCCGCGCCCGATGTGCGCGTGCGCGTGCTTGCGCCTCGCGAGCCTCTGCTGAAGGGCACACGCTCCGACCCCAATAACAACAGCATCGTGCTGCGCATCGACGCGCCGGGCGGTAGTTTCCTGTTCACAGGCGATATCGAGCGCGAGGGCAGGCGGCGGCTCATGAATACGGACTTGCGAGCGGATGTGCTGAAGGTGTCCCATCACGGTGCAGCGAACGGCACGGACCGAGCGTTTCTGGGGCGCGTGAACCCGCGCGTGGCGGTGATTTCGGTAGGGGCAAACAACCGTTATGGGCATCCCCACCGAGAGACGATCGCGCTGCTTCGGGGCAAGCGCGTGTACCGCACCGACTGGCACGGCGATATTATTATGCGCCTAGGTGTAGACAGGAAACTACAGATTGCCACTACCCGCACTGCGCCTGCCAAACCTGAAACAGCTTCCACAGTGCAGCGTCCCCCCACGGGCATCGTGATTGGCAATAAAAACTCACGGGTGTATCATACTCTCGATTGCGGACAGTTGCCCAAGCCCGAAAATCAGGTACGGTTTCGTTCAGCTCAGGAGGCGGAACAAGCGGGCTATCGGGCGCACAGCTGTGTGGAGGGGGAGTAAAAATACGTAGGTATAATTAGGTGCTATGCCGTTAGACTTTCGCAACCGCGAAGAAGAAGGCTTCCCGATCAAGCGGTTCATAAAGACTGTCGGGGCGGGGGTCGCGGTGTTCCTCGCCTTCCTGGCAGTGGGGTACTACTTTGTGGGACCGCGTATCACTGTTTCCGAGTCGGGGCGCGTGCAGCTGCGCTTGAGTAATCCCAGCGCTACTGCTGCACCTTCTGAAGAACCTACGCCCTCAGCTGCAGAAAAGCCGATGCCGAAGGTGGAAGTGTATGAGAAACTCTCTCCTGAGGTTACGGCGGGTTCGGGTGTGATTATCGGCTCGCGGGAGGTCGCACCGTTTGATTACGAGCGGTATCAGCAGAAGCGTCGTGAGCGTCGTCCCAAGACGCAAGCGGTGCCTGCGCCCGCAGACGCCCCCCCACCTGTTGAAGACGAATACTTCGTACCTGATGACGCCGCGTCTGGCGACACGCCTGTCTCCAGCGATACTCCAGAGCCAACCGCGCCTGCACCGACGCCCACCGAGCCGAAACCTACTGATCCCCCCACTACGCTACCAGCAACACCTGAACCAACCAAAGAAGCCGAGATGCGCGAGAACACCCTCTATCGGGTACAGGTAGGTGTGTACGAGAGTCGTGAGAACGCCAATCAGGTGGTACAGCGGCTCATCGCCAGCGGCTATGAAGCCAGCATCGTCCCGTTCCAGCGCGATGGGAAGACGGTGTACCGGGTGCAAACGCTGGTCACTAGCGACAAAGCAAAAGCCGACTCACTCAAGAGTCAGTTAGAGAGTCAAGGGTTTCCCGCAGTGGTGGCGCAGGTGAGGTAGTGTAAGTATCCTAAAGATAGAACGATGTGCAAACATCTTCTGTAGAGCCGCACCTGCGCGATGATTCCTTAAAGGGCGGGGTGCCTGCCAAGCGGTCCATCGTTCGTTTCCCGTGCTGTAAAGATTGAAAAGCCGATGGCTTTGGCAGGAGCCTCGCCCTCCAGTGTTAGTTGCCGGCTCGGCAGGAGCCTCGCCCTCCAAAGGTGTGCTTTTCTGGGTAAGCCTAAGAACGAACCCATCGCCACGTGTTCTTACACACGCGGAAGATATCTACTTCTCCGCAAAATACTCCCGCGCGAGGGCGCGCAGTTTTGTGAGCGCCTGTTTCTCCAGTTGGCGTGTGCGTTCGCGCGAAAGACGTTTCGCATGCCCTGGAGGAACTTCGCTCACATCCAGACCTAGATGGCGATAGATTGCCCATCGTTCGCCTGGCGTAAGGTGATTTTCAATTATCTCAAAAATTTCAGAAATCCATACGCGCTCGATAGCTATTGATTCAGGGTCAGCCTCTTCGGGGCTAGCTAACAGGCATCCCAGCGTTGCGCCCTGATCCTCGCGCGCCTTGAACTCCAACGAGTAGTTCGCCTTTGCGTAGCGGGAGAGCCTGGTGACTTTGCTCACAGGCATATCCAAATGTGCGGCGACTTCCTCGTCAGTCGGGTCCTTGCCCAATGTGGCACGTAGCTGGTTGCGCGTGCGCTCAATTTTGCGCAAAGAGTCGATCGCGTGATTAGGCAGGCGTATCATATTGGTCTGGGCATCGGCAGCGCGCCCCACGCTCTGGCGTATCCAGTGAACTGCGTAGGTGCTGAAGCGCAAGCCCCGCTCAGTGTCGAAGTTGCGTATCGCCTTCACCAGCCCAATGGCACCCTCTTGCACTAAATCCTCCAACGGCAATCCGGGGCGCACATAGCGTCGCGCAATGCTAATCACTAAGCGCAGGTTTGACTCGATCAGGCGATCCTGGGCATCCTCATCGCCCTGTTGCGCAAGACGCAGCAAATCTAACTCCTCGTCGGGACTAAGCAACGGTCGCCGTAGAATCTCCCCAAACATCGCGTCCAGGGACGTACCGCTGAGACCCTGTTCTAACTCGAAGTCGAACTCCAGAGAGTCGCACCCAAGATTCTCTGTTTCTGCGACACCCATACAATCGTTCCAAAGGTGCGTCATGATTCGTATCCCCGCGTACTGCATAGCATACTACAGCAACTTTTGTGCCAAACCGAGTCGCGTCTCATTCTGATTTCTTAACATTCCCTTAATAAGGTGAATGGGTATCCTATTCCGTAGTGGAGCGCGTGATTTCAGAGACTCAGTCAGGTATACCGACGGCGCAGGCGAATTTGTCTGCCCGAATGAGTGCGCGGCAGCTCAACCTTTACTATGGTGACTTCCACGCGCTAAAGGACGTCACGCTCGACATTCGCAGCAACAGTATCACCGCGCTTATTGGGCCCTCTGGCTGCGGCAAAAGCACCTTCTTGCGCTGCCTAAATCGCATGAACGACCTCATCGAGGGGGTGCGCATCACAGGCGAGGTGGTCTTAGATGGTAAGAGTATCTACCATCCCGATGTGGACGTGGTAGACTTGCGCAAGCGCGTGGGCATGGTGTTCCAGAAGCCTAATCCGTTCCCGATGAGTATCTACGACAACGTCGCCTATGGACCTCGCATGCACGGTGTGCGCGATAAACGCATTCTGGACGAGATTGTGGAGACCAGCCTGCGCCAAGCCGCCCTGTGGAATGAGGTGAAAGACAAGCTTAAGCAGTCGGGGATGGCGCTTTCGGGTGGACAGCAGCAACGCTTGTGTATCGCCCGTGTGCTGGCAGTGAACCCTGAAGTGATTCTGATGGACGAACCCACCTCCGCCTTAGACCCCACTGCCACCTTCTACATCGAAGAGCTGCTGACCGAGCTGAAAAAAGAGTATACGATTGTGATTGTCACGCACGGGATGCAACAAGCCGCCCGCGTGTCGGACTATACAGGCTTCTTCATGATGGGTGTGCTACACGAATTCGACACCACCGAGAAAATCTTCACGAACCCCAGCAAGAAGGAGACGGAAGACTACATTCGCGGGCGATTTGGGTAATTCAACGGATTGGAAACGATTTGTAATCGCGATTGTTTAGTTCGCACACCCCCGAAAAATCCGCCTTCGCGAGGTTCCAAAAACCTGCGAAGGCGGACTTCGTTTGTATAGGTGTACATTCAGCCGATGGGGATTTTTTGCGATACCGAGCGGGGTGAGGAACCTCCATCGGCAAGGTCGTTGCTCAGAATAGGCTCAGTACAGAAAGACCACTGCCAGTCGCTCGAGGAACCCGCCCTGCGCATTCTCTCGGATAAGCCGTTCGGCGTCATTTTGGGAGAGGATGACCTCGTTGCGCCCTGCACCCTGCACACCAACTGCTTTGAGCCAGAGCGGGTTGTTACCCAACCGACTGGCAAGCGTGGGATGGCTAAGTTCATCCTGAGTGCGTGCCCAGCCCGCTAAGCCATACTCAATCACGACCTCAGGCTCGATGTCTAAGTTGCCCCAGAGCGTGTTGCCGTAGGCGTCGCGAATGTAGGGCGACATGCTGGGCTGCAGCCCCAGCCCGCGTGCGTCGATAATCACGCCTGTGTAGCCGTGCGTGGGCGAGGGGATAGGCGTCGGACGCGGCTCGGAGCGTACAGGCGGTGCGCCCTGTGGGGTAGGCAAGCGCACGGTCGGTGGAGGCGGACTCCAGCGCAGCGTCACCTCATACGAGTCACCCCAGTCGCGCTCGGAAAGCACCTGCGCGCCTTGTACCATCCCTCTTGCGTTCGCCTGCACTTCCTCCTGTAAACCACGCTCAGTCAAACGGCTGTTGGAGGCAATATTCACGCCGTAGAGTTGCTCCACCAGTTGGCGTTGGGCGTCCAAAATTGCAGCGCGGCGTGCTTGCACGCGCGCCTGCGCCCGTGAAGCGACGTTATGGGGGTAAGGCGCGACGCCCGTTGCTTCAATCGACTCGGGTGGGGTGTTCTCTAAGGTGAGCCATCCACCCCCGCGTATGCCATACGATATGCGCACAGGCTCCGCTTTCGGCAGGGGCGAGGGGTTGCTTCCAGTTGGCTTCGACGGGGTCGACGGTGCAGGTTTGCGCATCGTGGGGGAAACGCTCTTGCTCGTTGTGGAACGCGACGACAGCACACGCTTTGACTGCCCACCGCTCGCCGCGCTCTCCACACACAGACCGAATAGCACGAAACTGAATGCGAACAGACCACGCGCCCAGTGTTGCAAGTTTAAGTATCGCATCGCTGCTACCTCCTTGTAGTAAACTTCCTGCCGCAGCAGGTATTAACACCAACGCGCGAGCGAGGGGTTCGTTTCGGGGGGTTCGTCGGCGGGACGCCGACGCTACGGATGAGGGATGTGTTCGTCGGCGGGGCGCCGACGCTACGAGGGGGGGGGGG
>CAYVKB010000052.1:0-17460 GCA_964451985.1 uncultured Fimbriimonadales bacterium | reverse complement strand
CGACGCTACGAACGGTACACGCAGCGTCAGTATCCCCGCCGACGAACCCACCCACCGTAGCGTCGGCGTCCCTGCCGACAACCCGCCCACCGTAGCGTCAGCGTCCCCGCCGACGAACCCGCCCACCGTAGCGTCGGCGCCCCGCCGACGATAGGTGCTACCTAAACTTGCGATTGTATTACGCCTCTTGAAACGCCCTACTCAGCGAGATTTTCCAGATGCCGTAGGTAGCAAGTAGCGTTATTAGAAACAGCAGCCAAGCCATCGCGCACGCATGCCCAAATCGGAAAAACTCGAAGGCGTTCTGGAATAGGTAGAGCGCGTAGAACATCGTGCTGTTCTCGGGACCGCCCCGCGTGGCGACATAGGTCTGCGTGAAATACTGGAACGCGCCAATCACGCCGACAATCAGCATATACTGAACTACAGGTGTGATTTGGGGCAGCGTGACGTGCCGTATCAGTTGCCAGCCGCGCGCGCCGTCCAGTCGTGCCGCCTCGTAGAGATGTGTCGGCACGCCCTGCAACGCCGCTAAGTAAATCACCATCACACCCCCGATCGCCCACAAGTCCATCACGATAAAGCCCCACTTCGCCGTCGCGGGGTCGGTAAACCAGTTGATAGAGGCAATTCCCAACTGGTTCAGTCCTGTGTTTAGAGGCGCGGCTAAGCCGTTTTGGGGGTTCAGCACCCACACCCACAAAAACGCCGTCGCCACCGCAGGCACTACCGACGGCAGATAGAACAAAGCCCGATACGCCGCCTGACCCCGCAGCGACAGGTTCAATAGCAACGCTAGCCCTACCCCCAACACGATGCTCAGCGGCACGCCAATCAGAATAAATAGTGTGTTGCCTACCGACTTCCAAAAATAGTCACGGTCGGCAAGCAGGCTCTGGTAGTTCTGCAGCCCCACCCAGTGCGGTGAACCCAGTACGTTGTAATCGGTGAAGCTAAAATACAGCGTGGCGAGGACGGGATACAGCGTGAACAGCATGAACCCCGCCAGCCACGGCAAGACGAACAGATACCCGTACAGCGTGCGCTGCAGCTCCCGATTCACAAAAAGTTGGATTCGTCCAAAAACCGAAAGAACCTGCTGGAAGACTATATCAGAAAAACCTTTTTGCTTGTAAAAAAGCGTAGTGGATCTGGAGGGCGAGGCTCTGCCGAGCCTGCTGCCTCCTCCTTTAGAGGGCGAGGCGTCTGCCGAGCCATCTGTTTATGACCTTCGCAGCTCAGGAAAACTGAATGAGGAACGGTTCGGCGGAGCCTCACTCTCCAAAGGGAGGCTACCACAGGCTCGGCGGAGCCTCGCCCTCCAAGGGTCAGTGAAACAGATGGCTCGGCGGAGCCACGCCCTCCCAGTGTATTAGTCCCCCGACACCTTTCCTAAGTAATCTCTTATCTAATACCCTACTTATCCACTGCCACAGGCTCGTTCACGTTCACTTTGAGCGGTGTTTCGAACATCTCCTTCGCCAGGTCCACATCGTCGGGGATGGGAATGGGATACTCGCCGTTGAAGCAAGCGAGGCAGAATCGCCCGCGCGGTTGCCCTGTCGCTTGCGCCAAGCCCTCGATGCTCAAGTACCCCAGCGAGGTCGCCCCAATCTGCTGACGCACATCCTCCACCGTGTGGTGCGCCGCCACCAGTTCGCGCTGAGTCGCCATATCGATACCGTAGTGACATGGAAACCGAATGGGGGGCGCGGTGATGCGCATATGCACCTCGCGTGCGCCCGCCTCAAACAGAATCCGCACAATCTGGCGCGTGGTTGTGCCCCGCACGATGGAATCGTCCACCACCACCAGCCGCTTGCCCGCAATCACCTCGCGCAGGGGCGTGAGTTTGAGACGCACGCTCTGCTCGCGCAGTCGCTGGTCAGGCTGAATGAAAGTGCGCGGCGCGTAGCGGTTTTTAATTAGCCCATCGCCGTACGGGATGCCCGACTCGGCGGCGTAGCCCACAGCGGCGGGCACGCCCGAATCGGGCACAGGAATCACTAAATCCGCCTCCACCGGATGTTCCTGCGCTAGCATCTGCCCCATCCGACGGCGCACCTCGTACAGCAACCGCCCGTACAAATGGCTATCAGGACGCGCGAAGTAGATGAGTTCGAACATGCACAGTGCCTCGCGCGTATTCGGAACGCCTTCGTAAGAGCGTAGCCCGTCGGCGTCGAGCACGACAATCTCGCCTGGCAGCACATCGCGCATATAGGTCGCGCCGATGGGCGGCAGTGCGCAGGTCTCCGACGCCAACACCCACGCGCCCTCCAGCCTGCCCACGCACAGCGGTCGCACGCCGAACGGGTCGCGCACGCCAATCAGCTGCGTGGGCGTCAGAATCGCCAGCGAGTATGCGCCCTCCACCTGCGCCATCATCCGCCGAATCGCATCCACAATATCTGCGCCCGACTCCAACGCACGGGCAATCAGGCGCACAATCACCTCCGAGTCGTTGGTAGATTCAAACTGCTCGCCCTCCGCCTCCAGCTGCGCTCGAAGCGTGTGCGCGTTCACCAGGTTGCCGTTATGCGCTACCGCTATGTTGCCATGCTCGGTGGAACAGGTGATGGGCTGCACATTCCGCAGCGTGGACGAACCCGTGGTGGAGTAGCGCGTGTGCCCGACGGCAATATACCCCTGCAGGCTCTGCAATACAGGCTCGGTGAACACGCGGGTGACCAAACCCAAATCCTTGTACGCACGAATGCGTTCGCCATCGGAGACTGCGATTCCTGCGCTTTCTTGCCCACGATGCTGCAGCGCAAACAACCCGAAGTAGGTCAGTCGGGCGACATCCTCCCCCGGCGCATAGACCCCAAAGAGTCCACACGCCTCGCGCGGCGCGTCTTCATTCCACACGGTGCGGATAGTGTACCCGCTTTTAGAGGATGACGATTACACCGGCTCCACCAGCGCAGGAGCGTAGGGGGTTTGGCTGCGACGCTCCAACGCCGCGCGCACCAGTCCCACAAACACTGGGTGCGGGCGATTCGGACGCGATTTGAACTCCGGATGGAACTGCCCTGCAAGGAAAAATGGATGTTCCGGCAGCTCGATCATCTCCACGAGGCGGTTATCGGGCGAGACACCGCTGAATACCAAGCCCTCGCGCTCGAGCAGGGAGCGGTACTCGTTGTTCACCTCATATCGGTGGCGATGGCGTTCGTAAATCACGGTGTCACCGTACACCCGCGCCGCCAGTGAGTTGGGCAGCAGTCGGCACGGGTACGCCCCCAAGCGCATCGTGCCGCCTTTCTCGCCCACGCCGCGCTGTTCGGGCAGCAGGTGAATCACCGGATAGGGCGTGTTGCGGTCGACCTCTTCCGTATGTGCGCCGTCCAAACCCACCACGTTCCGCGCGAACTCAATTACCGCCATCTGCATGCCGTAGCAGATGCCATAAAACGGCACGCCATTCTCCCGCGCGTACTGGATGGCGTTCAGCTTGCCCTCCACGCCGCGCTCGCCAAAGCCGTGCGCCACCAGAATCCCGTCTACATGACGCAACCGCTCAGAGGCATTTATGTGTTCCAATTCGGACGAATCGATCCACTCAATCTCCACAGCGGCGTCGTTCGCTGCGCCCGCGTGGTGGAACGACTCCGCAATACTGATATACGAGTCGCGGTTCTCGATATACTTGCCCACCAAAGCGATTCGGCATCGGTGCTGCGGACGCTTGACACGGGTGACCATCTGCTCCCATTCGGCTAAGTCGGGCGGCAGGTCGGGCAGCCCCAGTCGGCGCAACACCAGGCGCGCCAGACCCGCCTGCTCAAACAGCAACGGAATCTCGTAAATCGTGTCCACATCCAGCGATTCAATTACGGCGTTCTGCGCCACATCGGTAAACAGCGAGATTTTGGCGCGTACATCGTCGGGCAGGGGCGTGCGCGTGCGGCAAATCAGCACATCGGGCGTGATGCCAATCTCGCGCAGCTTAATCACGCTATGCTGTGTGGGTTTGGTCTTGATTTCGTCCCACCGTCCGACAGTCGGGATTAGCGTGACGTGCATATACATCACATTTTCTGCACCGGCGTCTTTGCGGAACTGACGGATGGCTTCCAGAAACGGGAGGCTCTCGATATCGCCTACGGTGCCGCCCACTTCGGCGATTACGATGTCGGCATTCTGCTCGCGCCCCACGCGGCGGATGTGCTCTTTGATTTCGTCTGTGATGTGCGGAATCACCTGCACGGTTGCACCCAAATAGTCACCGCGCCGCTCTTTGTCAATCACGGACTTATAGATGCGCCCGGTGGTGACGTTGGAGTTGCGCGTGCAGTTCACATCCAGAAAGCGTTCGTAGTGTCCGAGGTCCAAGTCGGTCTCTGCGCCGTCGTCGGTCACGAACACCTCGCCGTGCTGGTAGGGGTTCATCGTGCCGGCGTCGACGTTGATGTAGGGATCCATCTTGAGGGGGGCGACGGTGTAGCCCCTGCTGCGCAGGAGTCTGCCCAAACTTGCGGCGGCGATGCCCTTGCCAATTGAACTCACCACGCCGCCCGTGACGAAGATATATTTCGTGGACACGCGCGTTGCCTCCTAAAACAACGGCGATAGTGTACCTGAAGTTATGGACGCACCGTGATACGGGGCAGGTTGCGATACGCCTCATACTGCCCTGCCACGCCCGCCTCGTCCGTACGACCTTTGTGGAGCCACAGCCGATAGCGGAAGGTAAGCGTGTCGCCCCTTTTGAGGGTGTAGTCACCCTCACCTTTGGGCGTGCCGGGCACGAAGTCGTGGATGCCGAATGGGTTCACAGCGAACAGCCCGTAATCGCGCACGTGCCAGTAGGTAGGGTGGCGTAGGTTGGCGGAATGGTCAAAAATCGCGATGCCCACAGTCTCGCCGTCGATAAGTCCTGTGTAATCGCACCACGTGGCGCGTTTACCCCACGCTTCGCGGTCGCGTTGCCCAGCAGCGTTGACAATCTGACCGCCCGCATTGCGCGTGACCTCCATACTGCTGGCGACGCGCACACCGAAGGTGCCCTCCTTCGTGTCGCCGAACTTTACATCCGCATCCAGGGCGGTGAGCGAAATGGTGTAGTCAATCCAGCGCGAATCGGGCGCATGGAAGCAGATAATCTCGGTCAGCTCGCCCAGAATCGGTTTGCCGTCGGGTGCGCGCCACTCGTTGCGCGCCAGCCAACGTGCCAGCACAGGGCCTGTCTCAACCGCCTCCAACGCCTGATGTACGATAGAGCCGCGATTATTGCCCTCCGTCCAGAAGTCGATTCCGTTCACCTCGCCGTGCGTGAACCAGATGGAACGATGGTGGGGGTGGTCGGTAGTCTCGCCGGGCACGCGCTGCATGGGGAAATGGCGCGTGATGGGCTTCTCGGTGGGTCCCATCACAGGGTACAGGTATGGCTTGGGCGCACCGCGAAACACATACGCAGTGAACGGTTTGCCCTGATGGCGTATCTGCAGCGCGTTCTCGGTTTGGGTATGCTGGTAGCCTTCCACAGGGCGCGGGTTCGGGCGCACCACATAGAGTTTACTCTTGCCGCGCGGCAATTCGGGTTCCAGCCACACCAGGTAGCGTTTACCGTTGGCTTGCACGACCTGCGCGGGGATGAACTCGCCGCCTTGCTGCAGCGCAGCAGGTTCGCGTGGGGGCGCGCCCCCCCGCAACTCCGCCCACAGCGGCGTATGGCGATAGCTCGCCCCTGTCGCCTCCACCATAATGCGCATGGAATCGGTCTCCTCCTGCATGGCGGCAGGATTATACCTGCGAGATGCGTATCTGTACGCAGGGAGGTTTGAACCATGAAAGCCGCTCGGCTTTACGATTACGGTCAATCGCTGGTGATTGAGGAAGTTCCGACACCGGAAATCGGCGACGGCGAAGTGCTGGTGAAGGTGGAGGGCGCGGGCTTTTGCCACAGTGACCTGCATATCCTCGATGGAGAGATTCGCATCCTTCCGAAGCTGCCGCAGATTCTGGGACACGAGAACGCGGGCGTGGTAGCGAAAGCAGGACGTGGCGTAACGGCGGTGAAGGAAGGCGACCCTGTGGTGGTGTATGGTGGCTGGGGCTGCAGCTACTGCCGACAGTGCATCACGGGGCACGAGCAACTGTGTCTCCAGCCCCGTTGGGTGGGCCTGTCCGAGTATGATGGGGGCTACGCGGAGTACCTGCGCGTGCCGTCGGAACGGTATCTGGTGAAGCTCTCTAAACTCGCCCCGCGCGAGGCTGCGCCCCTGGCGGACGCTGCGCTGACGCCCTATCGCGCCGTCCTACGCGCCATGCCGTATCTGCATCCCGATGGGTACGCGCTGGTGGTGGGCGTCGGCGGGCTGGGACAGTTCGGCGTGAAACTGCTGCGTGCCCTATCGGGCATTCGCATCGTTGCCGTCGATATCGACGACGCCAAGCTCGAACTTGCACGACAGTACGGCGCAGATGTGACCTTCAACTCCAAGACGCAGCCCGACTTGGCGAAGGCAATTTTAGACCTCACAGGTGGTGAGGGCGTGCAGGCAGCTTTTGACTTCGTAGGCAGCGATGCCACACTCGCGCTCTGCGTTGGAACCACCGCCAGCGGGGGCAAGGTGACGCAGCTTGGCTTGGCAGGCGGCGCAACGCACATCAAACCGCTGGAGAATAGCCGCTTCGAGGTGCTGTACGAATGCACGCTCTGGGGCAACATTCAGGAGTTGCGCGAGGTGATTGCGCTGGTGGAGTCGGGGCGCGTTAGCCCGATCCCGCTGGAGTTCTATCCGCTGGAAGCGATTAACGAGGTCGCCACCAAGCTCAAAACAGGTCAAATCAAGGGGCGTGCCGTGATTACGCCAGGAGGATAGTTTCTTCGCACCCAGCCCCATGCGCTGATTTACACGCCCTGAGCGCGTTCGACGTGTATGGGCGATATGCGCTGGCAGCAGTGGGAGAGGTTGGATGGCAAACGACGGTCAATGCGCTCAGGTACTCTTATATCGCCAGTTATGCCTCGTTCGCAGCGATATGAGTTCAATCAGTTGCGCATGGGTGTGGACACACCCATAGTTGTCTACGCCGAGCGTGAGGAGCAAGCGATTCAAGCCTGTCGCGCTGCCTACACGCGCATCAGTGAGCTGGAACAGATGATGAGCGACTATCGGGTCGACAGCGAGTTAAACCTGCTGTGCCAACGCGCGGTAGGGCGTTGGGTAAGGGTCAGCCCCGAGCTGTTTTATGTGCTGTGGCGGGCACAAAAGCTGGCGCAGCAGACGGCGGGCGTGTTCGATGTGACGGTGGGGGTATTGGTGCGACTTTGGCGCGAAGCGCGACGCACCGGCAAACTACCCGACGAGGCGACGCTGCGTGAGGCGAAAGCGCGCTCAGGCTACCAGCTGATGGAGTTGAGCCAACACCGCCGTGCCGTGCGCCTGAAAACCGAGGGCATACAGCTGGATTTAGGGGGCATCGCGAAGGGATATGCATGCGATTGGGCGTTGCGCGTGTTGCGTAAGCACGGGCTTAGACACGCGCTGATTCAGATGGGCGGGGACATCGTAGCGGGCGATGTGCCGCCAGGCGAGCGAGGATGGCGTATCGATATAGGTCTTCACCCTCAACACGCAGCTCGCGTTGTAGGAGAGAGGCTAGGAGGTGAGGGCTTCCTGACTCTTCACAACGCCGCCCTCTCCACCTCCGGCAGCACGGAGCAGTTCGTGGAGATCGACGGCAAACGGTACGCTCATATCATCGATCCGCGCACAGGCTTGGGACTGACCAAACTCGTGTTGGCACGCGTGCGCGCCCCCGACGGGATTACTTCCGATAGTCTTGCTACCACCGCCGCCGTGTTGGGCTTGCCCGACGCAAAACGGTTGGAAAGGCTTTATAGGGATACCAAAGTCGAGGTTACTGAAGCACTGCTTTAGGTTGTCCTCCGTAAAACTACTATCTCCAAGTAGGGTACGACGGCGGAGATGCCGTCGTACCCCTGATAGGATTAGCCACCAGCTTTCATGCGCAGCGCGGCTTCGTAGCGCGCGTTCACCACGTTCCAGTCGATTGCCTGGATGAACGCATCGATGTAGCGAGCGCGCGCCGTCTGGAAGTCCAGGTAGTAGGCGTGCTCGTACACATCCATCGCCAGCAGCACCGTGCAGTTCCACATGTGGAAGGTGTTCTGCGCGTCGCCGATGTAGTTGAACAGGCTGCCATCGTCGTGGTCGTAAGCGAGCCACACCCAACCGCGACCGCCCATGCCCGTGCCTTTCAAGTCTTCCAGCCAGCGTTCATAGGAGCCGAAGTAGCGGGCGAGCGCAGCACGCAGCTCGCTGCTCGGCTCGGAACCGCCGCCACCGATATTCTCAAAGTACAGCTCGTGGTTCTTGAAACCGCCGTAGGCGAACGTGTAGTCCACCTTCAGCGAGCGAATCAGGCTGTAGCTCTGGTTGCCCTTGCTGAAGTCGTCGGAAGTGAGTTGCGCCAGTGCGCGGCGGATCTCGTTGGTCTTGTTCACATACCCCTGATAGAGCTTGTAGTGTTCCTCGTGCGTCTTGCGTGAGATGCCGAATTTCTCGGTCTCGAACACTTTCTCGGGCAGGGGTTTGGCAGTGACTTCAAACACCTGAATCTCAGCCATAGCGGATACCCTCCTGTTAGTTGGAATAGCCAGCGCGTGGGGAGCGAGCGCAGCAAGGGCAGTAGTTGCCGCCGCCTGCTGTAGGAACTCCCGCCGCGAAAGGCGTTTCGCGCTCATAACGGTAGGATTATACCCCGCAGTAGTACGGAGGTCACGTCCGTGCTACAGTCCACCGCGAGACTTGACCTGCATATAGTAGTTCACAAGGTTGGCGACGAGCGTATCGGGTTCGGCATCGATGCAGTGGACGCCCAAGCGCTCGAGGGTGCGCATCGCGGCGAGGCGGTCGTTGAGGGTTTGAGTGGCAACGGCGCGGCGGTACAAATCGGCGGGTTCACGAGGCGTCTGTTGGCTGAGGGCGTGCATGCGCGGGTCGGCGACGGTAATCGCCACGCACAGATGCTGCTTGCGTAATGCCCCCACCGCGTGGAGCAGCATGCGCGAGGCGTCGGGGTCTATTAAGTCCGTGAAAATCGCAATCAGAGAACGCTTGCGCCAGCGCTTCGCCAGATAGGTGGCAGCGTAGATGTAATCTGCCTCGACCATGCGCGGTTGAGCAGCGTGAAGCGTGTCTACCAGTTTACCCACCTGCGCTTTGCCACGTTGGGGCGGGCTGAACAGGTCGATCTCCTCGGCAAAAACCAATGCGCCCACTTTATCGTCCATCTGCGTCGCCACATAAGCAAGCATCAGTGCGGTATTTAATATAGCATCGAACTTGCGTTTGCCTTCTACCTCTGCCAGCATGGTGCGCCCTGCATCCAGCATCAGAATCACATTTTGGCTGCGTTCGGCGCGGTAGTCACGCACGATGGGCTTGCCGCGTCGAGCGGTGGCTTTCCAGTCGATGTGGCGGAATTCGTCGTCGGGAGTGTATTCACGCAGGGCGTCGAACTCGCTGCCCTGCCCGCGCAGGCGCAGCTGGCGGAAGCCCATCTGTTGCAGGCGTCCGCGATGGCGCAGCAGGTCGTACTCGCGCATCTGCAGCAGGTTGGGGTACACAGGCGCAATCTCGCGGGCGGGCAATCGGTAGTCGCGTGCGGTCAGCCCGAAACGCCCTTCCACACGGAGAAATACATCCTCAAAGCGCGCCTCGCCCCGATAGCGCGGCGTGAGGTGATAGACTACCTGCACAGGCTGTTTGGGCAAGAGTGTAATCGCGAACTCGCGCTGGTCGTGGTCGCACAGAGGGGGCGGCTCGTCGCGTAGGTGGGCGCGGCGCGGCGTGGTCAGCATATGCTCCAAGCGCAACTCGATCCGATTCGCTGCCCCGACCGACAGCACACGCTCGTGCCTGCGCTGCACTTGGAAGGCGTCGGCACGGGGCAGAGTGAAGGCATCGACGGCAATTGCCAGCGCTGCAAGCAGGTCAATCAACAGTACCAGACCCAATAGGTCGGGGCGGGCAGCGCCCAGTAAGGCAACCAGCCCGCCCAGTCCTAACAGCAGCCACGCGCGATGCGTGAGGATCATACGCGCGGATTAGAGGCGTATGTACTTATAGCACTTGCCCAGGTTATCCTCGCTCGCAATGCCCTCCAGATACGGGCGGCAGCTGTTGAAGGCGTCGCCCGCTGTTGTGCCACAGTAGCGCGCGTAGGGCGTACCGCTCACACACCAGAAGTCAGGACCAAAGCGTCCTGTGAACGGGTCGTTACCAGGGTTTCCGGGATAAGTATATTGCATGCCCGCGCCTGCTTGACCGAGTTTGCGTGCTTTGACCGCTTTCGCATGCCCGTCTACATAGTTCGCTTGCACAAACTCGCTGTGGCGTGCGCGTACAGGCACAATCAAGAAGATGCTTGTATCGTTGGGCTTACGGCGCAGCACATTACCCGTGCCGCCCAGTGCCAGGTCAGCGTCGAAGTTGATAGTGGTCTCCGCAGGGAACTCCACTTCGGCGATGGACACGGTGCCGCGGCTCACAGCAGGCGGGTTCTGGTCGATGGGCGTGCGTCCGGGCGGAAGCAGGTCGTAGTTGTACATGTAGCTAATCGTCTCAGGCAGGTTGCAAGTGGGCATATTCAACACAACCTGGAAGCCGCGGTTCAGGTACAGCGCATTCGGCTCGCTGGGACACTTGGTAATGTCCAGATTCTTGATGTAGGGAAAGACAGCGTCGAACAGCGTGAAGGCGCAGTTGCCGCCGCCTGGACGCGGCGCAGGCGCGTACACTGCCATCGGGAACTTCTCGTCGTAGTCCTGGATGTACGAGATGGCGCCCGTCGCCATCTGCTTGAGGTTATTCATACACTGGGTCTGGCGCGCTTTTTCACGCGCTTGAGCGAACACAGGGAATAAGATTGCTGCCAGAATCGCGATAATGGCGATAACAACTAACAGCTCAATCAGTGTAAAGCCCCTTCGCATAATGTCTCCTCCTCGATGCTCTGTGTATAGACTCTGGAACATTGCATTAAGTTCCAGAAATTTTACTGTTAGTTCGGTTTAGCGCAGGGCGCGATAACACGAACCCAGCGTGTCCTGATCGGCGATGCCTTCCAGATACGGTCGGCAGCTATTGAAGGCGTTGTTGGCGGGCAGTCCACAGTATCGCGTGTAGGGGCCCGAACCAACGCACCAAAGCTCGGTGCGTGCGATGAAGGGCGGGTTCGCAGCCTGCCCCGGATAGAGATAGAAGCAGTCCGTGCCCTGATACTTGCGCCCTTTGACGGGTTTGGCGTGTCCGTCCACGAAGTTCGTCTGTACGAACTCGTTATGGCGCGGTCGGATGGGGATGGGGAACTGGATGTTGGTATCGTTGGGTTGGCGGCGCATCAAGTTGCAGCTGCCCGAAAGCGCGATGTCGGCGTCGAAAATCATCGTGGTTTCGGCAACCAGCGGAATCTCTGCCAGCGCGACCGTGCCGCCGCTAATCGAGCCAGAACCCAGCGGCGTGCGCCCTGCTCGGATCACGTCGTAGTTGTACATGTAGCTGATGGTCTCCGGCAGTGTGCAGGATGGGTAGCCCATCAGCGCTTGGAACGCGGCATTCATGTAGAGCGCGCGCGGGTCGCTGGGACACTGCATAATGCCTGTATTTTTCATGTAGGGCTGAATCGCATCAAACACCGTCATCACACAGTTGCCACCATTTTGACGCGGCGCGGGCGCGTAGATTGCCATCGGGAACCGCTCGTCGGCGTCCTGGGCGTACATTAGCACCGCAGTCGCCGACTGACGGAGGTTGCTCATACACTGGGTCTGGCGCGCTTTTTCACGCGCTTGAGCGAACACAGGGAATAAGATTGCTGCCAGAATCGCGATAATGGCAATCACCACCAGCAACTCGATTAGCGTAAAGCCGTTTCGTTTTCCAAACATAGCCGTCACCTTCCTGTGGGATGTCCTATTATACACCACTTAGCAGTTTCCTGCAGAAAAACTGTGAAATTTGACTGGATGGTCAGTCATATGCAAACTCATCATCAGCGCGATAGCTGCCTGTAAGTTGTTTCACCAGTTGGCGCAGCAGGTCGTTTAGCAGCGAACTTGCGCCGAATCGGAACCGTTCGGGGTTCAGCCATTCCTCGCCCAGCGTTTCGTACAGCAGCACCAAGTACCGTATCGCGTCTTTGGCGGTGCGGATGCCACCTGCGGGTTTCATGCCAGCGGCGCGCCCGGTGGTGTCGTAAAAGTCGCGTATTGCTTCCAGCATCACCAGCGTTGTGGGCAGCGTGGCAGCGGGCTGGATTTTGCCCGTGCTGGTCTTAATAAAGTCCGCCCCTGCCATCAGTGCGACATGCGAGGCTTTACGGATTGCGTCGTAATCGCCTAGCTCGCCCGTCTCCAGAATCACTTTCAGGTGTACGCGCTCGCCACAAGCGTCCTTCACCTTCGCGATTTCGTCGAATACGCTCCGGTAGTCGCCCTGCAGGAATGCGCCGCGATTGATGACCATATCAATCTCATCTGCACCTTCGCGTACTGCCCACTTCACATCGGCGAGGCGCAGGTGGAACGGATATTGCCCTGAGGGGAACGCTGTGCCGACGGCGGCGACCTTGATAGTAGTGCCTTGCAAGGCGTCTTTGGCAACGGCGATGAAGTTGGGGTACACGCACACGGCGGCAACGGGCGGCGCAGCGATAGCTTGGGCGTCGGGCATGCCCTCGCGTGGGGCGTAAGGATTGCGTGCGCGGCTGCACAGGCGGCGCACCTTCTCCACCGTGTCCGCGCCTTCCAGCGTGGTCAGGTCGCACATACTGATTGCGAGGCGCAGTGCGAAGTGTTTACTCTCGTTCTTAATGCTGCGCTTGCTTAGCCAGTCGCACCGTTGCTGCAATTCGTAGGCGTTCACAGGGGGAACCGTGCGCCACGGCTGCCCCGCCTTCGGTATTAGGCGGCGCAGCGCAGGGCGGTCGGCTAAGTCCAAGCCCACCAACTCTCCAAACGGCGCAAGTGTCGTCTCTGCGCGCCGTCGCGCAGGTGTCAGAACAGGCATCGTTATCAAATTTACACGCTCTGCAGTTGATTCCTGCCTTATCGTGTGCCCTGCACCACCACATCCGCAAGTGGTCTGCCCTCGAGGAAGCGCAGTACGTTTTGAATCACGCCCTGCGCAATGCGCTGTTGCGCCTCCTGCGTGACACCTGCGCCATGCGGGGTGAGGATGACGTTGGGCAGTTTGAGTAGCGGGTGGTCAGGCGGGGGCGGTTCAGGCGAGAACACGTCGATGGCTGCGCCGCCTAAGTGCCCCTGCAGGGCTTCTACCAACGCTGTTTCGTCGATCAGTTCGGCGCGGGCGGTGTTAATCAGGAACGCACCCTGCTTCATCGAGAACAGCCGCTCGCGGTTGAACAGCCCGCGCGTTTCAGGCGTGAGGGGCATGTGCAACGTGATAATATCGCACTCTGGCAGCAGCGCGTCCAGTTCCAGATAGGTCGCGCCGAGTTGCTCTTCCTGTTCGGGGGGGAGTGGGTTCACATCGTAGTAGAAGGTAGTTACGCCGAAGGGCAGCAGACGCGACGCCACTTCGCGTCCGATGCGCCCCATGCCAACAATGCCGACCGTTTTGCCCTGAATATCGCGAGCGTGAGCAATCCAGTACGGAAGCGACCACTGCCCCTGCGCCAGCATGTTATGGGCGGGGATTAGTCCCTTCATCAGCGCAAGGGCGACCATCGCCACGTGCTCAGCGACACTGACGGTGTTCGCGCCCGTTACAGCGGCGACGGTGATGCCCAGCTCTTGCGCCGCGTCCGTATCTACATGGTCGACGCCCACACCTGCAACCTGAATGAAACGCAAGCGCGTCGCGGTTTGCAGCATCTCGCGCGTGAGGGGCGTAAAGGCGGTGGAAATGAGCACCTCCGCATCGGGCAGATGGGGCGCGAGTTCCTCGGCGTTGGTTGCGAGTTCCACTGTGTGCCCTGAAAAAAGCGCACGCACCATCGCCGCCTGCGCCTGCACCTGTTCCGACGGTGGTAAAATTGCGACCACTTTCATAGCGCTTTTTCAGTTCTGCGCGTTTGGGGGGAATCCTGCAGGCAACCTGATTTGCAGGTTTACTCAGGGTGAGAGCGTCCACGAAGTAAAGGGATGCGTACTGCCTATGCCTACGTCGGTAGGACTGTAGGGGCGTGTCCGCGGCGCGCCCCATTAGTGAACCTCAATCCTTCCGTTCTTGTGTTTCGGTGGCTCTCTTCGCAGGCGCAAACAGACTGGCAACAAGAATACTCAGACTGCTATCAAACAGGGGACTAACGTTCTCGTCGGGCGTGTAGTAGCGTAGGGATTTGTAGCGGGGACCTGCAGGCTCGCGATACACTTCCAGCACATGCTCCTGCAGGTTCACAATCCAGCATTCGGGGATACCCGCCTGCGCGTAGAGGGGCAACTTTTGCTCACGGTCGTACTCCAGCGTGGTTTTGGATACCTCTTCCTATGAGTCAACTGCAGAACCACCACGCAAAGCCTTGAATCTACGCGCCTGTCCAAGCAACCATGCACTATAGACCAGAAGCACGAGCGGGATCAAACGCCAAAATAATGCAAGGTGATCCCACTTCGGCTCCAACACTAAGCGATAGAGAAAAGCCGTTCCTACCATCACGAATGCCTGCAGCCACTTGGCATAGTAGCGACGCTGGGAAGAGTGGGCAGTGCGTCACCAACAATAGCCTATTACTATAGCAGAAACGCCTACCACTGCTAAGCCGACCTGTGGAGCAAAGTCATGGAAATCCATTCTTTTCTCTCTCCTCAGATGGCTCCAGGATACCCAATAATGGGATGATAAGGTCCGCCACGATAGATGGTACGATGAATTTGGCAAGAGAACTTGCCCCATTTTTCCCAAAGATCAAGGAGTTCTTCCGAGCCCCATATGATTGTGCCAACTACGACTGCTCCTGGGGAGGATGCAACCACACCGACAGCAACGAGTACCACTCCCACACCTCTGACCCATCCAGGTATCCTTGAGCGCATTCCATCAGGATCCACCGCGTTCACAGGGTCATTCACGCAGTAAGCATACGCATTCAGCGTGAGGGGGGCATAGAGCGAACCCAGCCACGGGTCTTGCTGCAGGAACCTGCCCATCGCAGGGTCATACCACCGCACGCCGACCTTCACCAAACCACCGCTCTCCGTCAGCTCGTTCCGATACAACCACGCCCCGTTCCAGTCGTACACCTGTCGCATGCCGCTCACCAAGTTGCCAAACGCATCGGTAATCACTACATTCGCCGACGAGTTAATTCACTCCTGCCAATTCGCCTGACACCATCTAAATCCCGAAACGAATCCGCTGGACTGCCTCTCGTGGATGAACCACTTGTATCTCGGCATAGCGTCGGAAGTCCTCCACATTGAAGGTGAGCAGCCAATCGATGCGGTAAGCGCACACAAAAGCTGCCAAACGGGCGTCATACACCTGACGCCCACTCACCTCGCACAGCGACACCAGTCGCTTCCACTCTTGGTAAACCCGCTCGGACTCGTGGAGCACTGTAAAAAGCGATTCTAAGTCGGTAATCGCCTGCCAGGTTCGCTCAACGGTCCAGTTTAGACCGTTCGCTTCTGAGGGGCGCGTTGCTACACTCCAGAACTCCGCTAAGTTCTGCGAGGCAATCACCCCCTCCACACCCACGCGAAGCAGGTGTTCAATCGCCTGAACCGCTTGAGGATGTTCAGGTGCGTTGCGTTGCACCAAGCGTAAAACAACATTCGTATCGATAAGACAGGTCACAAGCCGAACTCCCTGTAGAGGTTTTCTCGGCGTAGCGTTTCGAGGGGCAGGGGAGGCGCGTCATCCGATGCATGGCGCTGCACCCAAGTCTGGAACGCTTTTTGGTGATCGATAGCGTGAGCGCGGCGTTGTGCTGCGGCGCGGAGGACTTCGCGGAGCCATGCGTCCACAGGTTGCCCTTGTTCACGCGCCCACTCGCTCAACCGCTGATACTCCTCCTCACTGAGCTCTACTTGAAGTGTCGGCATGCTATAACTATACCATGTACACGCTGGTTCCGATACAACCACGCGCGGTTCCAGTCGTACACTTGCCTCATCCCGCTCACCAAATCGCCGAACGCATCGGTGATTGCTACACCCGCTATGGCTATAGTGGCACTCGAACCACTCGCCGCCAGCGTATGTCAACCGCCTGACTTGCCGCCCCTGAGGAGCGTTCCACAATCACTACAACCTGCACCTTAGACTGCTTGTCAAAATCCATCTCGTACTCCACCTCGTACCACATACCAGAGGTAGTGGTCGTTTGCTCGCGCCGAGTTCGCTAGCTAACACAACACGCTGAAAGCGCCGCGACCGCAAAGCGCCCCACTGACTAGTCGCTTTAGCCCACTGCCCTCTGAGACGCGAGGCACACTCCTCACAGTCGGTTGCCCTGCTCACTAAATCCATGTCATTAGCGGACAGTCCGTCTATGAGGATGTCGCTTACTCGTATGGCGTCGCGAAAAGGTTCGAGCATACACGAGTAGGCAGAAACGCCTATCGTGACGGTGATTAGCAATCCCATCACCGCCACAAAGGCAACAGTAGGCAGGCGTTTGAGTCTATTCATCGTTCCCACCAATAGTCATTATCAAGCCTTTCCGCTTGCTTATCCAAGTTCTCAGTGTACGCATCCCGCCATCTATCGAACTCGCGCCACCTTTTTGCCATTCCTCCCAATCCTCCCCTCGGTGGAGCAGGTACCCGATAACCGCAACGAAGAGCTATTGGGGAGCCAGGAGGGACTGTGAAGCCCGCCGCAGGACCTCTATCCCCGTATTTCAAGGGAATGTCAGCCCAAATCGTCCCACTAGGGTCGCGTACTACAATTGCACCTTCAACCCCGCCAGGATGTCCCACATCAAACTCATGTCCACAGTGAGGACATTTTACTCTTCTGGGGCGCTTTCCTCTGTCGTCAACCCATCCAACAGGGTCATTCACGCAGTAAGCATACGCATTCAGCGTGAGGGGGGCATAGAGCGAACCCAGCCACGGGTCTTGCTGCAGGAACCTGCCCATCGCAGGGTCATACCACCGCACGCCGACCTTCACCAAACCACCGCTCTCCGTCAGCTCGTTCCGATACAACCACGCCCCGTTCCAGTCGTACACCTGTCGCATGTCGCTCACCAAGTAGCAAAGGCGTCGGTGACAGGCACATTCGCCAAGGAGTTGTTGATTCTGCCAAGTCGCCGTGTGTGGTGTAATAAAAAGGTTTACAAGGGGTATGTAAACCAAAGCCTGTTCTACCCACCACAGCTCTCGACTTTCCCACGCGCGATCGTTTACAACTATACTGCCGTCCGTCAAGGGGTGGGGGGTGCGGTTTGCACCTTCAGCCCCTTCAAACAAGGTGGTAGGAGGATACTATGAAACGGACATTCAGCAAATCAC
>CAYVKB010000051.1:0-18518 GCA_964451985.1 uncultured Fimbriimonadales bacterium | reverse complement strand
ACCTAAAGGAGGGGGTTAGAAAAAACGCTCACCCCCCTACGCGAGGGGGAACCACACCCTAAATGGTTCCCCCTGCTTGCAGGGGGAACCTGAAGGAGGGGGTCAAAAAACCCCGTACTATTCTTGAGGGATGCAACCCATCACCCGATTGCTCGTTAAACTCAACCGGCAACCTTCGCCAGTTCCGACTTCAGGATATTGATATAGTCGATATTCTCCGGGTCGACGCCGTTCAGGAAGGCAAGGTAGAGGCTTACGAAGTCGCCGAAGTAGGTCAGATGCATCAGGCGTTCGAGTTGCGTTGCGCCTTCGGCGGTGAGTTCTTGCCAAGTGGCGCGCTCGCCTACGAGGCGATGGGTGACTTCGATGCGTGTGCGGATTTTCGCGCTTTCGTCGGGGTCGCGCAGGACGACTACGCTCCAGTTCGGGGCTTGCTCGGATGCCTTCACCCAGCCGAGAATCTCGTTGTGGTTCAGTTCGGGGAAGGTGTAGGCGAAAGCGTGTTGCTTGGCGTTCTCGTTGATTTGCCCTTTCCAGCGCATCGCGACTGTGGCGCGCGCGCCGCCAGAGCCGTAAATCAGCGGGATGCGCCCGTGCAACGCCTGCGCGAGTTGCTTGGCGGGGTTCTGCGCGTAGGGAACCTCCATCTGCAGTGCGGCGCGAGTTTGCACGAGGCGAGTCAGCATCTGCGCGTAGGGCTGGCTCAGGTCGGGCAGCAGCCCCAACCGTTCCGCAAGACGCATCAGCGGGATGAACAGGTAGCCCAACGCCGTGCGCGGGGGCTGCCCGCCCGGCACTTGAATATGAGGCACGCCGTCGGCGTGGGCGCGCTGTTGCAACTCGCCTCCGCTGGAAACGGCGAGAATCATCGCGCCGCGCTCGCATGCCTGTTGATAGCACGATAAGGTCTCCTCCGTATTGCCCGAATAGCTCACGGCGAACACGAGGGTATGCACGTCCACACTGTGAGGCAGGTGGTAATCGCGTATCACCTGTACGGGCAGACTGCCATACTCTTCGAACAGGGCGCGCAAGTAGTCGCCGCCGATGGCTGAACCGCCCATACCGCACACGACGACTTGCCGCGGTGTGCGGGGCAGCTGAGGTAGGGCGGCGCGGCTGGCAATTTCCATCGCGCGCTCACACTGGGCGGGAAAGTCCAGCGTGAGCGCCATCATACCGTGCGGGTCTAACTGAGACAGCAGCCCGCGCTCGTCTAAGGGGTGCATAGTCGGCTCCTATCAGGACGCCACGTAGGGCAACAGCGCGAGCTCGCGGGCGCGTTTGATTGCCATCGCCAGTCGGCGTTGGCACTTGGCGCACAGGTGCGTCTGTCGGCGCGGCAGGATTTTGCCCCGCTCTGGGGTGGTGTAGCGGCGCAGCGTCGCCACGTCTTTATAATCGAAGTAGCTATCTTCCGGGCAGACGTTCTTACGGCGACGGCGCACCACACGCCGCTTGCCCAACTCTAACTCGTCATCCTCGCGCTTCTTTGCCAAATCCAATCGCTCGTATGCCATCGGTTCTCCTCCTTAGCGGAATGGGTCATCGGCGACGTCATCGAAGTCGCCCGTATCCAAATCGATGTCGTAGTCGTTCTCGGGTTCAGACGTAGGTGTAGGGTGCGCAGTGCGTTGCACCGTGCGCGGTGTAGCAGCGGCGACAGGCGCAGTGGAGGTGTCGTACTCGCTCGGCTCACTCTCCGCATCGCGCATCCGCTCCAGAAAGCGCACCGTATCCGCGAGTATCTCATATGCTTTGCGCTTGTTGCCCTCGCGGTCGGTGTAGCTGCGGGTCTGTAATTTGCCCTCTACCAACACCAGTCGCCCTTTGGTGGTGTAGTTCGCCACCGTGTCTGCGAGTTGACGGAACGCCACCACATCGAAGTAGTCCGCCTGCGACTCTTCGCCTTGCCGTGTGGGGCGATTGACCGCGATGGAGAAGCGCACGACCGACATACCATCGGGCGTCGCGCGTAGCTCCGGGTCGCGGGTCAGTCGTCCGACCAGAATGATGCGGTTGTAGTTCATAGATGCCTCCCCTTACGAGGATTTGGCGAACTCCTCCGGCTCCAGGCGGAAGGTGCGGTAGCGGATGACATCCTCGTTGATTTTGAGGATGCGGTTCAGCTCTTCGGCTGCGGCGGGCTGCCCTTCGTAGCGGAACAGGAGGTAGACGCCCTCCTTGTGTTTCTTAATCTCATACGCCAGTTTGCGCTTATCCCACACACGCGCGGTATGTACCGTTGCACCGTGGTTCTCCAGCACGCTGCGCGCACGCTCGATAATCGCGCTTACTTGCTCCTCGTCCAGCGAGGTCGGCAGAATCGCCATCGTTTCGTAGTAGCGTGGATGCTCCATATTTACCCTCCTATGGACCATAGATTTTCGGGGCTTCGCTACGCAAAGCCAGAAGGGTCCGTGATGAGGCGTATTATACCCAGAGTCTTGATTTTATACAACAGTGCTGCGCCGTTTCGTTTCGGTAGCGTTTTCACGGGAAGGATTTATCAAAGCACCCGCACCGCCTCGCGCACGGCTTGCATCACGGTGTCGCCTGCGTCGGGTCCGTTGAAGGAGACAGTCGCTTCGTAGCCGCCCTTGAGGTACTCGTGGCGAGTGAGGATGTAGCCAATCCAGTCGTTCGCAAGTCCCACAGGCGCGACATAGCGGAAGCCTGCCTCGCGCCCTACCTCGCGTGCCTGCAGCCCCAGCGAGCTGATAGGTTCCCCTGGAAAACCCACCAGCAGCAACTCGCCCAGCGCGAGTGCGTGGATGGGCGCATTCGAAGGCACAATCTGGCGGGCGAGCTGTTTTAGTAGTGCTTCAGGCACTTTGTATTCGCGCCCTGCGGACTGCTGAAACTCCGGATGGGGCTGCGGTTCGGGCAGCCTCGCACTCACTTGACACGTGCGCAGCTTCGGCTCGGCAGGCTTGGCTTCGCGAATCAGGCGCAGAGCATGCTGGGAGAGTTGGGAGCCGTAACGCTGCACACGGTCGTGTTCGTCTTTGCCCTCGTCGGCGACGGGGGATACATCCCCTAACGCGCCGTTCAGGTACAGCGCAACCGCGCCGCCACCCAGTTCGCGCTCCACCGTGTTCTGCAGCACGCCGGGAAACTCGGCGGAGACCTCCATCATCGTGTGCGAGTAGATGGTCGGGTGCGCGGCGTAGACCATCAGTGCAGCAATCGGCTTGCCTCGTGCGTTGTCGACTCGGGCGATACTCATCGTACGGTCGACCAGTCTGCGCCCGCGCCGATTGCGGTTCAGATTGGGCAGCTCCGCCGCGTTCAGGCGCAAGGCGGCGGTTTGGAGGTTGCGTCGCGCTGCCTGTACTGCCTGCGCCACGCGTTCGGTAGTGAACTGCAGAAACTCTGGCAGGAACGTGCCCACGCCGGGTAAGGGGAAGCGCATCCGCTCATTCAGCCCCATCGCATCGGGGGCGCAGTGTGTATGGCTCGCGCCCATCAGCAACTGCTCGGGTTTTAGCCCCGTCGCCTCCAACACATTCCGCGTGAGGCTGCCCGGTACTAACAAGTGGTCTAATGCCACAATCACGACTTGCTGGCTGCCAACTTCCAACGCCAACACGCGGGCATAGATGGGGTCATGCACGCCGCGCGGAGGCATGTTGAGCCGCGCTCCATAGCCACCTAACTGAATCCTTATCTTAGTAATATCGGGCGTGATGTCTACCTTCGCCGTACCTGCTTTCACTCGCGCCATAGCAACAGTATACCAATTTCTCCCGTGTCCCCGTATAGTTTCGTGCAGGAACCTTTATTCAAAAAACGAATCTAAACCTATTATGCGAGGCAAAGGCTTTACCTTAATCGAGTTGCTAGTGGTGATCGCCATTATCGCAATTTTAGCGGCGATCCTGTTCCCAGTGTTTGCGCAGGCGCGTGAAAAAGCGCGTCAGACCCAGTGTACGAACAACATGAAGCAGGTCGCTCTGGGCGTGCTACAATACGTACAAGACTACGACGAGCGATTCCCCTTCAGCATCTACCTGACCGTGCAGAACAACCAACCCTGTATCTTCACACTCTACAACGCGATGTATCCGTACATCAAGAATACCGATGTCGTTATTTGCCCTTCCGATCGTCAGGCATTCGATGTGGTGGGTAGCTTCGGCTCGTTCGGTGTGCCGGTCTGCGCAATACCGAACTTCCGCTATTCAGGCTACATCTTCAACTGGTGCGTATTCGAGAACGGGAACGTGCCGGGGCTGATTGTGCAAAGCCCACCCGTGGCACTGGCGCAGATTGAGTACCCCGTGGAGACCTCGATGCTGTACGACGGCACGCTGGGTCCGCCAACTACGATTCAGTCGTACCTGCAGGCACGCCATAATGGCTTGGCAGGTGCGAACTTCGTCGATGGACACGCGCGCACGGTTAAGGGACGCCTGCGCGAGGGCGCGAACAGCACCGTGCAGACGTGGGATGGTAAGCAGGCGCGCCTGTTCGATGTGGGTGAGGCGGGTCCCTATCAGGGTCAGTTCAACCTTTGGGGCATCGCGTCTCGTCGGGCGAACGGCACACCGTGTCGTAACTGCCCGAACCGCAATGATCCGGGCAACTGCAACTAAATGCTACGAACGCCCCGCCCCGCGCGGGGCGTTTTTGTTTCTCTCACACTCAGCAGGAAACCACACCCCCCCGTCGAAACTAACCCCTGTCAGTGTAGACACAGCACATGAGGTGACATTCTATGGATCGAAACTTGGGCATGGATTTTGTACGGGCGACTGAGGCGGCTGCGCTCAGTTCCGGTCGTTGGGTTGGCAAGGGCGACCGTCACGCGGTAGACCAAGCCGCGTGCGAGGCGATGCGCCGCACACTGGGCGACATCGATATGAAAGGCGTCGTGGTGATTGGCGAGGGCGAGCGTGATGAGGCGCCGATGCTCTATATCGGCGAGGAACTCGGCACGGGCAACGGCAACGCCGTGCAAATCGCCGTCGACCCCGTGGAGGGCACGAACCTCGTCGCCACTGGGCAGCCCGGCGCGATTAGTGTCGTCGCCGCCGCCATCGAAGGCGAGGGCAAACTACTCCGCGCACCCGATATTTATATGGACAAACTCGTGGTGGGACCCGCCGCCAAAGGCGCCGTGGACATCACCCTGCCTCCACGCATGAACCTGAAGGTGATCGCTAAGAGTCTGGGCAAAGAGGTGCAAGACCTGACGGTTGGCATGCTGGACCGCCCGCGCCACGAGCAACTGATTCGCGAGATACGCCAAGCAGGAGCGCGGGTTCGGCTGGTGTCCGACGGCGATCTGTCGCTTGCGCTGGAGGCGTTAGACCCGCAGGGCGAGATTGATGTGCTAATGGGCATCGGTGGCGCGCCGGAAGGCGTGCTGTCCGCCGCCGCTGCGCTATGTATGGGCGGCGAGATTCAGGCGCGGCTTGTGTTCCGCAACGAACAGGAGCGCGAACGCGCCCAGCAACTGCTCGGCACCGACGATGTGGAGCGCGTGCTGATGATGGAAGACCTCGCGTGGGGCAACGTGGTGTTCGCCGCTACAGGAATCACGGGTGGAAACCTCTTGGGCGGTGTGCGTTATACGGGCTGGGGCGCGATTTCCCACTCGGTCGTGATGCGTTCGCGCAGCGGCACCATCCGATGGCTGGAGACCCACCATCACTTCCACCACGACCCGAGGTACTGAGCGTGATTACGGTTGAAGCCGTCCGCGAGTCGCTGCAGCGCGTGGAATCGCAAATCGGGCGCGTGATTGTGGGGCAGCAGGATGTGATTGAGCAAGCCCTGTGCGCCCTACTTGCCGACGGACACATCCTGATTGAAGGCGTGCCCGGCATCGCCAAAACACTGCTGGTGCGCGTGATCGCCCAAACGCTGGGACTGCAGTTCCGCCGCGTGCAATTCACGCCCGACCTGATGCCCTCCGACCTTATAGGCACAACTATTTTTGAAGCGCAGTCGGGCGAGTTCCGCGTGCGCTTTGGACCCATCTTCGCCAATATCATATTGGCGGACGAGGTGAACCGCACGCCCCCGAAAACCCAGTCCGCGCTGCTGGAAGCGATGGAAGAACGACAGGTGACCATCGACGGCGCATCGCACCCGCTGCCCAAGCCGTTTATGGTGTTCGCCACGCAGAACCCCATCGAGTACGAAGGCACATACCCGTTGCCCGAAGCGCAGTTAGACCGCTTCCTGCTAAAAGTGGTGATGGACTACCCCGCTGAAGACGAGGAACGGGCGATTCTGAGGCTGCACGATGCAGGCTTTCGTTCGCATCAGCTGGAGCAGGTCGGGCTGACCCCCGTGATGGACGCAAGTGAGTTGGAGCGCATTCGGGCGATGGTGCGCGAGATTCAGGTCAGCGACGAGGTACGCGACTATATCCTGCAGATAGTGCGTCGCACGCGCCAAAATGAGTATTTGTTAGTGGGCGCGAGTCCGCGCGCGGGCATCGCGCTGCTACTGGTGAGCAAAGCGTTGGCGGCGATTCGCGGGCGTGGTTTTGTGACGCCTGATGATGTGAAGCAGATGGCGTTGCCCGTGCTGCGCCACCGCCTCATCCTCAAACCCGAAGCGGAGGTGGAAGGGCTGAACGCCGACCGTATCCTGATGAGCCTGCTGGAGGCGATACCTGTACCGCGATGAGCAACCTGCTGCTGGAGCGACCGACGATTGTGCCCAACGAGCAACCCGATTTCGGCGACGGGCGCGAGCACACGCCCGTGCTGATTGTTGTGCGCCCCAGCAGCAGCGGTATGCTGCGCCATGTACAAGGGCTAATCAAATACCTCCCCGAGTTCGGTTACGTGCCCACGCTGACAGGACCCGACTTCATTCGCGACCGCGCGGGGCTAATCGCCGATTCGCGCGCGGTACGCACCCTACGCGAGCGGGCAGGCGAATTTCCTTTCGTTCACTGCCACGGCGTGCGTGCGGGCTGGATATGCGCATGGGCGTTCCGCAACCGCTACCCGTGGCTGTGGACAGTGCATCACTTGCTACTGAGCAAGAGCGCGTTCGTGCGCGCCCTGTGGCGGTGGATTGCGCAGTATCCACGCGCGATTACCGCCGTCTCCGACCAGGTGAAAGCGGGCTTGGTGCACGGCGGCGTGCCCCCGATGCGCATTCATATTGTGCCTGGCGGTATCGATTTGCAACGCTTTGAGAAGCTGCCCCGCCGCGAGGCGATGCGCGATCAGTTCTTTGTGCCGCAAGACCGACCAATTCTGCTGTGTGTAGGTAGGTTCGTGCGCTACAAGGGCTTCGATATCGCGATCCAGGCGATGGAGCGCGTGTGGGCGCAGTACCCCGAAGCGGACTTGTGGCTGGCGGGCGACGGACCCGACAACACGCGCCTGGTGAAAATCGTCGCGCAGTGCAGCCGACCGCACCATGTGCGCTTTTTCGGCTACTGGAGCGCAGTAGAGGAGCTCTACGCCGCCGTCGATGTGTTGCTCGCCCCCGCGCGCGAGGCGGGCTTGGGGCTATCCGCTATGGAAGCCATCGCCTGTGGGCTGCCGGTGGTCGCAACAGACATCCCCACCATGCGCCGCCTCATCGAACACGAACGCACAGGGCTACTGGTTCCCCGCGAGAATCCCGACGCTTTAGCCCAAGCCGCGTTGCGTTTGCTGCAAGAGCCGTCCCTTGCACTCGAACTCTCCCAGAACGCCCTGCGCACCGCCGATAAGTTCCATATCCGCCACACTGTAGAGCAAACCGCACCGTTGTATCGACAACTGCAGGCGTAGCCCACATCAGGTACAATTGCGTTGATGCGAATCCATCGCTTGCGCCTTTGGGCGTTGCTGGTTGGTCTGTTGTGGGCGTTCGCGCCCGCGTTTCAGGCTCCAAGAGCCGAGCGTATCGAGAAGCGAATCAGTCCCCATATTGTGTTATTTCAGGAGATTTCGGCGAATCCGCCACTGGCGATTCAGGGCGTGCGGATAACACCAGCGAAAGCAGTCACGTTCCGTTCCACGCTGGGCAACGATGTGGTGGCGACGGAGGGCGCACTGCGCGGGCGCGAGCTGACAAGCCGAATGGCGTGGCGGCACCGCGCCGTCGCCGCGATTAACGCCGACTTTTTCGATGGGGGCGACCCGTTGGGGCTGTGCATCGCCAACTACGAGCTGGTCAGTGAACCGTTCCCCGGCAGACCGAGCGTAGGCTGGACAGCGACGGGGCAAGTGGTGATGGGCGACCCTGCCCTGGATGCCAGCGTGACTCGTCCTGACGGCTCACGGTTGGCGATAACGGGCATCAACCGCACGGCGAAGGCAGAAGGCGATTTGGTTCTGTTCACGCCGTTTTACGGGGCGTCGGCAGGCGCAGCGGGGCGCGGCGTGGCTGTTGTCTTGGATGCGCTGCCCCGCCCAGTGCGTGTGGGGGCAACTATGCAAGCCGTTGTGCGCGAGGTGCGCGAAGGCAACGCCGCGCCCATCCCCGCCACAGGCGGCGTGTTGTTCGGTACCGCCACGCAAGCCGAGTTCCTGCGAGCCTTGCAGCCGGGCAACCGAGTCACGATTCGCGTCGACTTGTGGGGCGACGGCGCAGAACGATGGCGCGAGGTGCAGGAAGCCGTCTCCGGCGGTCCTTGGCTGATACGCAACGGCAAAGTGCTGATCGCGCAAGAGCAGGGCGGTGGGTTCAACCTGCAAAGCTTCGTCGAACGACGCCACCCACGCACTGCTGTGGGGCGCACCGCCGAAGGCGAACTCATCTGGATTACCGTCGACGGACGCCAGCCCCAGAGTCAGGGCGCAACGACTCTCGAATTAGCGCAAATCCTGGCGCGCTACGGAGCAGTGGATGCGATTAACTTAGACGGCGGCGGCTCCACCACGCTGGTCGTGCGCAACTTAGTGGTGAACAGCCCTTCCGATGGAACCGAGCGTCCCGTCGCGAATGCATGGCTGGTGTATGACGACGCACAACGCCCCAGCCTATCGCGCTACACCGATTACCGCATCGAGCCGCCCCAGGCGACACTGCGCGTGGGTGAGCAAGTACGCTTCCGCCTGATGCGCGGCGACGAACCCATCTCCACATGGGAAGCCGTGTGGGGCACAGGCGCGCTGGGCTTCATCGACCAGTGGGGCAGATTTCGCGCCTTGCAGCCCGGACGCGGCGTGATTAGCGTGTACGTGGACGGACAGTGGCTACACGCGCCTGTGGAGGTAATTGGGGAGCCAACACCGACGAATGGGAACGCCAGTGGAAGTTAAGTTCTGGAGGCGCCGGTGGGAATCGAACCCACGAATAAAGGTTTTGCAGACCTTCCCCTTAGCCACTTGGGTACGGCGCCTCGGTGGCTACGCAATTATACCCTATAGGACGATCAAAAGTTTCAAGGGGGTAATAAAAAGGAGGGTGGCAGTGAAAGGAGAGCAAAGCCTGCCACCCCCAAGGAAGGAAGGTGAACTCGTTCCCACTTAATATTATGGCACATCGACGCAATTTCTTTACACCCCCCAAGAGTGTTTTGCGCTTTATGTTCGGAACTATTCACCGATTTCCTTCATATTAGGTATACGGGCGATGCTGAAAAAAAGTTTCCAAGCGGCGTTGGAATCGATCTGGATGACCCCGCGGCGCACTCTGCTCAGTGGTTTGGGCATGGCGGTAGGCGTTGCGGCGATTGTGGTGCTGGTGTCGCTGGGCAAGGGCGTGCAGCGTGATGTGGTTAGCCAAGTAGAGTCGCTGGGTGTGAACTTGGTGATTGTGCTGCCTGGCAGGCTCAGCGCGGAGAACCCGTTCAACCCGATGAGTTTTATTGGGCTGAGCACCTTGCGTGAGGGCGACATTCAGGCGGTGGCGCAAGTGGCAGGGGTGCGGCGCGTCGCGCCCATTATGTTCGTGGCGGGCGCGGCGCAACGGGGCGACCGCTGGGCGGACGCCGCGCTGATTCTGGGCACAACCCCCGAGTGGTTCGAGATGCGCCCCCACACACTCAAATATGGGCGGTTCTTCACCGAAGCAGAAGCCGACCAGTTCGTATGCGTTCTCGGTCCTAAGCCCGCGGAGCAGCTGTTCGGCGACAAAAACCCTGTGGGCAAACAAGTACGGCTGAATGGGAAACCCTTTCGCGTGATTGGCGTTACGGCGGAGGATACGAGCCGTTCCCTGCTGGGCAGCGGCGGTTTTGAGTTCGCGATTTACGCGCCCATCCGCGCGTTGCAACAGGCGATGGACAGCCAGCAAATTCATCGCGTGATCGCCCAAACCGCGCCCGATATCGAACCCACGCGCCTGCAGTCGCAAATCCACGCCGCTGTGCTGCGCAGTCACGGCGGCAGCGAGGACTTCACGGTACTCACTCAAGAGGAACTCTTGGGGCGACTGTTCACCCTACTACAAATCGTGTCAGTCGCGCTGACGGGGATTACCTCGATTGCGCTGGTGGTGGGCGGTATCGGCGTCATGAATGTGATGCTGATGAGCGTAACCGAGCGCGTGCGCGAGATTGGCATCCGCAAAACGGTGGGGGCGAAGCAGCGCGACATCTTCTGGCAGTTCCTGATTGAGGCGTTCCTGATTGCCTTGCTAGGCGGGCTGATGGGTGTGGTGATTGGCTGGGGCGCGTGCGTCACGATTGACCACTTCACAGTGCTCACACCTGAGGTCACGCCCTCCACGATTGCGCTGGCATTATCTGTATGCGGCGCAGTGGGGCTGATTTTCGGCGTGCTGCCTGCCTACCGCGCCGCGCGTCGGGATCCTGTGGAAGCGTTGCGATACGAGTAGGCTTACAACCCCCGTAGAATCATCTCAATCGCTTCCTTGTGCTTGGTCTCGTCCGAGATGATGTCTTCCAGATCGTTCACCAAGCCGAAGTCGCCCAGTTGCTCTGCCTGGTCGCGGCGTTGTAGGTAGCGGGCGATGGTCTCCTCTTCGGCGCGATGCACATTCATCAGCATCTGCTTCAGGTCATGGGCGGGGGGCACGGCAACGGGCGTGGTAGTCGGAGTCCCGCCCAGCGCAGCGATTTTGTTCGCCAAATACTCGGCGTGGCGCAGTTCGTCGGGCACTTCGCGCATAAAGAACTCCTTCATCTCCTCGCGATAGATGCCCGTCACCGTCGCGCCGTAGGTAATGTAGGTGATAATCGCTTGGTACTCGTTCGCTAAATCGGTGTTCAAACCCTCAATCAGTTGTTCCTTAATGGACATAGCCAACCTCCGTGGCAGTAGTGTACCTGAAATGATAAGTGGCGTTAGAACGGCTTCCGTGGACGACGCGCCCAAAGCAAGATGGCTATTAATATAACGAATCCCATCACGAACGCCAAGAGCACATACCATACCCACCCGTAATTGCCCCACGATTTGTCCCACTGTTCCACCACACTTACATTCATTCCCAAGCCGCTCACGACAAGGTTAGGCAGCACACAAATTACTGTGACACCTGTTAAACCTGACACTACACGATTCAGATGCTCTGACTGCTTTACGCGCTGCTCTTCAAAGCGCAGTTGTAGATAATCGTGCATTTCACGCACCTCGTTGTTGACCTCCTGGTAGAGCGTCTCCAACTGCAACACCTGACGCCAGAGGCAGTAGTATCGATGGTGCTGCTCCAATTGCATCACCTGCGAAAAGTAGCCGCGTGCGGTGAACTCCAGCAGCGCATCTCGGATTTTGCTGAAGGTGGCAATCCGCTCCGACTCGTTGCCCTGTAACCAAGATTCCGAGACTCGGTAGGAGAGGCGGATGAGCATAAACTTTTGATAGAGTGCCAGCGAATAGAGTAGAAAATAACGACTACGCAAGCGTTTTGGGAAATCGCTTCGGAAGAAGTCGTTCGCATCGCCCGGAGCGTTGAATGCAACAAAGCCTGCTCCTTGTTGAGCGAAGGTGAACCAGAGATTCTCCGCATATTCCATCATGGAGGGATGTTCGGTGCGAAGTTCTTCTGCAGGTGGGTACAGTTGATGCCAGTTTGCAAAGCATAATCGAATCCGGTACAGAAGACGGCGTATTTTTTCCGCATCAAAGTCATCCTCCAGATAAAGCGCGCTGTACGGGAGAGTGAGATTGCGCATGAAAAGGTCTTCGTAAGTAGCGGGGTGCAAAGGCTGGAGTAGGAAATCGTACAGAGGCTTGATACCTTCCATCGGCGCGCCCTGATAGTTCAGTTCGGGCGCGCTGACGTCTTGCCCCTCGTCTGCTTTGCCCGCGAAAAAGCGAAAGTGGTAAATGAAATCGAGCCAGTCGTGCAACTCCTCGCTTTGCAGACGCGCTTCCAGCGTAAGTAAAGCGACCCCACCACGAAAAATCATCAGTTGCGCCTCTTCCAGCGAGAAACAGATAACTCGGTCAGTAGTGCGCATGCTCCAGGGTGCACTGGACGGAGACCCATCTGGAACATTACCCTGCTGACAAATCATCCGCTGAGTCTTCTCAGTGAGGGTCTCGGACGAGAGCGTCAGCAGGTAGGCGGTCGCCTCATTTTCGTCACTGGGATTGAGAAAATCGCGCACGTGGGGCAACAAGTCGCTTTCGGGAAACTGCGCCTTCCGCCAATCGTGCTGGGTCAGCCCAGTGATGTTCTGGCGGATTGTCTCTGCATCGGCGTCGATCGCAAACGGATAGACAAACCGAACGAAGGAGATATCTGACGAGACGCGCATGTTGTTTTCATTCGCTTCCCAGCGAAAACTTCCTGCAGTGATTCGAATCACAGATGACGCACTACGAGTCAAGGTAGACTTTTTGCATGGCTCGCACAGGCAGGTTGGTGGTGGGCGTTACGGGCGCCAGTGGCGGGATCTATGCGACTCGGTTCCTGCGCCAAGCCGTCCAGCACTTTCGCGAAATTTATTACATCTGCTCGGAGCAGGCAATTCAGGTGATGCAGACTGAGTTGGGGATGGATGTGGCGCGAGAGACGCTCTCCGCGCGCACGCTGTTGGGCTACGACTGGGATGGCTTGAAGATTCTGAACCCGCGCGATTACTTTTCGCCGCCTGCCAGCGGAAGCTTTCGCCACGATGGGATGGTGTTGATACCTTGTTCGATGGGCACACTGGGGCGGATTGCACAGGGCATCTCGGATGACCTAATGACCCGCTCGGCAGATGTGTGTCTAAAGGAGCGTCGCCCGCTGATTCTGGTGGTGCGCGAGACGCCGTTCAATCTGATTCACTTGCGTAACATGGTGCAAGTGGCGGAGGCAGGGGCGGTTATCTTGCCCGCGAACCCATCGTTTTACAACCGCCCACGCACACTGGAGGAGGCGGTGGATACGGTAGTGGCGCGCACGTTGCAGAATCTGGGTGTGGAGCAGAATCTCGTGCCAGAGTGGGGCATAGAGGAATCTTAGAGGCGGGGTTGGTAGTGCCCCCACTGCCCCCTATCAGTAGCGAACACCGGAAGCCAGCCTTCGTAGTCGCAGCGAGGCGCGCCGCGTCAGGGCTGGCAAGGCTGGTTGTTGGAACCAACCCACGCCTCCACAGGTGGGCGACCGACCCGCCCTGTAGGTATCCTTACGCAGCGCGCCCCATGAAAGTTCCTGCTCTCTGAAAAAACCGAATCGCAGGTACAACTCGTCAAGTGTCGGTTAAGCTTTACTGTTCTTCAGCAACTCTGTCAACTCTGGCACTACCTGATACAGGTCGGCGACCAGCCCGTAGTCCGCCACTTGGAAGATGGGGGCTTCGGGGTCGGTGTTGATGGCGACGATCACTTTGGAGTCTTTCATGCCCGCCATGTGTTGTACAGAGCCAGAGACGGCGACGGCGATGTAGAGTTCGGGCGCGACGGTTTTGCCCGTTTGCCCCACTTGTAGCTCGTTGGGGGCGATGCCGGAGTCGACCGCTGCGCGGGTTGCGCCGACCGCACCACCCAGTGCGTCCGCTAAGCCACCGATGTATTTCTCAAAGGTCTCAGGGTCTTTCAGCGGGCGTCCACCGGAGACGACCACGCGGGCTTGGGTGAGGTCGGGTCGTCCGCCGCCGCCACCCTGCAGGCTGAGCCACTCCATTCGCTGCGGGATGTTCACCGGGGCTTCAGCGTTTTGAACAGGTGACTCCGCACCCTTCGGTTCGGGCTTGCCCCACGCGGGACCGCGCACGGTAATTACGACAGGGTTGCCCTCCACCTCGAAAGTACCAATCAGGTTTGCCGAGTAGATGGGGCGTTTAGCAATCAGTTTGCCATTAGCAATCTCCAGCGCAGTGATGTCGCTGAGCATGGGCGCATCGAGCAGCCCCGCCACACGCGCCAGCACATCACGGCTGAAGGTGGTGGTTGACGCCACAATCACGTCCGCACCGAGCTGTTGCGCATAGTGGGCGACGACAGGCGCATAGCGCTCCGCCAGCGGCTTGGCGAGCGCAGGATGGTTCACCGCCAGCACCGTCTGCGCGCCGTAGCCCGTGAGGGTCTCGATGCACTGCAGGTTATCACCAATCGCCAGAATCGTGAAATTATCAGGCGACTTCTGTTGGGCGAATGCAATCGCGGGCAGGGTCTTCTCCGAAACGCGCCCGCCGTCCGTTTCCGCTACGATTAAAATCTTCATCGTTGCACCTCCAGATTAGATGACTCGCGCCTCCTCGCGCAACAGGCGCACCAATTCGTGGACATCGCTGACGCGCTTGCCCGCTTTTCGTGCGGGCGGGGCTTCCACCTGAGTCAGGCGCACGCGCGTGGTGGGCTGCACGCCCAAGTCGGCGGGCGTGAGGGTCTCCAACGGCTTGCTGCGGGCGCGTACGATGCCCGTCAACGCCACATAGCGCGGCTCGTTCAGGCGCAAATCCGCCGTGATAATCGCGGGCAAAGGGGTTTTCACGGTCTCGATGCCGTTGTCTGTCTCGCGTTCCACAATCGCGCTGCCGTTTTCGAGAGTTACTTTCGAGGCGAAGGTCGCCTGAGGCAGGTCTAAAATCGCGGCTAACATCTGTCCAACCTGGTTCTCGTCCATATCAATCGCTTGTTTGCCCATCAGCATCAGATGAGGCTGCTCGCGTTTATAGACGGCAGCGAGGATTTTCGCCACGCTGGGGGCATCAAGCGTCTCGTCGGTTTGCACCAGTATCGCGCGGTCGGCGCCCATCGCCAGCGCGGTGCGCAACTGCTCTTGGCACTCCGCCCCGCCGATGGACACCGCCACTACCTCGCTGGCTTTGCCCGCTTCCTTGAGGCGAATCGCTTCCTCTAAGGCGATCTCGTCGAAGGGGTTTACTGCCATCTGCAGCCCGTCGCGGTTAATATCAGTGCCCGCGGCGTTCGGGCTAATCTTAGCGTATGGATCGGGTACTCGCTTCACTGAAACTAATATCTTCATCGATAATCTGCCTCCTAACATCGCAGATTATACCCTGTGAGTGCGAAATTTGACTCGCTGTTCGAAAAAGCAGGGTAGAGTGCTGGGGTTCCTCGCTCGCGCATTATCGCAGTTCAGTCACCGTGTTCGGAAAAAAATTGTCTCACCAGCGAAAAGGAAAGAGAAAATCTAATCTATACGCCTATAATGTAGCAGGAGAATATCGCACAAAACGTAAATAAAATTCGATAAGGAGACAAATTAGATGCGCTTACTGAAGGTTCTACAAATGACGGCGGTTCTGAACGTTGGGCTGGCGCATGGACGTGTGTGGAGGCGCAGCGCCTGACATGGCTGGGGACGCTGGGCGGTAGCCAGAGTGAGGCGTATGGCGCTCAGCGGACGGCTCGGTCGTGGTCGGGTACTCGGATAACGCCGACGAACAGCCGCGCGCCTTCCGATGGACGCCGGGGCGAGGAATGGAAGACCTGAACGTTACCTACGCCGCACTGCTGAAGGAAGGTTCCCTACTAATCAAGGCGAACGCCATCTCGCCTGACGGACGTACATCGTGGGGCAAGGTTATAACGCACAGAAGCGTCGCTACGAGGCTTTCTTGCTGGATACTGGCAGCGGAGCGAAACCCACTGGACGCCCGAATCCAAGGCGATGACCTGCTCAGGACGCCTCCACGCGAACACGACTGCTGACTCGCCATTCGGTATAGCAAGCAGCTTATACGCCCGAAGAACGCGAGCAGATCCTCAAAGCCTATCAGGAGCGCGCCAGTATGCGCGCCCTCCAGCGGGTATACGGCGTCTCCCGCGCGACCTTAGCCAACTGGATAAAAAAGTCCACAGTTTACCTGCGGTGGCTGAGACCGTTCAGTCGGCTCAGGCGCACGATGTATTAGAGGTGGACGAACTGTGGAGTTTCGTGGGGAGCAAAGCGTCGCCATGCTGGCTGTGGGTGGCTCTGTGTCAGCGCACGCGGCAGGTGGTGACCTTTGTGCTGGGGGATCGGAGCGAGCAAACCTGCCGCCGCTTGTGGCAAGCGTTGCCTGAGGCTTACCGTGCGTATCAGAGTTTCAGTGATTTTTGGCGGGTTTATGCTTCGGTGTTTCCGCGTGCGACTCATCGGCAGGTGGGGAAGTCGTCGGGGGAGTTGGCGCGTGTGGAGCGGTGGTTCAACACTTTGCGTCAGCGTTTGGGGCGTTCTGTGCGGAAGACGTTGTCGTTTTCCAAGTCGGCGCAGTATCACGAGTGGGTCACGCGCTGGTTTATTGTGGAATACAACTTATCACTTAGTGGTTGACCACTACCGATTTGTTTTGAAGGAGACTTATAAGCCTTGCCCTGTAGGAGCGGTTTGCAACCGCGAGGTCGCGATTGCAAACCGCTCTTACAAAACACAGCAGAGGTGACTACACTGTGTCCTCGGTGTTTTCACCCTCTGTGTTCTCTGTGTTCCAGCCTCAACATCCCACGCCAAAGTTGAACAGCACAATCAGCAAATCGGCGTCGTCCACTGCGCCGTCGCAGTTGATGTCCACACGTCCGAGATTTTGCCCCGTTTGTCCAAAAGCGAACAGCACCGCCAACAAATCGGCGTCATCCACGCAGCCGCTGGCGTCGACATCGCCATTATGAGCGGCGCAGGAAGACTGAGTATCCAGCAGGAACGCTTCGTTGCGGTCAGTGGCAGCGTTGTAGCCCTGCCCGACGATGAAGCGTCCATCGGGCGAAACCGCCGTCGCCACTGCGAGTCGGGAGCCATCGCTGAGCAGGCTGGCGTAGGTCGTATTCAGGTTCTCGATTCCGTTTGCTTGCGTCCAGCGCACGGCGTTGACGAAATTCACATGCCCCACAACCACCGCGCCGTCGGCGGTTGTCGCCAGCGGGTTCATCGCCGCGCCTGTGGATTGCATGCCTGTCTGGGCAGTCCAGCGGAACATCACCATGCCGCCGCCTGTGCCTTGTTCGCTGAGTCCGTACACAATCGCGCCGTCTTCCGAGAGGCAGAACGCTTCGCTGTTATTGAATACGCCCGTACCCAGCTGCCCCAGATTCTGCATACCGCCAGAGGCTGTCCATCGAAATGCACGCACGGTCACATTTGGCGTGGGATAGATAGTCGCACAGCCCACCACCACGCCTCCATTGCGCGAGATAGCATTTACGAAGACGCGCGAACCGCTGAAGGCTTCAAGGTCAAACGTTTGCACTAAGGTGCGCACGAATCCGTAGTCGACCAGCGGCGAGATTGAGAACCGCCATACGCCTGCCACTACCAAGCCGTTCGCGGACACCCCCGCCGCCGCCGAACTTAGCCCGCGCGGTTCAATCGGCTGCATGCCCGTGCTTTGTGTCCAGCGGAACGCCTCACGTCGCGAGTTGCTATCGGCTGCGCCCACAATCACTGAGCCATCTCCGGAGACCGCCCTGCCGAAACTCTCCAGACCGCCCAGCGTGCCCAGCGAGACCATGCCCGTGCTTTGCGTCCAGCGGAAGGCGCGCACACCGTTTCCGCTGGTGTCCGAAGTGCCCACCACTACACTGCCGTCGTCCGATACACTGTAGGCGCTGCTACTGCCGCCGCCCAGCGTGCCCAACCATGTCAAAGTCTGCGCCGAACCGACGCCGAATACGCCGACAACCGTAAGCATAGAGCCGAGTAACCAGTAAGCCGTTCTCATCATAACACCCCAACGCGAACACCCATCGCGCTGGAGAGAATATTAGCAATTTTTGTGCCATTTCCTTATTTCTGAGACGTCCACACGCCCAACTCCTCCAATCGCTTCGCCAGCGTCGCCAGCGGCAGCCCCACCACATTATAATAGCACCTCTGCACTTTGTCAATCAGCAGCGCGCCGTATTCCTGAATACCGTATGCGCCCGCTTTGTCGAACGGTTCGCCCGTGTCGATGTACCAGCGGATCCACTCGTCGCTAAGGGGGCGGAAGGTCACGCGCGAGCGGGGAGCGTCCTGCACGATTTGCACGGTGCGCCCGCCCTGACGCGTCAGCAGGCACAGCGCGGTAATCACCACGTGCGTGCGCCCCGATAGCAGGCGCAGCATCTCGAGAGCCTCCTGTGCATCGGCGGGCTTGTCCAGCACGCGCCTATCAATCACCACCAGCGTATCAGCGGCGATAATCAGCGCGTCGTCATAACACGGCGCGACCGCCTCCGCTTTGGCGCGGGCTAAACGCTTGCCCAGCAGAGCAGGTCGCGCCGAGTATTCGG
>CAYVKB010000050.1:0-18751 GCA_964451985.1 uncultured Fimbriimonadales bacterium | reverse complement strand
GTCGTCAGCTCGTGCCGTGAGGTGTTGGGTTAAGTCCCGCAACGAGCGCAACCCTTGTCCTCTGTTGCCAGCGGGTAATGCCGGGCACTCGGAGGAGACTGCCGTGGTCAACACGGAGGAAGGTGGGGACGACGTCAAGTCAGCATGGCGGTTACGTCCAGGGCGTCACACATGCTACAATGGGTGGTACAAAGGGCAGCCAACGCGCGAGCGGGAGCGAATCCCAAAAAACCACCCTCAGTTGGGATCGCAGTCTGCAACTCGACTGCGTGAACGCGGAATCGCTAGTAACGGTGGGTCAGCCATACCACCGTGAATACGTTCCCGGGCCTTGTACACACCGCCCGTCAAGTCACCCGAGTCGGCTGCACCCGAAGTCGGTCGCCTAACCCGCAAGGGAGGGAGCCGCCGAAGGTGTGGCTGGTAAGGGGGACTAAGTCGTAACAAGGTAGCCGTACCGGAAGGTGCGGCTGGATCACCTCCTTTAACGGAGTTTCGCTCGCAAGGCAGCCTGTCCGGTTTTGAGGGAATGTTGGGCGCGTAGCTCAGCTGGTTAGAGCGCACCCCTGATAAGGGTGAGGTCATTGGTTCGAATCCAATCGCGCCCACCAACGGGGGCGTAGCTCAGCGGGAGAGCACCTGCTTTGCACGCAGGGGGTCACCGGTTCAAATCCGGTCGCCTCCACCAACCGCAGCATCCTAACCCTCAGCGCCTCACGGGGCGTTGACGGTTGGGCTGAATGCGCCAACATTTAGGGCAACGGACCCAACAGGTTTACCCTTTGACAACTGGAGACTGGAATCATCGAGAAGCGCGCTAAGTAGGCAAGCTACTAAGGGCGCACGGTGGATGCCTAGGAGCAAGGAGCCGATGAAGGGCGTGGTAAGCTGCGATAAGCCGCGAGGAGCCGCAAACAGGCGTTGATCCGCGGATGCCCGAATGGGAGAACCCGGCCACCGAATGGGTGGTCACCCACCGCTGAATCCATAGGCGGTGTGGAGGGAACCTGGGGAACTGAAACATCTCAGTACCCAGAGGAAAAGAAATCGAACGAGATTCCCTCAGTAGCGGCGAGCGAACGGGGAACAGCCTAAACCTGCTGGGCTTGCCCAGCAGGGGTCGTGGGACTGACACAAGGGAGCTGCGCGTGTAGCAGAATCGCCTGGAACGGCGAGCCATAGAGGGTGATAGCCCCGTACGCAAAACATGCAACGCCCCGTCAGCATCCCGAGTAGCACGGGATAAGAGGAGCCCTGTGCGAATCCGCCCGGACCACCGGGTAAGGCTAAATACTCCTTGCTACCGATAGTGCAACCAGTACCGTGAGGGAAAGGTGAAAAGCACCCCGGCGAGGGGAGTGAAAAGAACCTGAAACCGTGCGCTTACAAACAGTCGGAGGACTATACCCCTCTGGGGGACAGTCTGACGGCGTGCCTTTTGCAGAATGAGCCGGCGAGTTGTGCTCAGCGGCAAGGTTAAGCGTCTCAGACGCGGAGCCGCAGCGAAAGCGAGTCCACACAGGGCGACTGAGTCGCTGGGTGCAGACCCGAAACCGCGTGATCTAACCCTGGTCAGGCTGAAGCCGTGGTAACACACGGTGGAGGGCCGAACTGGTGACCGTTGAAAAGGTCTCGGATGAACTGGGGTTAGTGTGGTGAAATGCCAATCGAACGCGGAAATAGCTGGTTCTCCCCGAAATGCATTGAGGTGCAGCCTCACGCGCTATGCTATGCAGGTAGAGCCACTGGATGGGCTAGGGGCCCCACCAGGTTACTGAACCCAACCAAACTCCGAATGGCATAGCAGGAAGCGTGGGAGTGAGACAGCGACGGATGAGCGCCGTTGTCAAAAGGGCAATAGCCCAGACCGCCCGCTAAGGTCCCTAAACACAGGCTAAGTGTTAAAGGATGTAGGGTCGCGTAAACAACCAGGAGGTTGGCTTAGAAGCAGCCATCCTTTAAACAGTGCGTAACAGCTGACTGGTCGAATGTGACCTTGCGCCGATAATGTAAGGGGGCTCAAGCCTGTTACCGAAGCGGCGGGTTCCCGTCAGGGAGCGGTAGGGGAGCGTTCTGCACGCAGTGAAGGTGGAGCGAAAGCACCGCTGGAGCGTGTAGAAGTGAGAATGCCGGCACGAGTAGCGAGAAGACAGGTGAGAATCCTGTCCGCCGAAAGCCTAAGGGTTCTTCAGGCAGGTTCGTCCGCTGAAGGTCAGGCGGTCCTAAGTCGAGGGCGAAAAGCCGTAGGCGAAGGGCAGTGGGTCAACATTCCCACCCCAGATGGCGGAGCAAAACGGTGACGCTTCAGAATCGGTCGGGCGCGGAGTTGGAAGGCCGCGCTCGCTTATGGGGCAACCCATAGGCGACGAAGGGATCCCTCGGGTGAACGAAGCGACTGTGACTGGGGCCGAGAAAACCCGTGTAGCGTTGAAGTCATCTGACCGTACCGCAAACCGACACAGGTAGGCGAGGCGAGGAGCCTCAGGCGCGCGAGAGAAGTCCCGCTAAGGAACTCGGCAAATTGACCCCGTAACTTCGGGAGAAGGGGTGCCTCGAAAGAGGTCGCAGCAAAGCGGGCCCGGCGACTGTTTACCAAAAACACAGCTCTCTGCGAAGGGGAAACCCGATGTATAGGGGGCGACGCTTGGCCAATGCCCGTAGGTTAAGGGGAGGGGTCAGCCGCAAGGTGCAGCCCTAAACTGAAGCCCGGGTGAATGCCGGCCGTAACTCTAACGGTCCTATGGTTGCCTTTCGCTGCCCTCCCTGTGGGTAACCACAGGGTGAGCATCTGGCTATATGCTGGAAAACCCGGTGTATCCAGCGGTACTTGTAGGAGACTCCTCGTCAGAGGCAAACGAGACTCCTATGAGTGACAATCCGACTGGTGCGGAAAACCAGCAGGAAAGGCTAATCCTTATCGGATAGGTCGTCGGTTTTGTAGACGACGGAGGTTGTTTCTCAATCGGCTTCTTCAACCAACCCGATCGAGACAACCGAAAGGGCTACAAAACCCCAATACAGGTGTTCCACGAGTTCGCAGTAACGCAAGGCGCACGCAGCCTCAACGCCTTGCAGCTACTGTAAATCTCCTTCAGCGTCGGCTCAATTCCCATCAACCGACGCTCCGATCACCACTAGGAACCCCTGAACCGCATGTCGTGCATAAGCGTGATGAACTGCTTGCGGCGACGATGAAACGGCGGAAAGACCGCTCCGATAGGATTAGAATCCTCAGAGACCATACGCCAGACGCCTCAACGATGAGGTGAAGAGATGGTCCCATCTGCATGGCGACATGCAGGAGCCGCTCTTGACAAGGAGGAGATGGCTCGCTCGACAGCGTCGAGTAAGACATTCAGCGAAATTCCTTGTCGCGTAAATTGCGACCCGCACGAAAAGCGTAACGACTGGGCCACTGTCTCAGCGGGACACTCGGTGAAACTGTAGTACCCGTGAAGATGCGGGTTACCTGCGGTAGGACGGAAAGACCCTATGGAGCTTTACTACAGCTTGAGATTGCATTTCGGTATGTCATGTAGAGCGTAGGTGGGAGCTTCGGCGCCAATGGAACACCACCCTTGACCTACTGGAATGCTAACCTGCGCCGTTATCCGGCGCGGAGACAGTCTTAGGCGGGTAGTTTGACTGGGGCGGTCGCCTCCTAAAATGTAACGGAGGCGTCCAAAGGTCCGCTCAGCGCGGTCGGAAATCGCGCGTCGAGTGCAAGGGCACAAGCGGGCTTGACTGTGAGACCAACGGGTCGAGCAGAGGCGAAAGCCGGGCCTAGTGACCCTCTGGCTGTGCGTGGGCACGCCAGGGTTCAACGGATAAAAGCTACCCTAGGGATAACAGGCTGATCCTGCCCGAGCGTCCACAGCGACGGCGGGGTTTGGCACCTCGATGTCGGCTCGTCGCATCCTGGGGCTGAACAAGGTCCCAAGGGTTGGGGGGTTCACCCATTAAAGCGGCACGCGAGCTGGGTTCAGAACGTCGTGAGACAGTATGTATCCGTGCTGTCTATAAATCTGGCTATATGCTGGGAAGCCTGGTGAGTATCCTGCGCTACTTGTGCCATAATCTGGGCATAAGTGACAATGCGACAGGTGCAGGCAATCAGCAGGGAAGACCAGATGAGCAACCGGCAAACGAGCATCTAAAACCAGAAGCACAACGTGCCATTCTGGAAATTGCTGCCAGTATGAACGATAGCGGAGCCTATCGGCGCATCGATATCGCAAGCATCGCAGCTCATCTGGAACCCTCAGAGACTGTACGCCAGACATCCTCGAAGTAGCCCGAGGATGAAGATACAGTCCGAACTGCATGGCGACATGCAGAGGTAAGCCGAAAGGCTTGCCCGCCTCACGCCATCGCGTGGGGTCAGTAGGCGCACCTTTGCGCTGAAAGTAACAGATTGTCGGTCCCTATCCACCGCAGGCGTAGGAGACTTGAGGAGAGCTGGCCTTAGTACGAGAGGACCGGGCTGGACCGACCTCTGGTGTACCAGTTGTTCCGCCAGGAGCAGACGCTGGGTAGCCATGTCGGGACGGGATAAGCGCTGAAAGCATCTAAGCGCCAAGCCCACTCCAAGATAAGGTCTCCCATCCGGTTAACGGAGTAAGGTCCCCGGTAGATGACCGGGTTGATAGGCGGCGCGTGTAAGCGCAGTAATGCGTTGAGCTGAGCCGTACTAATTGACCGAGGGCTTGCCTATAGAACGCGCCTCCGATGATTACCAGTCCCAGTTGTCAAACACCTCCTGAGAGGGAACCGACCCTCTCAAAAGGTGAAAGTCCACCCTTTCAATCTGGGTGTCCATAGCGGAGGGGAAACACCCGTTCCCATCCCGAACACGGCAGTTAAGCCCTCCAGCGCCGAAGATACTGCTCTGGTAACGGAGTGGGAAAATAGGTCGATGCCCAGATTGAAAAACTAATCAACGGCTCCAGTATATGCTGGAGCCGTTCTGCATTTAAGGTACAATCCATAGCGTCCATGAGCCGTCTGAGCCTAAATGACTGGTACCGATATTTAGAAAGCCAGTTTGTTTCGCAAGAAGAAGCGACGCCTGCGGAACAAGAGCCTGTTGCGGAGGCGTCCCAGACGCCCGCGCCCAGCGTACCTCCACCTGAACAGTCAACCGCTGCCCCTGTAGTTGCGCCCCCACCCGCATCTTCGGCAGTACCTGAGCCACTCACGCCAGCAGAGCAGAAACGCGCCATCGTTTCCATTCGTGTGCCGCATTTCGCCGAGTTTGTACCCCTGCTGCGCCACGAGATGAACTGGCAGCCCCCTCAACACACTGAACTTGAAACTGAGCCTGAGTCTGCGCACACACCATCCGCTGCTTCGGAAGAGCCACCCTCAGAGGGTCCGCGTCTGCGCAAACGCGGAAGTCGCAAAAAGCGTGACCCCGAAGCCATCGTGCCGCCTGATGCCGATGAGGTGTGGGCGAAGTTGCCGCAGTACCTGCGTTACTTAGCCGAATGGACAGACGATAGCGTCACGCGCAAGTATTATCCCGTGCGAGGGCGCGACGAGAGCCGCGAGGAACTGATTGCTCGCCTAACCGACCCCGTGCTGACGCTGGAGGAGACCGCAAGGCTGCTGGGCGTGTGCCCTGCCACCGTGCGCCGCTACACCGATCGGGGCTGGCTGCACTGCTTCCGCACGGAGGGCAACCAACGCCGATTCAGACTCTCCGACATCGTCGCGTTTTTAGAAGAGCAAACGATGCGCCAGCCGCGCGGCAACCGCAACGCCCATCAAGAAGAGACCACGCCGTGAAAATCGCTATCTTCTCCGAGAGCTACCTGCCCTATTTGAACGGTGTCAGTATCTCGATTCGCATCTTGCACGAAGAGCTGACTCGTCGCGGGATCGAAGTGTGGATTTACGCCCCGCACTTCAAGGGATATCAAGACCCGTACCCCACCGTGCGCCGCCTGCCCTCGTTCTATACGCCGTTTGAACCCGATTACCCCATCGCGTGGCTGTTTGCGCCTCGCCTATGGCGTGAGTTTCGAACACTTGGGTTTGATGTAGTGCATACGCACACGCCATTCTTCACGGGCATGGCAGGCGCAAGCTGGGCAAGGCGGATGCGCATCCCGCTGGTCAGCACCTACCATACCCTGTATGAGGAATACCTACACTACGTGCCACCGATTGTGCCTAAGAACTTCGTGCGCCGTGTGTTGCGCTGGCACTTGAAGCGGTACTACGAGGGCGTGGACGCTGTGATGACGCCCTCCGACATCGGTGCGGAGGTGCTGCGCAAGTATGGCGTGCAGAAGCCCATTACGCCCATCCGCAATCCCGTACTGCCGTTCCCCGAAGTGAGCAAAGCGGAGGCGCGGGCGAAACTAGGCATCCCCGACGATGTGTGGATGCTACTGTATGTGGGTCGTATGGCGCCGGAGAAAAATGTGAGCGTGCTGCTGAAGGCGATGCCCCACATCGTGCGTGGCTGCCCCAACGCTCGGCTGTGGCTGGTAGGTCCTGGACCTGCCTTAGACGATCTGAAAGCGCAGGCGGAAGCGATGAACCTGACCGAGTGGGTTCACTTCACGGGTCCCGTACCGCGCGACGAGGTATCACTGTATCTGTTAGCCGCCGATTTGTTCGTGTTCCCCTCCGTCACGGAGTCGCAGGGGCTGGTGCTGGATGAGGCGCAGGCAGCAGGTCTGCCTTGCATCGTGGCGAACGGCGGCGGTGCGCCCGAAGCCGTCGATTACGGGCAAACAGGGCTGGTGGTGGAGCCGACCCCCGAAGCGTTCGTGGAAGCCGTGCTGCACCTCACGCGCCATCCCGACGAGCGCGAGGCGTTGCAACAGAAAGCTATCCGCAAACGCGAGCTGCTCTCCGTACCATCCGTTGTGGATCGCATTCTCAGCGTGTACCAATCGGCGATTGCCCTTCGTGCGCAAGGCGAGTCGGCGCGGGTTGGGTGAGGTACAATCCCCACGCTATCGCAACTGTAAACTTACCACTCGAAGAAGACGCTATTGTATCCTTTGAGGCTGGATGATAGGGTTTGCCATAGATGATGACTCTCTGTATCTTTGGCTTAGGAAGTATCGGCGCGTCAGTGGGCTTAGCGCACCAGCACGCGGAACTGGGCGACGTTGTATGGGGATATGACACAGATCCTGATGCCGTGCAAGGTGCGTTAGCTATCGGCGCAATTGATTGGGCTGCGCACTCTATAGAAACCTGCGCCAACGCGGATGTGATTCTGATAGCAACCCCTCCACACGCCGTGCCCGAAATTTTTCAACGACTTGCCCCGCATCTACGCGCCGACACCGTGATTACCGATGTGGTGAGTGTAAAACAGCCCGTGCTGGAGTGGGCACGACAGTATCTGCCGCATCCCCGCCGCTTTGTGGGTGGTCATCCGATTGCAGGCACAGAGAGACATGGCTATCAGTCGGCACGAGCAGACCTGTTTCAAGGTGCGCCGTGGATTCTCACACCCACGAGCAACACTGACGCCGACGCGGTGATGCAGATAGAACGGCTCGTCCGCTCCGTGCGTGCAGTTCCAATCTCGATGGACGCTGCACAGCACGACCGCGAGTTTGCTCTGCTAAGCTTTGTACCACACTGCCTCGCATTTAGTCTTGTAGCGTTGCACACTGAGAACCCAACACAGCTACATGGTGGCGGCAGCTGGAAATCGGCGACGCGCGTGGCAGAAAGTGCACCCGAACTCTGGACGGAGTTACTGCTGCTGAACCGCGAGGCAACAGTGGAGTGGCTGGACGCGCTTATAGAAAGGCTCCGACAAATCCGAGAGACCCTCCACGAAGGCGACTCCGAACGACTTCTCGAGCTGCTTTTGTCCCGAAATTAAATAGTAAACGATGTACCGCATCCACACTGTCGCTTTGCTTTTGGAATATCGAACTGAAAGCCGCCTCCGATCAGTTGCCCCGTGTAGTCTATCGTGGTTCCCTCCAGAATCTGTGCGCTTTTGGGGTCAATTACCACACGCACGCCATCAAATTCGGCAATCAAATCATTGGGGCGCGGCGAATCCACAGGCAGCATCACATGCTCAAATCCTGAGCAGCCACCTGAGCGCACTCCCACGCGCAAATAAGCCTCGCTTTTACCTTGCCGTGCCAGTATCTGCTTGACTCGCGCGATCGCGCGTTCCGTGAGATGCACAGGAAACTGTGTCGGCGTCATGGTCATCACCGTCGAAATTATACCTTGTCTTCACCGATACAGATTACTCCTCAATAACCATCGTCGCCTCCCCAAGGTTCACAATTCGCACGATTAGTCCCAGCGGGTGCATCGTCCAGCCCGATTGTAAGTTCGGAATTCGCCAGATAAGCGCGTCCATATCGTCCACCTGAGGCAGCGGCGTGCCGTTGAGAATGACATTTCGCGGCGTGCGCACACCTGCTATCAGTGCGTAAACAGCAGGCAAGTCGCTGGCAGGGGTAATCAGCCGCACCTGCAACGCGCCATTTTCCACACGTGCCTCTTGCAGCCCTGGCGCAGTACAAGCGACCAGCCTCCCACCATCGCGCACGACCTGAGTCAGCGGCTCCATCGCAAATCCCAGCCGCTGTGCGATGCACGGGGCGATTAGGCGCGGGTTCAAATCCCAGGTGTACTCCTCTACGTTGCGCAGAATATTGAAGGCGTCAGGATAGAACCCCTCGCGATTCGCTCGGCGGTCGGATACCCACTCTTGCTGCTGCACGGCACACAGCGTAATCGTATCGGCAAGCCGCTTCCAGTCCACTGCCGCGTGAAGACTCTTGTCCGTGCCTTGCGCTTGGATGGGGGTGTCTGTACCTTGTGCTTGGACAGGACTATCCAAGCCACGATGCAGGCGATAGAGTGCGCGGGCGTAGACTAAGCCGTTCCACTGCACCGCGACGCCGAACCAGGGTTGCTGCCCCAGCCACGTGACGCCGAACACGGGAATGCTTGCACCACGCATAATCGCCTTGTCAGACGTTTGCCACAGGTAAATGAACGGCGTTCCGCGCAGCGCCCACAGCTCCGCCTGACGTAGGTAGTCCGGATCGCCTGTGAGAGCATAGGCGTCGAGATAAGCGTTCATCGCGTGCGCCGACGCCAGCAGGTCGGGCACATGCAGGGGCAGTTCCCAAGTTTGTGCGCCTTCAGGACGGCGTTGCCGGCTCAGGTAGCGCAGGCTGCGCAGTAGGCTCTCGCGAGCGGCAGGCTGCAACGTCATCCGCGCGTAGCGACCTGCACGCTCGGCGTACATGCCCGTCCAGCCGCTGCTGCTATCGCCTGCCTTGCCGAAAATCGCGTGGCGTGGCGTAGCGGGCTGCCAAGCCCAGCTACCGTCCTCGCGCTGCGTTCGGACTTCGGCTTCCACCTGCTTTTGGAGCGCTTCCAACGCGCTGGGCAGCCCACCTACATAGAATGCGATGTCGATGCCCTGCTGACCTGCGGGCAGTGCATCGACGGCGGCACGCACTTGCTCTACCGCCTGACGCCGCCGTGGGTCTTCTGGGAACAGCCGATGTCCTAACACCCACAGCCCCTGCGCCACGAGAGGGTCATACTCTACGGGTCCAGTGTTCGTGTGTAGCCATGCGCGTTTCGAAGCGTCGTAGCTGTTCAGCAATCCCTGCACGGTGAGTTGCAACGCGCCGAAGTCGTTGCGTTGCGGAGCAGGTGGTACGGGTGCTCCTACTCGCTCCAGATACCGCGTCATCGCCTGAACCACATCGCTGGCGTCGGTGCGCACGCGAAGTGTTGCCTGCAGTAGCACCGACTCGCCCTTCAGCAGGCGGAACGGCTCACGGGCTTGCTCGGTGTTCTCCTCTGCCCAGCGCGGGATGCTGGGTACCCACAGCGCGAGTCGGTGGTTCGCGCTACTTTCCAGAAAGTTTGGCGAGGCGAACAGCGCGTTCGGTGCACGCAGAACGCCCGACCAACCCAGCGTGGGGTCCCACTCCAAACTCACCAGTAGGTTGCGCCAACGCACCGCCATCACGGGCGCAGTGATTTTGTAGGGATCGGGGGCGAAACGCAGGTCGTACGGCGGTGCGGCGTGGGCTGCGCTGGAGGAACGCTCCTCGCCTATCAGGTACTCCAAACCTGGGAACAGTGCCTCGTCTTTTGCTTCGCCGAAGCTACCGTCGCCCACGCGCCAATCAGGGAAGCGGAGTCGATACAGATGGGCGTTCACCTCCGCCGTAAGTCTGCCCGTGCAGTGTAGCTGCTCGCCTTCCAGCCGATACTCCAGGCTCGCGCGTGCAGTTAGTCCCACCTTGCCCTGCAAAATAAGGCGCATCATCCCCGCATCAGCCGTAATGCTATCCACTGTGAACGCATTCGGTTTGGGAGGCGCGCCCTCAGCATTCACTATCGCTTCAGCAATCGGCGCGCTGGAAGCCACGGGAACCCACTCACTACCCAATTTGGCATACACGCGCGCTGCGTGTCCTCCTGACGAGGCGGGCGTAATCACCAAGCGCAGGCTCTCATTTTGCAAAACACCGAACCCGTTCTCTGCCCGTGCGTGGACACCAATGCTAGGCAGGTTCGGTGGATTAGCGGCGACTGTAGGGGCAAGGATTGCCGCATCGTTGCCCGCGCGGCTGCGCAACAGCACGCTTAGACGCGGGCGCGCGCCCACCCGCACGCGGAACCGCACCTCGTACACCCCGTTTGGCGGTAGCAGGTCGGCGGTCGGCTCCGGACGTGACAGAATCTCCGCATCGCTCAGCGATTGCACGAAAAACATCATACGGTCGTTCTGCCATGTGCCTGCGCCGACATTTCGTACACGCGCCACGACTTCCGTGATTTCGCCTGGCGACAGTACAGTGCGTCGTGCAGCGATACTTTCGAGGCGCAGGCGCGGCTGCAGGGGATAGACTCGCGCGACCGTCTGGGGCTGCATCTCGCTCAGCGTCGCCCCGCGCGCACCTGCAAAGGCGTAGCGCAGCCATAGCACACCGCTGGGGGGTATCTCCGCGCTCAGGGGCGAATGGTTCGGCGCGTCGAGCGTGAAACGGTCGCCCGCCGCGCCGCGCACCTCCAGCACACCCTCAGGAGGTAGGTTGCGGCTCACTTTCAGCGCGAACCGCTCACGCAAGCGCACCACTTGCACACCCCCAAAATACGCCCAGTCATAGGCGGAATTACTTTTCGGGTCGGTCTCGAGAGTAATTTTGACGGTTTTTCCTGCGTGGGGCGTTAGGTTTGCAGAAAGCGCACGCCAACCTGAGGTGTCGCACTCTGCCTCCGCAACAACCTGATTCTCCACCAGTATCCGTGCGCGCACGCCGTCGTGGGGATTTTGCGGGTCGTCGCGCCGTGCGGCGTCGTCCACGCCCGCCCACGCCGTCAGGATTAGCAAGTCGCCAGGGTTCACTGCGGGCAGGCTGACTGAAAACTCGTTCCGTGCAGGGCGCGATGAGGGGTGTAAGAAGCCTGCACGCATCGCCACACCGCCCGATTGTACAGTGCGCACACTTGCGCCTACCAACGCGCCGCTTAACTGACCCTGCGACCAGCGCGCCAACAGGTCCTCTAACACATGCACGCCATCGGAATAGGGCTGAGAGAAAAGCGTCGCGAAAGACAACCACAACAGCAAGGAACCCAGCGGTTTCATCGCAAGTATCGTTCGGTGCATGCAGCAATTCTCCTACGAAATGCAGTATAATTATATGGGAGACGGGGATGTCGCTGATGACACTATTGGAGTGGTGGAACTTTATCTTTGCCCTGCCGCTGGCAGTGGGGGGACTGTTGCTGCTGGGGCTGGCGCTGTCGGGGCTAATCGACCTGAACGGCTCTGAAGGCGATAGCAACGCAGACGTCACAGATGCCGAGTCGACTGACTTCGCTGAATCTTCAGACACCGCCGAAGCGTCCGACGCCGGCAGCACAGAAGCCAACACGGGGATGGATAAGCACGGACTACTCAAAACGCCCTACACTACCCACGACCACCCCAACGAGGTCGACAAACCTCTCTGGCTCAAGTTCCTGAACCAGTTCGGAATCGGAGCCGGGCTACCCTTGTCGTTGGGGATTCCACTGCTGCTGATGATTTGGGGCGTCGTGGGGCTGATTAGCAACGGCATCCTGTCAGGACTGCTGCGTGCGCCTGCGCTCTACGCGCCGCTGTCGGGCGTGCTGGCACTGGTTTCAATGGCGCTGATAGGGCGCACGGCAGGGCTAACGATCCGCCGCATCCTACGCGACGAGGCGCCGCCGATTGTCGATAAGTACGGTCTGGTCGGCGCAACGGGGCGCGCTGTGTACGAAATCACCCACGAGGGCGGCGTGGCGCACGTGCGCGATATGTACGGCAATCTACACCGCATCGTGTGCCGTGCTGCACCAGGCGAACCGAATATTCCTGTCGACACGCCCATCCTCGTCGCCCGCTACGACGAGAACGCCCACCTCTACTGGGTGGAGCGCAACCCACTTGAACTGCCCGAGAATTTCACTGAGGTACAATCCTCAGTGCAGCACACCCAACAACTTGGGGGACATACACTCAACGGAGGTTAAACGATGCATAGCTGGTTCATTCTAATCGGCTTGGCGCTGATGCTGCTGGCGGGTTTCGGTGGCGGCCTGTTGGGCGATACTTGGGGACCTATCCAACAAATCGTTTCCGCCACGGTCGGCACAGTGCTACTGGTCATCGGGTTCATCTTCCTGATGATTTCCAAGTTCTATGTGCGCCCGTCGGCGAATATGGCGTACGTGCGCACAGGCTTCGGGGGACGGCGTGTGGTGCTGGACAGCGGCGCACTGGTGTTTCCGTACCTGCACACGCTCGTACCCGTGTCGCTGGAGACCATGAAACTTGAAGTGGAGCGTAAAGGACCGGACGCGCTGATTACCCGCGATAACCTGCGTGTGGATGTGAAAGCCGAGTTCTACATCAAGGTACAACCCGAAGTGGACGCGATCCTGAACGCCGCGCGCTCGCTCGGCGACAAGTCAGTGAACTCGCAGTCGGTGTCGCAACTGGTATTCGAGAAGCTCGTCTCTGCGCTGCGCAGCGTGGCGGCGACTAAAGACCTCGTGGAGATTCACGCCCAGCGCGACGCCTTCGCCAGCGGAGTACAACAACTCGTACGCACCGACCTCGAACAGAACGGCCTGACGCTGGAGTCGGTGACCATCTCGCGCTTAGACCAGACCTCGCAGGAGCTGCTGTCGGATAACAACATCTTCGACGCGCAGGGCAAGCGCAAAATTACGGAGATTACTCAGTCCGCACTGGTGGAGCGCAACCGCTTAGAGCAGGAGGCACGGCGCGAAATCACGCTCAAAAACGTGGAGACCCAGAAGGAGATTCTGGAGTTGGAGCGTCAACGCGCCGAAGCCGAAGCCGCGCAGCAAGCCGAAGTCGCCAAAGTACAGTCGGAGAAGCAGCGTGAGGCGGACACCTACAAAATCGAGCAGCAGCGTCAGGTGCAGGAGGCGCAGATTCAGCAAGAGCAAGCCGTGCGCGTGGCTGCCATCGAACGCGACCGCCTGCTGCTGCTGAAACAGCAAGAGCTGCAAAGAACCGACATCGACCGCGAGAAGGCGGTGGAACTGGCGCAGCGCGAGAAGGAAATCGCCATCGCGCAAGCCGAGCGCGAACGCGCCGACGCCGAAAAGCAGGCGCTGGAAGCCCAAGCCGAACGCGAACGCGCCAAGCAGCAAATTATCACCGTCGAGCAGCTCGCTGCTGCCGAACGCGAGGCACAAGCGAAACTCATCGCCGCCAAGCAGCAAATCGAGCAGGAGCGCATCAAGCGTGAGACTGATGTGCAGGTGGCAGCGTTCGCCGAGGTAAAGAAGGCAGAAGCGCAAAAGCAAGCCGCCGAGATGGAAGCCCAAGCGACGCTCACCCGCGCCCAAGCCGAAGCCAAAGCCCGCGAACTGCAGGCACAGGGTGAAACCGCCGTGAAGATGGTCGATGTGAACATCGCCCGCGAGCAGGTCGAGATCGAACGCGCCCGCGTGGAGGTGGAACGCCAAGCACTGGAGTACCGCCAGACCTATAGCGAAGCCGCGCTCAAGTACGAACTCGAAAAGCTCCGCATCGAGGCGCAGCGCGATGTGCAGGTCGAGCTGGCACGCTCCATCGGCGAGTTCATGAGCCGCGGCACGATGAACATCTTCGGCGACCCCGAAACGCTTGCCCGCATGACCGAGCAGTACGCCAAAGGCTTGGGACTGGGCATGGCAGTGGACGGCGCACTGTCGGGCTTGAAAGCGCTGGGCGACGGCAACGGCAAACTCGGCGAGATGGCGCAGCAACTGATGACTATTGCCCAACGCATGGGTGCAGGACGCTTGCAGTCGCAAACCGACGCAGTGCAGGCAACCACCGACAAACAGGAGGGGTGAACAAAGGCTCTCAAAGCGTTGGGTGTCCGGCGCGTGAGGCTCTCGTAGTGAGCCTCACGCGCAGGGTGTGTACGATGCCGCTCACTGCACTCTTTTTCACAGTGGGATTGTGCTGGCTGTTGAACAGTGAATGCGTAGGCGCGCGATAAAAAGCGCACGTTTCGGGGCGACCGTCGTCATTAGGTACAATCCCCGCGCGAGTATGGATCAGATTATTGTGCAGGGCATCGAGTTTTATGCGTATCACGGCGTGCCCGACGCGGAGCAGCAAATTGGGCACCGGTATCGTGTGGACATCACAGCTGACATCGACCTACGCGAGGCGGGGCGCACCGACGACCTGCGCCACACCGTGAGCTACGGCGACCTCGCGCGGTTAGCAATCCAGATTGGCACCACGCAACAAACACGCCTGCTGGAAACGCTGGCGGAGCAGATGTGCGCCGCCATTCTGGAACGCTTCCCCGCCGTCCAACGCGTGGAGCTATTCATCGCAAAGCGTCTGCCCCCGACGGGAACCATCACCGAGCTGGCAGGCGTCAAAATCACACGGGCGCGCCCGTAAAATTGCTATGCTGACCCAGCGACTGGTATTGACGGGGGATGAGACCGACGACGCCCCGCTGATCCAGCAGGCGGCGGCGATTATCCGCGCGGGCGGGTTGGTGGCGTTCCCCACCGAGACTGTGTACGGCTTGGGCGCGGACGCGCTGAACTCGGAAGCCGTGCGACGCATCTTCCTCGCTAAAGAGCGACCCGCGTGGGACCCCCTGATTGTGCACGTGGACACACCCGAAGCAATATATCGCTACACGCGCGACCATTCAGTACTGACCGAGCAGCTGATTCGCGCGTTTATGCCCGGACCGCTGACGCTGGTGTTGCCCAAGCGTGAGATGATTTCTGAGGTGGTGACGGCGGGACGCGACACGGTGGCAATTCGCATGCCTTCGCATCCGGTGGCGCGGGCGTTAATCCACTACAGCGGTACGCCGATTGCTGCGCCCAGCGCGAACAAGTTCGGACGCCCCAGCCCCACTACTGCCGACCACGTACTGCACGATCTGAACGGCGAGATAGAAGCCGTGCTGGACGCGGGGCAGACGCCGATGGGCGTGGAGTCGACGATTGTGGATTTGACGACTCATCCGCCGACGCTATTGCGTCCAGGCGGCGTGCCTAAAGAGGCGTTGGAGACGATTCTGGGCGAGGTGCGCGTGTTAGTTGGGCAGTATGAGGAGGGCGAGGCGTTGCCCGCGCCAGGGTTGAGCGCACGGCACTACGCGCCCCAAGCGAAGCTGTTCCTGTGCGCTCCGACACCGGAGGCGTTCTACGGCACACTTAAAGATACGCTGAGCCGCTATGCCTTTGTAGGCGCGATGCGCCCCGAAGGCTGGCACACGCCTCCGGAGCCGCGCCTACGAATCTTCGAATGGGGCGCATGGGGCGACTGGGCAACCCTCGCGAACCGCCTGTTCTTAGGTTTACGCGCGTTGGAAAAGCAGCAGGTACACGCGATTGTGTGTCCGCTGCCTCCTGAAGAGGGGCTGGCGCGCGCCCTGCACGACCGCCTCCAGCGCGCCGCCCACGACTAATTGCGCAGTGGCTTACCCGTCTCCAGCATGTGGCGCATCCGCTCCCACGTCTTGGGCTGCTGCGCCAGGTAGCCCACCACCTGAATCTCCAGCTGATAGAAGTAGGAGAGGGGCATTTCGGTGGGCTGGCTCAGGTCGCCGCCCGCCAGCACGTATGCAATTTGCGAGGCGACGGTGAAGTCATGCTCGGTGATGAAGTTGCCTCGCTTGAGGTTATGCAGTTCAATTAGCAGGCGGGTTAGCACGGCGTTGCCATATGCCATCACCTTCGGTTCCTCAGGAGGGGTGTACCCCTGCTGGGCAAGGTGCAACACCTCCTGCTTGGCAAGCCAAAGGATGCGGTCAGGGTTGATGGAGATTTTATCCACACCCTTGCGTAGGAAGCCGTACTGCTCACCCTCCAGCGCGCTGGTCGCCACCTTCCCGAAGCCCAGCGTCTCCATCACGCGCCGAATTGCGGGGTATGGGTCGGCATTGGGAGGCAGGCTGCTCAAGGCGCGATACAGCATGGTCGAGGTACCGCCGCCCGCAGGAATAATGCCTACACCCACCTCCGGCAAGCCGATGTAGGTCTCCGCGCTGGCGACCACGCGGTCGCAGTGCATCGCCAACTCGCACGCGCCGCCCAGCGTGTAGCCAAAGGTCGCCGACACCACAGGCGTCTTTGCGTGGCGCAAGCGCAGCAGCGAGTCCTGGAACGCCTTACCGCCCATCAGTAGCTCATCGAAGTCACCCGTGCCAATCATCATCAAGAACAGCTGTAGGTTGAAGCCAACCGAGAAATGCTCGCCGATACCGGTAATCACCAGCCCGACGCCCTCACGCTCGGCTCGATCTGCACCCTTGTAGAACATCTCCATCACGCCAGGGCCCAGCACATTCATCTTGCTGTGGATCCCGACGCAGAACACGCCATCACCGAGATCGTAAATCGAGGCGTCGGCGTTGCGCTCCACTTCGGGGCAGTGTCGCACCATGTTCGTGGGCGTGAGAAACTCAGGGTCAGGGCGATACGGTGCAACCTGTCCTGTACCCAGCCACACATAAACGGTGGTATCGCCCGTGTCGGCAATCTCGTAGAACGCCTTACGCCCAAACCGCAGCAGGTTCTGCACCATCTCCGGAACCTGCATGCCTTCGCGCTCCATGCGTTCGGCGGTCTCACGCACGCCCAGCGCGTCCCATGTCTGGAACGGTCCAATCTCGCGGTTGAAGCCCCACTTGATGGCGTGGTCAATGGCGATGGGGTCGTCGGCGAGGTTGGGGGCGTGCTGCGCCGTGTAGCGCAAGGTCTCGGCGTGCAGCCGCCATAGGAACTGCCCCTCGCGGCTGTTGTGGTTCACCAGCGCATGCAGTCGTTCCTCCAACGGCAGCTTCTCCAGCGGATCGATATGGGGGAATTTGGCTTTCTGGCGCGGGCGATACTCGTAGGCGTTCAGGTCTAACGCTTCGATGCTGCCGTCTTTCTGGCGGCGGTAGAAACCTGCGCCCGTCTTTTCGCCCAGCCTGCCGTCGGCAAGCAGGCGTTGCACCACTTCGGGCAAGGCGAAAATGCGCTTCTCCTCGTCGGTCTCGAGGCGCTCATGCAAGTTGTTTGCTACGCTCGCCATCACATCCAGCCCCACGATGTCCGCCAATCGGAACGTCGCGCTGCGCGGGTTGCCAATCAGCGGACCTGTGAGGGCGTCTACCTCTTCGATGGTCATCCCAAACTCCTGCATCAGCGGGAACACGACCATCATCGAGTGGATACCGAGGCGGTTGGCGATGAAGCCTGGTGTGTCACGGGCGATTACCACGCGCTTGCCCAGCACGCGCTCGGCAAATCGGGCGACACCCTCCACAATATCGGGGTCAGTTTCGCGGCGGGGGATAATCTCCAGCAGTTTCAGGTAGCGCGGGGGGTTGAAAAAGTGCGTGCCCAGAAACCGCCGTTTGATGTCGTCACGGCAGTCGTCGCTCATCTCGTGAATCGATAGCCCGCTGGTGTTGGTGGACAGCACAGCGCGATCGTTCACATAGTCCTGCACGCGCGTCCATAGTTCGCGCTTGATGTCGGGCTTTTCTACAACGGCTTCAATAATCCAGTCCGCCTCTTTCAGGCGCGGGAAGTCGGAATCAAAACCTCCAATCTCGATTCGGCTTGCCAGTTCGGGTAGGTAGAACGGTGCGGGTTTGAGCTTGCTCACGCGCTCCAGCCCCTGCTTGGCGTGGTCGGGCGTCAGGTCTAACAGCAGCACTTGCCAGCCGATGTTAGCGAGGTGCGCGGCGATTTGCGCGCCCATCGTACCTGCGCCCAGCACGGCGGCTCTGCCTGTGGTGGTGTGTTCGTTCAGCATCGGTATTTGCCTCCTTAGTACGCGCTGATTTTTCGACTCGTCGGTTAAAACTCCTACGAGATGTGGGGATTATACCTGTCAAAGGTGGGTATGGTACGGTATAATTTTCGCGATGCCATTGATTGTGGACGATTTGCGCGATTTAACAGACCTGCTGGAGAAGCACGAGGAGTGGCAACTGCCGCTCTTACGCCTGCTGATTAGCAAGAAGAATGTACGGGAACTGCTGGTACAGGATACCGAGCTGCTTCTAATCCTGCGCGGACTGATTGTGGGGGAGGAGCTGTCACGCTTGCCTACACAAGTGGAAGAGGTCAAGCAGATTGCGCTGCAGGGTGTGGAAATAGGGCGTCAGGCGTTGCAGGCGGCGCAACAGGCTCAACAGTCAGCGCAGCAAGCCCAGCAAGCAGCGCAGCAAGCCCAGCAAGCAGCGCAGCAAGC
>CAYVKB010000049.1:0-18805 GCA_964451985.1 uncultured Fimbriimonadales bacterium | reverse complement strand
TATTTAGCGACGCTAAATAAATTTCAGGGGCAAAATTGGCTTGTCGCGACTCTTGAGAGCTTTGGGTTGTGCAAACGGGTATAAATTAGCCTGATGAGCCATTTCGAGGGCAACCTAAGTGCGCAGGGCTTGCGCTTCGCGATTGTCGTGAGTCGCTACAATGAACTGATCACCGATCGCCTAAGGGAAGGCGCCATTCACACCCTGCTTCGACACGGCGCAAACCCCGACGCTATCGACGTCTACACCGTGCCGGGCAGCTGGGAAATCCCCATCGTTGCCCGTGAGTGCGCCCACTCCAACGAATATGACGCGATTATCTGCCTCGGTGCGGTGCTGCAAGGCGAGACGAGCCACGCGCAACACATCAGCGGCGCGGTCTGCAGCGCACTGATGAACCTGATGCTGGAGACAGGCAAACCCATCGCGTTGGGCATTCTGACCGACGCCACTTTCGAGCAGGGCTTGGCGCGTGCGGGCGGTAAGATGGGCAACAAGGGTAGTGAAGCCGCCCTCAGTGCTATCGAAATGGCGAACCTGATGCACAAAACAGGAGAGACACTATGAGACCCGAATCCCTATCGTTTCTGAAGGCTATAGTGAACGCGCCGTCGCCCTCGGGCTACGAGCAGCGTGCGGCGGAAGTGTATCGCGCCTACACCCGCGAGTTTGCCGAGAAAGTCTATACCGATGTGATGGGCAACACCATCGCCGTGCTGAACGAATCGGGCGCACCCCGCGTGATGTTCGCTGGACACATGGACGAGATAGGCTTTATCGTCAAGTACATCTCCGACGAGGGTTTCCTCTATTTCGCGCCTATCGGTGGGCATGACCCTGTGATTCCCGTTGGGCAGCGCGTGCTGGTGCATACTAAGAGCGGCTCGATTCCGGGCGTCATCGGCAAAAAGCCCATCCACCTGCTGGACGAGGATGAGCGTTCCAAAGCCCCCAAGCTGCACGATTTGTGGATTGACATCGGCGCGAAGGATAAGGAGGACGCGCAGTCCAAAGTGCGCATCGGCGACCCTGTAACCTTCGCGGTGGAGTTTCAGGAGCTGCAGAACGGCTTTGCGACGGCGCGCGGCTTCGATAATAAGATGGGTTCATTCATCGTGGCGGAGGCGTTGCGCCTGCTTGCTGAAGACCGCCCCACCGCTGCTGTCTATGCCGTCGCGACTGTACAGGAAGAGATTGGGCTGCGCGGTGCGCGCACCAGCGCGTACGGCATCGACGCGCCCGTCGGCATCGCCGTCGATGTGACCCACGCTTCGGATTATCCGACTGTCGACAAGCGGCGTGTGGGCGAGATGAAGCCCGGCAAGGGTCCTGTGATTTGTCGCGGTGCGAACATCAACCCGCGCGTGTTCGAGATGTTGGTCGAAGCCGCTGAAGCGGAGGGAATCCCGTACCAGTTGGAGGCAGCGGGCGGCGGCACCGGCACCGACGCGAACGCGATGCAACTGAATAAGGCAGGGATGGCGACGGGGCTGGTTTCCGTGCCGCTGCGCTATATGCACACCCCGTGTGAACTGCTGCATCTGGACGATGTGGAGAACGCCGCGCGTCTGCTGGCAGCCTTCACGCGGCGCATGAAACCCAACACCGATTTCACGCCGTAACGGTGGGGGCACGGTGCCACCGTGCCTCTACCCCCGCCACCGCGCCCAACACCAAAAACGGCTGCACAGGCAACAGCGGACGGCTGCCCCCTGCATACAGCAAGATGGTGAACAGTGTCCAGCCAATCAGCAGGGCAATCAGAGCGACCGCTTGCGGGTTAGTCTGGCGTAATCGCCACAGCCCGTAGCTCGCCAGTGCGAGGAACAGCCAGTAGACCCCATCGGCGAGGCGCAACGCGGTGGTGAAGGCGCGGCGCTCCGGGTTTTGGAATCCGAACGCCGAGAGCGTAAGCGCAATCTTGCGCCCCAGTAGCGCCAGCCACTGCGTAGGGTTCTCGCGTATCCACTGCAACGCCAACCGCATCGCTTGACGGTCGCGTCCGACCTCATCAGGCGCATCCAGCCATTCCGTCGGTTTTCTCGTCACGCCCCCGATGGTCAGCTCACGCTCCAGAAAATGCGGGTCGAACCCCCCGTCGGCGTATTCATTATTCGCCCACAGCAATACATAACCGCCCAAGCCGATGGGAATAAACGCTCCGTATCGCACGGAGATGTAGGCTACATACGGAGCAATCGTGATAAGCGTCGCCGTGAGCACAAGTGCAGGTATGCGCCAGTTTCGTTCACGCCAGAGCAGCCATAAGGTCAATAGCAGTGCGAACGGCAGGTAGTTCGCTCGTGTGAGCGCGAGCAGCCCCAACAGTGTGCCCGTGCCCAACGCGCCCAGCGAGCTACGCCAATAACACAAGCCGTACAACGACCATACAGCAAGCGGCAGCGCGAGGTTCTCGGTATACAGCCAACCCGTAATCATCAGCAGATGCGGATGCAACGCGCCCATCATCAGTGCGAGGTTCGCCGCGCGTTCGTTCAGTAGCCGCCGCACAAGCAACCATAGTCCGCATAGCGTTAGTAGTCCCAGCAGCGCGTTCACCAAGCGAACCGCTGTCGGCGCGTGCCCGACCAGCGCGTACACGCCTGCCATCAGATAAATGTAGGCGGGTGCGGTCATCAAGCCCTTCTCCAACCGATACTCGCCTGTGCTTGCGAACCGCCACGCCATGCGGTCGTGTACCACTGCGTCGCCGTGCAGCGGATTGGCGCGTAGCAGCGGATCCAGCTCCGTCGCCAACGGCGCGTAGAGTATGCGCAACCCAATCACTGCGAGCCAGAGCCAGCGTGTGAAATGGCTCATGTAGCAGGAGTGTACCCGCGTGGGTCGAATGGGGACTACGCTATGCGGAAACTGCTCGTAAGGGAGACCCCTGAGGTGCGCCCAGTGGTGCGCACGGAGCCTTTGCCCGACGACGCCGACGACCCCGCTATCTGGATTCACCCGCGTAATCCTCGCCTGAGCCTAATTCTGGGCACGAACAAGGCTCGTGCTCCACGCGGCGCTATCGGCGTGTACGACTTGAATGGGCGCATGCTTCAACTGATTCGGAATATCGACCAGCCCAACAACATCGACGTGGTGCACGGTTTCGCGATGGGGCGTGAGCGTATCGATATCGCCGTCGCTACCGAGCGGTACGCCAGTCGCCTACGCATCTTTCGGATTGACCCCGCTCGCCGCCGCCTGATAGACATCACCGACCCCGATGGTGCAAAGGTTTTTGCAGGCGAGTCGGGTGAGCGTGCCATGCCGATGGGGATTGCGCTCTATCATGCAGGGCGCGGCGAGGTGCACGCTATCGTCTCGCGCAAATCGGGTCCGAGACAGGGCTATCTACACCAGTACCGCCTCGTGCCCACGCGCAACGGCAAAGTGGGCGTGCAACTGGTTCGCGCGTTCGGCGCGTTCAGTGGCGAGGGCGAGATCGAGGCAATCGGTGTGGACAGCGAACTTGGCTATGTCTACTACGCTGACGAGAACGTGGGCATTCGCAAGTACCACGCCAACCCCGCGATGCCCGAACGCGAACTTGCACTGTTTGCCACCGACTACGAGGGCGACCAGGAGGGCATCGCAATCTATGCCCCTAAACATGGCGAGGGCTATCTGCTCTGCACCGAGCAGATCGAGAACGGCAGCAAACTCCACATCTACCCCCGCTTCGGCAGGCAATCCCAACCCATCGCCACCATCAACACGGGCGCAGACGAGACCGACGGCTTAGACGCCAGTGCCCACAACTTCGGCGCGCCCCTTGAAGCGGGCATGGTCGTCGCGATGAACAGCAAAGACCGCAACTTTTGGATTTACCGCTGGGCAGATATTCAGGTAGCGGCGCAGTTGAAATGACAGGAAACTGCGCTCCTGCATGGAATACTTTTAACATGGCGCGAAGGCTATGTTTCGGTCTGCTGTGCGCTCTGATGGTGAGCGTACAGGCACAGGAACTGGAGCTGTACCTCAAAACCCGCGCGGCGCACAAAATCAAAGGTGCAACGCCCATCGCGGGGCTGGAGCTTGCCGTTGGTAGGCGCGTGCTGGAAGTGGAGGGTACGGTGGTCGGTTCTGTCGCTGTCGGTGATGAGCGTTCGGTGCTGATGGAGATCGAGCCGGGGCGCAGTATCGTCGTGGCGATTGACGACTCGCACGGCTGGCTCACGCGCGGGCAGGTGCGCATTCGCGCGATTGTGGAGGTGTACCGCGAGAACGAACTTGTCACGCCCACCTATCGCTTGCTCAACGCCGCGTTTGCCAGCGTGGTGAGCAAGTGGGAAGCGCAGCAACGCGCCATCCAGCACGCGCGTGCCCAAACGCAAACGCAGCAGAAGCCCTCGCAAGCGCGCCCACCTGCGCGGGGCAATACCCTCAACAGTCGCGCAAACACCGCCCGCACCGCCCAACGCCCTAACCCCGCGCCCGACTGGGATACTTTTCGGGCGAACCTACACCTGTATCACCCTGAATACGCGCGATTCATTCGTGGGCGCAACCCGCGCCTGTCGCAACAGCAAGCCGACGAAATCGCGTGGGCGATTCTGCGATTCAGTGCGCACTACGGCGTCGACCCGCGCTTTATCGTGGCGATTGTACTGGTGGAATCAGGCTTCAACCCCGACGCCACCTCGCACAAAGGCGCGGCAGGGCTGGGACAACTGATGCCCGGCACCGCTCGCGGGCTGGGCGTGGTGGACCCCTACGACCCCATCCAGAATCTGCACGGCACGGTGAAACTCGTGCGCGGGCATTTGGAAAAGTACTGGATGCAATCGGGCAACCCCAATAGTTGGGAACATGTTATCCTCACGCTGGCGGCGTATAACGCAGGCTCTGGCGCGGTGCGACGCCACGGCGGCGTGCCCCCCTATCGCGAAACGCAAAACTATGTGCGCAAAGTCATCCGAGTCTATAAGCAGCTCTGCGGAATCCGTGATTAGCGATGGCGAGACGCTGACCATCGAGCGCATGACCGAAGCACACCTGCCCGAAGTGATGCCCATCGAGCGGGCGGTGTTTATGCCCGGCTGGTCAGAAGAGACGTTTCGGAGCGACTTGCACAACCCATCCACGCTGTATTTGACCTTGCGGCTGAACGGCAAGCTTGTCGCCTACGCGGGGATGTGGCTCATCATCGACGAGGCGCACATCACCAACGTCGCGGTGCTACCTGACTATCGTGGGCGTGACTTCGCCAAGCGGCTCGTTCACCGCCTGCTTAGCATCGCCCGTGAGCGCGGCTGCGTGAAAGCACTGCTGGAAGTGCGAGTTAGCAACATCCCCGCGCAAAGACTCTACGAGAAGTTTGGCTTCCGCCCCGTCGCTATCCGCCCCAAATATTACGATAATGTGGAGGACGCTCTGATTATGTGGCTGGAGGGGTTGGACACCCCTGAATACGGCGCGGTCCTCCAGCAGATTGAAGCAGAAATCTTGAACAGGCGTGGGCAGCGTTAAAAAGTCGACGACGGTTGCAACGCGCCACGAAACGCCACGACGAGATTGCCAGCGCAAGGTGAAGCGTTCCGTTCCCCGTATTCACGGCAACCGCCTTCAGGTGTCGCGTGGCTCCAAAGCTTGCACCTGCACCAGCAGCACGGTCACATTATCGCGTCCGCCGTTGGCGAGGGCGCGGTCGACGAGCTTCCACGCTGCGCGGGTAAGCCGCTCGGATTTGAGAATCTGCTCAATCTCGGCGTCGTCCACCATATCAGTTAGCCCGTCGGAGCAGAGCAGGTACACATCCCCCACTTGCAGCGGGAAGGTCTCGATGTCGGGTTCGAGCGGCTCGCTGGGGTCGTGGACGCCGACCGCCTGACGGATGACGTTGCGCTGTGGGTGGTATTTTGCCTGTTCGGGGGGGATAATGCCTTGATCAATCAGTTGCGCCACGAGGGTATGGTCGCGCGAAATTTGCTCGAGCACGTCTTCGCGCAGGCGGTAGCAGCGACTATCGCCCACGTGCACAAGTATGCCCTCGTCTTGCTTCAGGATTAGTGCCGTGAGCGTTGTGCCCATGCCATAGCGCGAGGGGATTTTGCTCGCCATTTCGGCGATGTAATAGTGGGCGAGCAGTGCAGCTTGTCGCGCCGCCTCCTGAGCGGTTCCGCCGAGATGGTAGTAAGCGTGCAGGAACTGTTTGGCGGCGAGTTCGCTGGCGATTTGCCCTGCGTTGTGCCCACCCATACCGTCGCACACCAGATACACGCTGCCTCGCGATGCCAGCAGGCTCTCCTCGTCGGGTTCGTAGAAGTCGAACTTGTCTTCGTTGTTCTCGCGGGCGTGCCCGATTTCTGAGCGTCCCACGAACTTCACACGGGGCACGGTACGCAACAGCTCCTCGGGCGGCCCACTACTGAGTTCTTCTGTGTTGAACTCGGCGGTAATCTCTGGCATCGGCGTTTCAGTTCGGGATGGGTCGGCGTCGTCCTGCTTACGCACCCAGAATCTCTTGAATAACATCGTTTATCTCGCCTTGCAAGCGATCGAGCCAGTTAGCAGTATCGTCGATCACAGCTGCGAGGGGCTGTGCTGCCTGCTGTGAGCCGGCGTTGAATTGAATGAAAAAGAACGCAGGGTCGCTGAACAACGGTTCGATGCGCAGGTCGCAGATATAAGGTGTTTCTTCAAACGTGATGCGCAATCCCAGACCGCGCAGCCCGGGGAAGTAGTTGCGCAGCGTGGGCGGCGGGATGGGCGTAAACGCCTCCACCGTCCGTTCGAACGCCGAGCCGTTTGCGTCCATGTGGGCAATCACCTGCAGGATCATCGGAAATCGGTCTTCCAGCAGCAGGGTGTCGCGGATAGCAGTAAGCATATTCTCCACGCGCGAGGGCGAAAACTGCGCGGGCATCCCATCGCAGGTGTATTGAATTTGGTTCTCGTTCAGGAACACCGCCTCGCGCGTGAGCTGATTCACCAACGCGATTGCGCCCGCGATTGGTACGGGCTGCGGGTTGAAGCCCTCGCCTACAGCGTCCATAATCCGCAAACGTCGCACATCATTCAGCGGTCCCACCGCCGCGTTCAGGTTCAGTTGGATCTGTCGAAACTCTAAGGTTGCCATGTTGTCGCCTCCAGATTGGTTCAAGGAGATTGTACCTGTTTACATAGGATTGTAGGGGCACGGCAGTGTCGTGCCCCTACAGGTGCCAACAACCTGCTCGCGCCTGATGCCTTACCGCTTTCTACCTACCACCTCCACCGCCTTCTCCAGTTGCGGGTCGCGGTCGTGGGCTTCGTCCTCAGGCGTGTAGTCCACGAGATGGTCGGGAACCGCGCCGTTGCCCTCCAAGTTGACACCCTTGTCAATTGTGAACCAGCCGCGTCCGGGTGTAGCGACGGTGCTGCCGTCCATTAGCCTACGCTGCCCCGTGCTAATCACGCCACCTGCCGTAGGAATGCCCACCAGCGGTCCGCGCTTGAGGGTTTTGATGGCATGCGCGAAAATCTCGGCGTTGCTGAAGCTGCGCTCATTACATAGCACGGCAATCGGCTGATGCCAACCAATCACAGGCAGGCGATCCTGAGGATAGCCGCGCTCGCCGTTGCGCCCCACCGTGTAGGCGTGGCGCGGCGGGTGTAACATCGCCAGCAGATAATCCGCCGTGCGCCCACCACCGTTGTAGCGCACATCGATAATCAGCGCATCCTTGCCATACGCCACCGCATATAGGTCGCGCTCGAACTCGCGCAGGCTTGCCTCGCCCATCGCCTGAATATGCACATAGCCCACGCGCCCACCCGTGCGCTCCTCCACGAACCGACGGTTGCGCTCGACCCAGTCGCGATAGACGGCGTTACTGAACTCCGCGACGGAGATGGGGCGCAGGTAGGCAGTGCGCTCGTTGCCGTTCACGTCGCGCACACGCAGCTCGAGACGCTTGCCCACTGTGTTATCCAGCAACTGATACACATTGGTAGTGCGCGTAATCGGCTTGCCGTCAATCGCCAGAATGCGCTCGCCGGGCTTCAAGTTCACATCCTTGCGAGCAGCTGGGGTGTTGGGCAGCACACGCTCAATCAGCAAGCCCTCGCCGTCGCGACGGTCGCTGAACACCACGCCCAACATGCCCGTGCTGGAGGGAGCGTCGGTGCTTTCGGCACGCGCCAGCGAGAAGCTCAAGTGCGACGACCGCAACTCGCCCAGCATCATCAGCACCACCGCCGTGAAATCGCGGTCGGACTGCGCATAGGGCAGATACGGGCGATACTTTTCGCGCATCGCCGCCCAGTTCACGCCGTGAAAGTTCGGGTCGTAGAAGGTTTCGTTCAACGTGCGCCACGCGGCGTCGTAGAGGTATTCGCGCTCTTTGGTGAGGTCAATCGTGATTTCGGCGTCGGTACGGGTGGCTTGGGGGCTACCACCGGTCGCCGCGATGCGCTGCAGCCGTCCACGGCTGAGGAAGTAGATTGTTCTGCCGTCCTTGCTCCACTGTAGGTTATCGGGCGACAGCCCGCCCGTGGTGAGGCGTCGCTCGTCGCTGCCGTCCCACTTGATGGTGTAGAGGTCGCTTTGCCCCTGATACGCGCTGCGAAAGGCGATTTGCTCGCCATCGGGCGCAACCACCGCCTCCTGCACACCCGCCGCGTAGCGCGTGACCAACCGCACGCGCAAGTGGATGTCCTCAAAGTCAATCTCCACGCGCAGGGGTTCTTTTTTCTCCTCGCGTTTTTTAGGGGCGTCGTGCTTGTCGTCCTCTTCGTCTTCGCGATCGGCGCGTGTGCGTTCAAAGTCCTCACGGCGCAGCCACACATGGCAGATGTTGAGGGTGTCGGTCTCGCGCTCGGAGAGGAACACCAGCGCGCGTCCATCCGCTGACCAGCTGGGGGCGAAGTCGTTACGCGGGTGCTGGGAGATGTTGATGATATCCGGCGACGCTTTTGCGTTTCGGATCAACGCGACTGAAGCTTGATGGACTTCGGAAGGGGATTGCTGTCCTACAGCTATATTTTGCGGAGCCTCAACTGAAGATTGGCGCCCTTCAAGTAGGATATGCGATGGCGTATCTACCGCACCCTCAACCTCAATCTCCGTAAACAGAGAGAGGGAGTAAGGCGTTCGCAGGGCTGGCGCGCTCCCCTCTTCGCGTGCGGCAGGGGGAGACGGGGGAGTGAGGTTCGTAGACTCAGGCTCACTGTTGGGGGTGGGGAGCGAGGGTTTCTCAAACTCAGGCACGCGCACCACGAACACATCGCTGTTGTAGTTCTCGTCGTAGCGGTCAAAGGCAATCCAGCGGCTGTCGGGCGACCAAACGATGTTGCCCAAGTTCCAAGAAGTGGTGAGGGTGCGCTCCTGCCTGGTATCGAGGTGCATCACGACCAGCTCGCCCTGCCCGCGCTGGAAGGCGAGCAGTTTGCCATCAGGCGAGAGGCGGGGCTTGCTTTCGCCCTGCGGGTTATTCGTGAGTTGCTCCAGTTTGTGTTTGCGGGCGCGGCGCAGGCGTGGCTCGTCGGGATCGTCGGAAGTGAGTTTGAAGATATGCGTTTTGCCGTCGCGCTCAGCGTCAAAGTAGACCACCTTGCCATCGGGCGAGAGTTGCGGGCTGCCTTCGGGTTCCACTGTTTCCGTGAGGTTGCGTGAGGGACCGCCGTCGGGGAAGCGTGCGGCAAACAGCTCACCCCGAACTGCATACACGAACTCTTTCGCATCGGGAGCGATTGTGTAGTCCTCCACATTCGCGCTGAAGGTGCGGCGTAGGGTCTCGGCGGCACGGCGGTCTTGCGCAGGAACTTGGAGGTTAATCACGCTCATCGCGCCTGTCGCTATGTCCAGCCGGTAGACCTCCATTCCCTGTTCGAAGGTGATGACTTTGCCGTTCGCGCTGATTTGAGGGAAGCGCACGCCGTCGTCTTTGAAGCGGGTGAGTTGGCGCACGCGGCGGGTCTGGGTGTCCATCGCGTAGATATTGGCGGTGCCATCGCGCTCCGAGACGAAGTAGAGAGTGCGTCCGTCTGCGCCCCACATCGGGAAGGTGTCAGGCGTGTCGGTGTCGGTGAGGCGGGTGTAGCGCTGGGTGTTGAGGTCGATCACCCAAAGGTCGCCTTGCCAGCTGCCTTTGTTGCCTTTGCGCCACCAGCTCGCATCACGGCGCACGAATACAAGTCGCTTGCCGTCAGGCGCGAGTGCGAAGGGTGAACCGCTCGCTTTGTGCAGCCGATAGGGCGTACCGCCTTCCAGCGGGGCAAGATAGGTTGCAAAATCGGCTCCGAATGGCTCAGCATCGCGGCGCGACTCGAACAGTACCGCTTTACCGTCGGGCGTCCAGCCGTAAGCACGATCGCGCCCTGAGAAGTAGGTTAGGCGTTGCACTGCACCCGTATCTAAGTGCAATACGAACACATCGTCGTTGCCGTGCCTGTCGGAGGTGAAGGCGATTTTCTTGCCGTCTGGCGACCAGAGAGGCGCGAAGTCGTAGGCGGGGTGTATCGTTAGCCGTTGCGCCGCGCCCCCTGCGATAGGAGCAATCCAGATATCGCCCTGCCATGAGAAAGCAATCTGTGTCCCGTCGGGCGACGGAGCGGGGAACCGAGCAAACTTGATAACCGACTGTGCAAAACTTACAACGAAAAGCAGACTCGCCAGAATGAACGCATACTTACGCATACCGAGAATGAAGGATTCGGCGTGGGGAGTAAATATCCTGCCAGTATTGTTACGCGAAACCCCTTGCCCCTACCAGGTGTAAGATTTCGCGACTCCAAACTGAACCATGCTCTATCCAGAATCGTCGATATGAGTTGGGACGACGGTATGCAATCGAGTTTGCGGGAGCGTTTGGCGCATTTGCGGAGGCGCACGGGCTTTAGCGCGCGGGAAAGTGAGATCACGCCGCTGTTGGCGTTAGGCATCGAGGGCGCGGTGGACAAACTGCTGGAAAGCCCATACGACCACGCCATCGAGGACGAAGCTGTGCTGCGCCTGCTGCAAGGCGAGATGAACAACTTAGACCCACGCGCGGTGGGTGCCTGGTGGTTGTACCGTATGCTCGTTTCGCAGCAACCGATTCAGGAGCGCATGGCGCTGTTTTGGCATAACCACTTCGCTACTTCTGCCTCTAAAGTTCAGGCAGGCAGGCTGATGCTGATTCAAATTCAGCTGTTTCAGCGGCTCGGTCTGGATAACTTCAAAACGCTCACGCTGGAGGTTGCCAAAGACCCCGCGATGCTGGTGTGGCTGGACGGCAACCGCAACGTGAAGGGCAAGCCAAACGAGAACTTTGCTCGCGAATTGTTCGAGCTTTTTACAACAGGCATCGGGCACTACACTGAGCGCGATATTCAAGAGGCGGCACGAGCGTTCACGGGCTGGTCGTTCAGCCGCGTCACGGGCAGTTTCGTGTTCAACCGCAGTCAGCACGATGACAGCGAGAAGGAGGTGTTCGGCAAACGCGACCGCTTCACGGGCGAGCAGATTATCGAGATGGCGGTGGAGCATCCTGCGACGGCGCAGCACATCGCCCGCAAGTTCTATCAGCACTTTATCAACGACGTGGAGCCGCCCGACCCGCGCACGGTGGATGATTTAGCCAAAGTGTTCCGCGAGTCGGGCTACAGCATCCGCGCGCTGATGCGTCGGTTGTTGCTCACGCCCGCGTTCTGGAGCCATCTGAACTGGCGCAAGCGCGTCAAAAGCCCCGTGGAGTTCGTGGTCGGCTCGCTCCGTCAGGTGGGGATCGGCGAGCGGCTGCGGGAGCTGAATCTTAACGACGGCGCAGGGCAACGCCTGCTGGCGGCGTATTTGCGACTCGCCATACAGTGGACGCGCCGAATTGGACAGTCGCTACTCTATCCGCCCGATGTGGCGGGCTGGGAATGGGGTAAGGCGTGGATTAGCTCCACCACGATGTTGGAGCGGATGCGCTTCGCGCAGTTTCTGTTGCCCGACCGACGCGGTCCCGGATTCGCCACGCTGAACGAGTTGGTCGGTTTACCCGCCCCAAGCACACTGGAGGAGTTCATCCAGCGACTGGAGACCGTTCTGGATGTGCCATTGCAACCCCGCACACGCCAAAGCTTGCTGGAATATCTGGAAAAACGCGGCGGTGTCAGCGCACTGCGACAGCGCGATCGCCAAACCGTGCAGGGCGCGCTCCAGATCGTGTTCAGCGCGGCGGAGTATCAGATGTTGTAAAAAAATGCCCGAGGGAAGGCTAGTCAGCTCCCCTCGGGCTTTGGCAGGCATGGCAGGGACTATGCCCTGTCTTTGTGTTAGGCGAAAGGCGTCGGGACTGCCTCGACGGCATGGTCTTCGGACGACGTGGAAACCTTTCTCTGTTGCTGCCTCCGTGCGCCGTTCGTGCGCCTAACTCTATCTCCATGATACATTTGCGAGAGACGCTAATGTTAGGGACTTTAGTCCTAATTGGGGGTTTTCAGGTAGAATTTGCTCCGTATGAATACCGACTTGTATGACATCACGATTATCGGCGGCGGTCCCGTGGGCTTGTTTGGTGCGTTTTATGCGGGTTTACGCGGAATGCGGACTAAGATTATCGACAGCCTACCCGAGTTGGGCGGGCAGCTAACCGCCCTGTACCCTGAAAAGTATGTGTACGATATGCCCGGCTTCCCGGAGGTGCTTGCGAAAGACCTTGCCGCGCAGATGATTCGTCAGGCGATGCGCTTTAAGCCGACGGTATGCTTAGAGGAGCGTGCGGAGCAGCTGCAGCGCACCGACGGCGGCTGGGCGATTATCACTGACAAGGGTGTGACGCACTACACGCGCACGATTGTGATTTGCGCGGGTGCGGGGGCGTTCTCACCGCGCAAGCTGAACGCCGAGGGCGTCGCCGAGTTCGAGGGTAACGGCGTATACTACGGTGTGCGAGAGAAGTCGCTCTTTGCAGGGAAACGCCTGTTGATTGTAGGTGGGGGCGACTCGGCGGTAGATTGGGCATTGAATCTCCACCCGATTGCTCAGCAGGTCACGCTGATACATCGGCGGGATGAGTTCCGCGCTCACGAACACAGCGTGCAGGAGCTGCGCCATTCGCCCGTGAAAATCCTCACGCCTTATGAAGTGCGCCGCCTATGCGGCAACGGCACACTGGAACGCGCGATTATCTTCCACAACAAAACCCAAGAAGAAATTGAGCTGGAAGTGGACGCGGTGATTCTGAATCTCGGCTTCGTGGCAACACTGGGACCGATTAAGAGCTGGGGACTTGAACTGCAGGGCAATCAGATTATAGTGGATGAGTATATGCAAACGAACCTGCCAGGCGTGTACGCTGCGGGCGATGTAAGTACGCACCCAGGCAAGCTTAAGCTGATTGCAACAGGCGTGGGCGAGGTGTGTACTGCCGTGAACCACGCCAAAAGCGTAATCGACCCCAGCGCGAAGATGTTTCCCGGCCACAGCAGCGATATGGAGTTGCCCGCACTGTGAAGGACGGGTACATATCAAGCCCCATTTGCCCAAAATAACAGTGGTATGGAATCGCCGCTTACCTTCGCAGAGGTATTGAGTGCGCTGAGCCATGCGCTGGACATTACCGAAGGGCAACCGCGGGGGCACGCCGTGCGTACGGCTTATCTCGCCCTGCGTATCGGGCGTGAACTGCAGCTGAGCGAAGCCGAACTGACCGACTTGTATCAGGCGAGTTTGCTGAAAGACGCGGGCTGCTCCAGTAACGCCGTGCGCGTGTATAAAGTGTTCGCGGCGGACGATTTGCTGACCAAACGCGATGTGAAACTTGTGAACTGGTCGAACCCGCTGGAGTCGTTGCGCTTTGCGCTGGAGCACATAATGCCGGGCGCGAACATTTTTCAGAAAATCGTTCACGCACTGCGCGAGACGCGCGGCTCAGTCGGCGTGATGGACGAGGTGACACTGGCGCGTTGCACGCAGGGTGCAATGATTGCCCGCTACATCGGCTTCACGGAACAGGTCGCTCAGGCCATCGAGTACCTGGATGAACACTGGGACGGCAAAGGCTCGCCGTACAAACTCAAGGGCGAACAGATCCCCCTGATGGCACGGATATTGTGCCTGTGCCAGACGATGGAGGTGTTCGCAGTGACCTTCGGCGTCGACGCCACCTACGAGATGCTCCACAAGCGCAACCGCCGCTGGTTTGACCCAGAGTTGGTGTGCGCGGCGTGCAGTTTCCAAAATGACCGTGCATTCTGGGCATTGCACGCCGAGATGCTGCACAATCCCGATATGCAGCCGCCGATGCCAGACAACACACGCCAGACGCTGCCTGGTGATATCGATCGCGTCTGCGAGGCGTTCGCGATGATTGTGGACGCCAAATCCAGCTTCACTGCCGAGCATTCACGGCGTGTGGCACGCTATGCTGTGCAAATCGCTGAGGCGCTGGGTTGGGACGCCGAGCGCGTGAATTTCATCTACCGAGCCGGGCTACTGCACGACATCGGCAAACTCGGCGTCTCGAACGCAATCCTGGAAAAGCCTGGCAAGCTCACCGACGAGGAATTCAGCGCGATTCGGATACACCCGCGCTACACCTACGAGATTCTCCGTCGTGTGCGCTCGTTTGCGTGGCTGGCGGAGGTTGCAGGCGCACACCATGAACGGCTGGACGGACGCGGCTACTGGCAAGGGCGCACAGCGGATCAACTCACCCAGGAGATGCGTATCCTCGCCGTTGCTGATGTGTTCGACGCTCTTAGCGCGGAACGACCCTATCGACCTGCCCTGCCGCTCACACAGGTGTTCGAGATTATGGAGCGCGACAGCGGAACCGCGCTGGATGGTGAACTGGTCGGCGTGCTGAAATCGCTGATGAATCAAGCCAACGGTTCGCTTCCCCAAGCTGCGTAAGGTATCATGCCCGTCGATGATTCGTCTCATCGACCGTACCGGCTGGCAAGGCGAGCCAGAGCAACTCTATGCGGAAACGGCGTCGTTTCCCGAGCCGCCGTTCGACCGCCCGCATATCTTCACGAACACTGTGACCACGCTGGACGGCAAGCTGATCCTGGGCGATGTGGGCAGTAGCGCGGCGGGGCTGGGCAGCTCGATGGACCAGATCCTCATGCACCGTCTGGAGGAACGCGCCGATGCGGTGGTGATTGGCAGCAGCACACTCCGCGCTGATAAGCATATGAACTACCCGCCCCACCTGTATCGCGCGGTGGTGACCACCAGCGGCGATTTGCCCACCGACCACGATTTCTTCCGTAAGTCTGCCGATGGGCGTGCCCTGGTGTTCGCACCGACGCATATCCCACCCGACCGAAAACTCGCCTTAGAGCGCATCGCGACCGTCCATCTGGTAGGTGAGACACGTGTAGAGATTCCCGAAGTGGTGCGTGTATTACACACTCACTACGAAGTGCGCTACCTACTGGTGGAGGGCGGCGGCAGCTTGAACTTCTACTTTTTTGATGCTGACATCGTAGATGAGATTTTTCTCACGCTCGCACCGCGCGTGAAAGGTGGGGCGCACCTGCCCACGATGGTCGACGGCGCAGGCCTGCCCCGCGAACAGGTGCCTCGCTACGAGCTGATTTCCGCCTACCTACACGAAAGCGAGCTCTTCCTGCGCTATCGGAGAACACCATGACCCTGCGCGAGTTCGTGCGCGACCAGATACAGGCAATCTTTGAGGCGTTGAAAGCGGGCGGCGCGCCGCCGATTGGCGAGTATGACCCTGCGCAGCTCAAAGAATGCCAGCGCCGTTCCTACCCCCAAGTGGGCACAACCAACTTCCAGCCCGACGCAATAGTTCTGGAATTCATCTATCAGGACGCCAGTCTCGGTCCCGCAGTGCTGAGCGTGCGCGTGCCTGCTCCGGAACCGATTGTCTATATGCCTGTGCCCGATTGGGTGATTGAAGATGTGTGGCAGGGCGACATCACGGGGTCGTTTCGGTTCCAGTCTGAGGCGGAGCAGCTGCTAACTGCGTTCCGCGAGCAGGTGTTTACGGAGCGGAATCGCGCCTATTTTGAGAAGAGCGACATCCCGAAACGCAGAGATTAGATGCTTGGGGACTGCCTCCATGGAAGCAACAGATATTACAGTCCATGTTGCTCCCTATGCCGAGTTTCCTCGCCTTCGGCTCGGAATGACACGATCCTTTTTGCAAATACAGCGTTGTCATACCGTCGAGAGTTCAAGTAGCGCAGATCGTCGGCGGTACGCCGACGCTACGCAAAGTCGTCTGTACCGTTGGCGTCCCGCCGACGATTGCGCTATTGGTAACCCCAGTTGGTAAGTACCTCAAAGGTTAAAGTACCCCTAAACCGCAGTGCAGGCCATAGTGAACCCCCTCCTGCAGGTTCCCCCTACGCAGTAGGGGGAACCGCGCATGGTTCGGTTCCCCTCGCGCAGCGGGGGGGAACCTGCAGGAGGGGGGCAGAACGACTTAGAAAGGGGACGACTTAATCTTTGAGGCACTTAAGTTCTTCCCGCCTAAAATCGTCCCAGCACGCCGCGCACTATCTCAAGTTCCATTTGCTCCCACTCGGCGACAGGCAGCTCCATCGAGAACAGACGCTGTAAAATCTCCTGCCTCTTTTCACAGGGCAGTGGAGGCGGCGCGTAGTGGATTTCCACCTCGATAGGTGCGCCTTCTGGCAAGTTGGTCTCCGTATCTAGGTGAATTGTTTTTCCCGCAATCCGCCCCTCAGTCGCAACGTTTGCATCAGGAATAGCATACCTCCCTATTCTCGGAACTCGGTATAATCCCCGTTGTGGTTGTGGAGCGTTCGGAGCGAGATATTCGTCGGGCAAAGCGGTTGGGCAAGTTGGGCTACACGCTGGCGCGCGGGCTGGGGTGCACGGTACGCCTGTATGTAGAGGGTTGGGAGCCAATCGAGCAGCACCTGCGGGAGGGCACAGGCGCGGTGATGGTCTCCTGGCATGGGCGCACACTGATTCCTGCGAACTTTATGAAAGGGCGCGGCGTGTTGGCGATGATTTCGCTCTCGCGCGATGGCGACATCCAGAACGAGATTTTCACGCGGTTCGGCTTCCGCACACTGCGCGGCTCTACCAGTCGGGGCGGGGTGCGGGCGGCGTTAGAGGCGGCACGCGAGGTGAAAAAAGGCGCAGTGTTGGCATTTACGCCCGATGGTCCTCGCGGACCCGCTGGCAAGTTCCAGCCTGGTGCGCTGCTGATTGCTCAAAAAGCAGGCGTACCTCTCTACCCGGCGGGCATCGGTGCGTACCCGCGTATTCTGCTACCTACCTGGGACAAGTATCTAATCCCGCTACCGTTCGCTCGCGCGGCGTTCCTGATTGGACAGCCCGTACGGGTTCCAGAAGATGCCGATAAAGACGACTTCGCTCGCCTCACCGAGCAGTTGGAGCATGCGATTAATGAACTGGAAGCACGTGCGGAAGCGATTGCGCGGGGGGCGAAGCCATGACGCGCTTGGCTTACAACCTCTTTTTGTTGTTCACTGCACCGTTGTGGCTGGCGTATGTGACGGTTCGCATGCTGGGGGGGTCGTGGCACGACCGCTGGCAAGAGCGGTTCGGCTTCGTGCCTGTGCCGCCACCGATAGACAAGCCGCGCCTCTGGATCCACTGCGTGTCGGTAGGCGAGACGCTCGCCGCGCAGCCGGTCGTGAAACTGCTGCGCCAAAGGCTACCCAACTATGAAATCGTGTTCAGCACTACCACACCGACAGGACAGCAAACCGCGCAAAGCTCGCTGCGCGGCTTCGTGGATTACTTTATCTACTTCCCACTCGATTTGCCCTTCGCCGTACGGCGCGTCCTCAGGTGTGTGCAGCCGCGTATGCTGATCCTGTTTGAGACCGAGCTGTGGCTGAACTTACTCACGGAGCAGAAGCTTCGTGGCGGGCGTGTGCTGGTGCTAAACGGGCGGATTAGCGACCGCACGGCGAAACGCGCGCCCAAATCACGCCCGATTTATCATCACATGTTGCGCTGTGTGGATTTCATTTGCGCTCAGTCGCCAACCGACGCAGCGCGATTTATTGCGCTGGGCGCGTCCCCGTCGCGGGTGGAGGTGTGCGGCAACACGAAGTTCGATCAGGCGTTGGATGCCTTAGGGCGCAGTGCGGACGAGTGGCGGCGTGAACTGTCGCTGCCGGAGGGCGCGCCCGTAATCGTGGTGGGCAGTACACGTGCCCCTGAAGAGGAGCAACTAATTGCCGACGCCTACCAGCAAATATTACGTTCTCTGCCCGAGACCTGTCTGGTTCTGGCTCCGCGCCATCTGGAGCGCGTGGAGGAGGTGGAGCGACTGCTGCAGGCGCGCGGTTGGCGTACGCATCGGCGTAGCCAGCTGCCCCTGCCCAGCGGTCAGCACGCGCAGGTGGTGGTTCTGGACACCTTCGGCGAGCTGGCGAGCCTATACAGCGTGGCAGATGTGACCATCGTAGGTGGGGCGTTCGTGCCGCTGGGTGGGCAGAACCTGTTCCAGCCCCTGGCGCACGGCAAGCCCGTGTTTTTCGGACCACACACGCACAACTTCCGCGATATTGCGCAACTGGCGAAAGCAGCGGGCGTCGGCTTCGAAGTGCAAACCGCCGCCGAATTAGCCGAGGGCGTCCTGCGCCTGCTGCACGACCCCAAACTGCGCGAGCAAATCGCCCAGCAAGCCTCAGAGCTGATTAAGAAGCATCAGGGCGCATCGCAGCGGTGTGTGGAGCAGGTGCAGCGGTGGCTTTAGGGGCGTTGAGGGAGATTCCTCGCTCCGCTCGGAATCATCAGCAGCGCCATTCCGAGTGGAACCAAGTACATCCCAGATAAAATTATCCTTGAAGCACAGGGCGCGTCGCGGACACGCCCCTACAGAGAAGTATTACGCTGCGTACCCTGTGCCAAACCTGTAGGGGCGCGTCC
>CAYVKB010000048.1:0-19551 GCA_964451985.1 uncultured Fimbriimonadales bacterium | reverse complement strand
CCCCGTTCGGTTCCCCCTACGCAGTAGGGGGAACCTGAAGGAGGGGGTTTACTCAACCCTGCACCACAGTTGAGTTAAGGGCTTGGGAAACGAGTTGCAACCTAACGGCTGGACAATATTGGAAAAGTGCAGATGCCCTAATCATCGCAGCGCTGCATAGAATATCCGGTCGCTGCGGCGCTCTGGGGGGTGCAGCGTGTAGGCGTCGAACGCATGCACTTCGGGGAAGCCCGCTGCGTAAAGCATTTCGCGCACCTCGTGTTCGGTGTAGGCACGCTGGGTGTGTACTTCTGTGAAATAGCGCTCTGTGTCGCCCTCGCGCACCCAGAACTCCATATGCACTGTGCAGAGGCGTGTCTGCTTGTCGTACTGGCTGCGCCAGCGATAACGCAATGGTGCGTTCGCGTCCAGCTGCGTATGGTCGAAAAACTTGCGCACGAAGGCGTATTCTGTGTTCAGGTCGAAAATAAACACACCGTTGGGGTTCAGGTGTCGGTGGGCGCGGCGCATCGCTTCGGCGAAGCAGGCTGGGTCAGTGATGTTGTTCAGGCTATCGAATAGGCTCACGATGAGGTCGAAGGTCTCATCCAGCTCCAGTTCGGCAGCGTCTTGCACGTAGTAACGTACGTTGGAGCAGTTCTCCTGCGCTTTGCGTTTGGCTTGCTCGATCATCGCGGCGGAGCGGTCAACGCCCACCACTGCATAACCGCTCAGCGCCAACAACTCGCTCAAGTTGCCCGTACCGCAACACAAATCCAGTACCTTCTGCGCAGAGCGGTCAAAGTAGTCCAACAGCGTCTCTACATAGTGCATCCACCACAGGTAGGGGATGCTTTGCATCAGCAGGTCGTAGTACGGCGCAACCGCTGAGAAGGGTTCAGACGCGGAAGAGTTCGTCATCTAAGCCTTGATTGACGCGAATGTTGCTGTTCACCGTGCGCCCGCCGAACCGCTGGTCGACGTTATACACTTCTACCTTGCTGGGTATCCAGATTCCGGGCGCGGCTTGTATAGGTTCTTTGTATTCAAAGCGGGCGCGGTAGCGTCCCGTGCGGCTGTACCACACGCGCCGCGCCGAATAGCGTTTGTCAGGGTCAATCCACACAATATGTCGCGCGTCATCGTCGCCGTAGTTCCACTGCAGTTCGTAGACCAGATAGAGCGTGCTGTTCTCGCGCTCATCTCGCAGGAATTTGACATCGAACTGCCGCGCGACCGACGGTGTGAAGAAGCCGAAATCCATCGGCGTCTGGCGTTTACCAGGCGAGTTGGCTACATCTTCGCGCACTCGCTGGCGCGGGGCGATTACTAACTTCTGCCCACCATTCAAGATGTAAGTAATCCGCTGCCCTTGCACTTCCGAATCCAGGCGCAGTTTGAGTGGCTCCTTGTATTGCACAGTCATTCGGCGGAATCGGTAAGCGTTAGCGAAATCTTTATTGATTTTGCGCAGTTCACCCAGACGCACGCCCTCTGCCCGTGCTTCCATCTGCAGGTCGCGCAACTTATCCTGCGCCAACGAGAGAAACTCTCGACTCATAGTCTGCCTCACCTTGAGGAAGTATACCTGTTCCAAAATCCAAAGTAGATTGTAGGCACACGCTCGTCCTCCGCTTGCGGTGTCGTCTTCGGTCGCGCCTGTAGCCTCGTAGGCTCTGAGCTTATCAATTGAGTGTACCCCTGCATGGTACAATTCCTCCGCTATGCGACAAGCGTTTATGTCGTCCGAAGCGGTAGCGACCCATGTGGAGCGCACCGAAGAGGGCACGATGATTATTAATATGGGTCCCCAGCATCCCAGCACACATGGCGTGTTGCGCGTGGTGTGCGAGCTGGAGGGCGAGCGCATTTTGAAGGCGGAATGCGTCATCGGCTACCTGCATACAGGCATGGAGAAAGAAGCCGAGTACCTCACCTACCAAAAAGCACTGCCGATGACCGACCGCATGGACTATCTATCGGCGAATAATAACAATCTGGCGTTCTCACTTTCGATTGAGAAGATTTTGGGCGTGGAGATTCCCCCGCGTGGGCAGTATCTGCGTGTGATTTTAGCGGAGCTATCGCGCCTTGCCAGCCATCTCGTATGGATTGGCACACACGCGATGGACTTGGGCGCGATGACCATCTTCTTCTACGCCTTCCGCGAGCGTGAGAAGATTCTGGATCTATTTGAGATGATGTCGGGTGTGCGGATGATGCCCAGCTGGATTTGTCCGGGCGGCTTGCGCGGCGACATGCCTGACGGTTTTGAAGACCGCCTGCGCCAGCTACTCAAGGAGCTACCTCAAGCGATTGACGACATCGAAGGGATGCTTACCCAGAACCCCATTTGGCGTGAGCGCACGATGGGCATCGGTATACTCACCACTGAAGAGTGCTTCGCGCTGGGCGTGAGCGGACCCAGTATCCGCGCTGCGGGACTGGCGTGGGACATCCGTAAGTCCAACCCCTACAGCGGCTACGAGCAGTTCGATTTCAATATCCCCGTCGGCAAGCACGGCGATGTGTACGACCGCTATCTGGTGCGCATGGCGGAGATGCGCGAGAGCCTCAAAATCCTTCAACAGGCTATCGACGGTTTACCCGGCGGTCCCATCAACACCGACGATCTGAAAGTGGTGCCCCCGCCGCGTGACGCAATTGATAATTCGATGGAGTCGCTGATTCACTGGTTCAAGATTCATACGGAGGGCTTTCGTCCTCCGGTGGGCGAGGCATATGTGCCAATCGAGTCACCCAAGGGCGAGCTGGGCTTTTATTTCGTGAGCGACGGTACGAACCGTCCCTATCGCATGCACACCCGCGCGCCCAGCTTTATGAACCTGCAGTCGCTGGAGAAAATGGCGGTCGGACGCCTGATTGCCGACCTGGTCGCGCTGATTGGCAGCATCGACATCGTGCTGGGCGAGATTGACCGCTAATCAGTCTTGTTGATGCACAGGAAACCGAGCCGTCAGCTCTCGTACTTGGGCGCGGACGCGCATCAGTGCGCTCTCGTCCTGATGGTGTCGTAGTGCCTCGCCTATCAGCTGCGCAATCACTGGCATTTCCGCCTCGCGCATGCCGCGTGTCGTCACCGCAGGTGTGCCCACGCGCAAACCGCTCGTCACGAACGGCTTCTGCGTATCGTAGGGGATCATATTCTTGTTGGTAGTGATATGCACGGTGTCCAACACTTGCTGCGCGAGTTTGCCCGTGACGCCCAGCGGTGTGAGGTCGATCAGGATTTTGTGGCTGTCTGTACCGCCCGCCACGAGTCGGAAACCTTCCTCTTGTAGGGCGTGGGCTAAGGCTCGGGCGTTCGCCTTCACCTGCGCCTGATAAATCTTGAACTCCGGCTGTAAAGCCTCATGGAAGCAGACCGCTTTGCCTGCCACCTGATGCATCAGCGGACCGCCCTGCAGTCCGGGGAACACAGTTTTGTCAATAAGTTGGGCGTACTCCTGCTTACAGAGGATAAGCCCGCCGCGAGGTCCGCGCAGCGTTTTGTGTGTGGTGGTGGTCACGAAGTCGGCGTAGGGTACGGGCGAGGGATATTCACCTGCCGCGATAAGCCCTGCATAGTGGGCAATATCCGCCATTAGGTACGCGCCCACTTCATCGGCGATTTGGCGCATCGCTGCCCAGTCGAACTCGCGGGGATAAACCGTCGCGCCGCCCACGATGAGTTTGGGGCGATGCTGTAATGCCAACGTGCGCAGCTGGTCGTAGTCGATTAGCTCTGTGTCGCGGCGCACGCCGTAATGCACCACATTATACAATATCCCCGAAAAGTTCACGGGGCTGCCGTGGGTGAGGTGTCCGCCCTGTGCGAGGTCGAGCGCCATGATTGTGTCGCCGGGCTTGAGAATCGCGAAGTAGACCGCCATGTTCGCGTTTGCGCCGGAGTGGGGTTGCACATTCGCGTGTTCCGCGCCGAACAGTCGTTTTGCTCGCTCAATCGCGAGGTTCTCCACTTCGTCGTAATACTCGCAGCCGCCGTAGTAGCGCTTGCCTGGATAGCCCTCAGCGTACTTATCGGTCATCACAGAGCCGACCGCCTCGCGCACAGCGCGGCTGGTGATGTTCTCGGAGGCAATCAGCTCCAAGTTCTGCTCCTGCCGCTCGGTCTCTTTCTGAATGAGGGCATATACTTCGGGATCCACTTCCGCCAGGCTCGCCGTCCGCTGCTGGCGCACAATCTGCTGATAGTCAATGACGCTCATGGTAGGCTCCTACGATTCAATTGTACCTGATTACTTGCTCTTCAACGCGCCGATAATCTGCTGCACGCCCTCGCGCGCGTCGGCGAAGAGCATCAGGGTGTTGTCGGCGGCGAAAAGCGGATTTGGAATGCCCGCGAAGCCGGGGCTGAGGCTGCGCTTAATCACCACTACGCTACGCGCTTTATCCACATCCAGAATGGGCATGCCCGCGATGGGGCTATTCGGGTCGGTGCGAGCGAGTGGGTTCACCACGTCGTTTGCGCCGATGATGATCGCCACATCGACCTGTTCGAAGCGGGGGTTAATCTCGTCCATCTCCTTGAGGCGGTCGTAGGGCACATCGGCTTCGGCGAGCAGCACATTCATGTGTCCGGGCATGCGCCCCGCAACCGGGTGAATAGCGAATTCCACTGTGGTGCCTTGTTTTTCCAGTATTTGCATCAGGTCGCGTACGGCGTGTTGGGCTTGGGCGACTGCCATGCCGTAACCGGGCACAATCACCACGTAGCGCGCGCCTTCCAACAGCATCGCCACATCGTCGGGCGCGGCGGCTTTCACCTTGCCTGCGTACACATCCTCGGCTTTTGGACCCGATTCCGATGGAACCCATACGCCGAACAACACATTTCGCAGCGAGCGATTCATCGCGCGGCACATAATGGTGGTCAGGATAATGCCCGACGCGCCCACCAATGACCCTGTGATAATGAGCGCGTTGTTGTTCAGTACGAAACCTGTCGCAGCGGCAGCAAGCCCAGAGTAGGAGTTGAGCAGGGCAATCACGACGGGCATATCCGCGCCACCGATGGGAATCACCAGCAGCAGCCCCACCAGCGAGGCAATCACCAAAATCGCCCAGTAGTAGCTCAGCTGCGTGGGATTGAGCGTGAGCATGACGCTAAGGGCGACTGCACTGAGCAGCAATCCGCCGTTAATATAGTGCAGAAACCCCACTTGGAGTGGGTTCTCGTTGATGATGCCTTGCAGTTTCGCGAACGCCACGAGGCTGCCCCAGAAGGTGACCGCGCCAATAATGCCCGATGCGGCGGCGGCAGGGATCATCTGCATCAGCGGCGCAGGGATTTTCGCCTCGGGGAGCGTGCTTTCCACGATGCTCGCGCCCGCCACCAATGCCGACGCCGCGCCTCCGAAACCGTTCAGAATCGCCACCATTTGCGGCATCGCGGTCATTGGCACGCGCAGCGCCATCACTGCGCCCACCAGCGCGCCCACAATCACGCCCAACAGAATCCACTCGAAACTAAGGATTTGCCGATCAAAAAGCGTGGCGACGATGGCGATGAGCATCCCCAACGCGCCCATCTGATTGCCCCGCACCGCCGTACGCGGATGCGATAGCCCCTTCAATCCTAGAATAAACAGCGCAACCGCCAACAGATACGCCAGATTGATAGCGCTCATCCCGCCTTAAGTTTACCTGCGAAGGCAGGAGTCTTGCCACTTCCGGCGAACCCAACTCTCATGGCAAAACGCGGCGTGATGGAGGTCTCGCTGGTCTTCCCTGAGGCAGAGGTAATCCAGCGCTATTACAAAGGGCTGATTTATTTGGCGGCGCGCACCTGCTACAGTGAAAAGACGCCCCAGCAGATTTGGGACGAGTTCGTCTCCGACAAGACGCCCCCCGAACGCGTGATGAAGTTGATTGAGCACGTGGTGGAATCGGGACACCACAGCACGATTGAGCACATCAGTTTCACCTTCGCGATTTCTGGCGTGAGCCGTGCACTGAGCCATCAGTTGGTGCGCCACCGAATCGGCGTCGCGTTCGACCAGCAGAGCCAGCGGTATGTGAAGTACAAAGAGCCGCAATACGTCACGCCGCCCAGCATCGAAGCGAACCCTGAGGCGCGTCAGGAGTTCGAGCGTTTCCGCGATGTGAGCGAGGAGATATACCATCGCTTTCTGGAGCAGGGCATCCCCGCTGAGGATGCGCGGTTCATCTTCCCCAACGCCGTCACCACAAACCTGATTATGACGGTGAACTTGCGCCAGCTGATGCACATGGCGGGGCTGCGTCTGTGCACGCTGGCGCAGTGGGAGATTCGGCAGATGTTCAAACTCATCCGCAAAGAGGTGATGGCAGCAGATCCCTACTTCGGTAGGCTGCTGGTTCCCAAGTGCGTGCCACTGGGCTACTGCGACGAAAAGCGCAACGAGGACGAACACTGCATCATCCGCCCCCACAAGAACTCGGTGTTCCGTGTGTGGGAGTTGTACAAGCGTGGACAACTGGTGGAGCGAGAGGGAGCGAAAGTGTCGTCCGAATAGTGAGTATCTCACTGGAAGGTTGAGGAGCGGTTTGCAATCGTGGCTTCGCGTTGCAAACCGCTCTTACAACAGAGGGCGTCGTTTTAGAACTTCTTCGTTTGCCCGTGCAGAACCAGAAGTTTACCTGCGGCACAACCCAAGGCTATCCTGATCGATAATCCCGCGCAGTTCGGTGGCACAGGGCAGTGGCGTCTGCTGGTCGCAACGGCGCGTGTACGGACCGCTCCCGATACAGAATGGGCTGCGTTGCGTGTCCTGATTCGGTGCGCGGCGCAGGATGTAGTTGCAGTCGGTGAACGGCGAGCGTTTATCTGCCTTTACGACCTTCGTGTGCCCGTCGATATAGTTCGCGTTCAACATGCCGTTGTGCCGCGCTTGCACCGGCGAGTCGCCCTGACGCAAGCCCACCGCGCTGCGGCAAGTGCCCTCGAACAGGATTAGGTCAGCATCCATAATCATGGAGGTCTCCGCAGGGAAAGGGATTTCCGCTAGGCTCACCACATCGCGCGTGGCTGTCACCGTGCGGAACACTGAGTAGTTGTACGAATAGCTCATTTTGCTGAAATCGCCGCACTCGCCACCGGGCACCAGCGCGAGGAAACTTGCCTCCAGATCGAAAGCATCTGGCTCCGAGGGGCAGCGCAGCACATCGCGGTTCTTCAGGTAGGGCGCTACCACCGTGAAGGTGGTCATCGCACAGGGCAGGTTGTTGGGACCAATCGCATAGTACAGCGACATCGGGAACTTCTCGTCGTAGTCTTGTACGTACATTAGCGCAGCAGTTGCCGAGTTGCGCAGGTTGCTGAGACACTGTGTTTGGCGCGCCTTCTCACGTGCCTGCGCAAACACCGGGAACAATATCGCCGCCAGTATCGCGATAATCGCAATAACAACCAGCAGCTCAATCAGTGTAAAACCCTTTCGTTGATGCACCATGGTTCCTCCTAATATTAGTATTATCGAGATAGACTCCTGCTTTCCTCTCGGAATGACAAACAGTCCTGTCATTCCGAGCATGGCGAGGAGTCTAGGATAGAAATTTTCGCACCAACTCGATTCTTCCTGCTGAGATGTTAGCCTTCCGCGCCGAAGTTGAACAGCACAATCAGCAGGTCCGCGTCATCCACGATGCCGTCGCTGTTCGCATCGCTGCCTGCGTCATTGCTGCCGAAGTTGAAGAGCACTTGCAGGAGATCCGCGTCGTCAACCACGCAGTCGCTGTTCAGGTTGCCCAGCGACTTAGGCAGCCCGCCACCGTAGCCACGGATGTCCAGTTGGAAAACATCCCCTTGTGTGAGGAACGGCGGCTGCTCAACACAGAAGGCGTAGCCCTCCAGTCGGAGGTAGTTCGCCGAGTCGCCGCCTGTCTCGTCAAACTGCACGGTTACGCTGCGGCTCAGGCGTCCATGAGGGTCTGCCTGACACTGCAGGTCGCTCAGGCGTACCGTGATGCGCCCCCAGATGCGCGTGAGTTTGAAGGCAATCCCACTGAGCGTGGTGCATTCGTTCGGCTGCGCGTCCATGTCCCACTGAAGGTCGCCGTTGGGCAGGATAGTAGCGTGCCAGCGCAGCATATAGTCAGAGGGAATCGCGTTCACCAAGTCGCGTACACGCAACTGCCAGTCCAACCCTTGACCAGGTAAGAATTCGAAGCGTATCGCGCTGGAGCGGAACGAGCCAGAGCCACCCAGCCCGCCCGTCAAATTATAGCGTCCGTCCAAAATTCGAATCGAGAAGTCACCGCCGCGTTCCAACTTCTGAGGCAGTTGAGCAAAAGCAATCGTCGTCAGCGTCAGTGCGCCGAGCAGTCCCAAAGTTTTCGCCAGTTTATTCATGACGCTCTCCTAAGAAAGTAGATGTTATATTTTACCCCGTTGGAGTTAAGGTTTCGTTAACTGTTCTACTTTGATCGTACTGGCGCGTAGAGAATATTTTTGAGGAGCGAGTTGTAATCGCGCGGAATGAATCATAATTACTCCGCTGTACTATAGGCGCGCACGACGGAGCCTGCTCCCAGTACAGCGTTTCGTAGGCGTACGTGCGGCTCAATCACGCACTCGTCATCGATGATGCAGTCCACCAGATGGCAGCCATCGCCGATTTGTACGCGCTCGCCCAAGATACAGCCGTGCAGGGTGCTACCCCCGCCCACAGAACTGCCTGCGCCGATTACTGTGTAGCCGCTCAGTTGCACGCGCGCCTCGATGCAGGCGTTGTCGCCTACCTGACAGCCCGCCTCAATCTCGGCGTCAGGTTCGATTTGCGCTTCTGCGCCCAGCCAGTAGCCGTGTTCCGTGCAGTAGCCTGCAGGGGGCAGGGCGGTTTTGACCTCGCCGCTCAGCAAAGCGCGCGTCGCAAGAATGTACTGCGCAGGACGCCCGATGTCCAGCCAGAAACCTACGCCCTCCACACCGTACACAGGCGCACCCTCCGCCAAGATTTGCGGGTAAAACTCGCGCTCAATCGAGCAGGGACGCAGCGGGATACGCGCCAGCGTTTCTGGCTCGATGATGTAAATTCCCGCGTTAATGAAATCGCTTCCTTCCATCGGCTCGCCCCGGTCGGCAGCGCGTTTTTGCTCTTCCGTCGGCTCAACAAACGCCTGCACACGCCCGTTCTCGTCGACCTGTATCACGCCGTAGGGGTGCGGGCGCCTTACGCGATAAAGCGTTAGCGTCACCTGCGCGTCGTTCTCGATATGCCGCCGCACAATCGCGCCGATGTCGAAATCGGTGAGGATGTCGCCGTTGAACACAATCGCGCGGTCAGGGGGCAAGCCCTCCACGGCGTTTCGGATTGCGCCTGCCGTGCCCAGTGGTTCGCGCTCCACGGCATAACGCATCCGCACGCCGAACCGACTGCCATCGCCGAAGTGCGCCTCTATCCGCTCCGCTAAATAGTTCGTAGCGAACACAATCTCGTCTGCGCCTGCGGCTTTCAGCTGCGCTACCTGATACTCCAGAAACGCGCGATTGGCAACAGGCATCAGCGGTTTCGGACGGCGCAGTGTTAGTGGGCGCAGGCGCGTGCCAAATCCGCCTGCAATAATCACGCCTCGCAACTGTCTGTACCTCCCATTTCGGGGGAAAGTGTACCTGACTACGCGCTCATTCTCGGAAAACTCAGCGTCGCCGTCGTTAGTTCATCTGTACTGACCATCGTGAACTTGCCACGCAGCGTGCCCCGCGTAAGGTTGTCGATAATCTTCAGCCCCAGCGTGTTGCTTTTGCTGGCATCAAAATCGGGGGGCAGGGGTAGCCCATCGTTCGTCACAATTAGTGTCACCTGACTGTCCGAATCGCGCACCTGCACGTGGATGTGCCCCACCTCCTGTGCCTTGAAGCCGTGTTCAATAGCGTTTTGAATGAGTTCGTTCAGAATCAGCGCGACGGCGGTCGCCTGTTGCAATGGTAGCAGCACATCGTCGCCCTCCACGCGCGAATGAATCTGTTTGCCCGGCGGTGTGAGGGCTTGTTTGGTGTTGTGCAGGATCCCCGACGCAATCTTGCGTAGGCTCACCATGTCCAAATCCTCACGCGACAGCAGTTCGTGAACCTGCGCAATTGCCAGAATCCGGCTAAGGCTGTCGTGAATCACCTCCTCGATGGTCTTGTAGCGCGAGTAGTGCATCTGCAGGCGCATCAGGCTGGCGATTTGCTGGAGGTTGTTCTTCACGCGATGGTGCATTTCTTGGAGAATCGCGCTGCGTACCATCAGCTTGGCATGGTCGATGGCGAGCGCGGCTTGGCTGGCGACGGCTTCCAGCGTGCGCAGCTCCTCGTCGGTGAATAGGTGGGGGCGGTCGGTGTAGCAGTTCAGCACGCCGATGACCTTCTCGCGCACGCGCAAGGGCACACAGACCATCGAGTGAAGCCCTTCACGCTTGGCGAGGTCGGGGAAGCGGAAGTCGGGGTTCGCCTGCACATCGGACACGACAATCACGCGGTCTTCGGCGACGGCGCGCCCCGCGATGCTCTCGCCGATGCGCAGGGGCGGTTTCTGGCGGTACTCCTCACTTTCGGCTTGCGTGGCTTTCACCTCCAGCACGCCCCTCTCCTCGTCAATCAGCATTACGGTCACGATTTTGTAGCCAAGCGTGCGTGCCGTCATGTGAACCAGGAGTTGTAGCACCTCTTCCAGATAGAGGTTGCCTGTAAGGGTGCGGCTGATTTCGGAGAGGGTGGCAACCTGCGTGGCGGTGCGCTCCAGCTGCTCGATGCGGCTGAGTTGGTTCAGCGCGCCTGCAAGGTGGCTGGCGATGCCCGACAATAGACGGATTTCGTCTTGCTGATACTCTTTGGGCGGTCGGGTGCGCACACTAATCACGCCGAACACCTCGTTGCGTGCGAGTAGGGGCACAGCCAGCATGCTTTCATACTCTTCCTCGCGCAGGTCGGGGTAGAGTTTGAAGCGGGGGTCTTTGTACGCTTCATGGGAGATGGCGACGGGCTTGCGCTCGCGGGCGACCCATCCGACGATGCCTTCTCCCGTCTGTAGTCGAATCTGGTTCACGTAGCGAGCATCATCACCAGTGGCAGCGCGCAAGATGAGTTCTGTGCGCGTCTCGTCGTACAGAAAGATGTGGCAGATTTCGGTTTCGGTGATTCGCGTGGCGATTTCGGCGATCGACTGCAACATGCTCTCGGAGGCGAGTGCGCTGCCGGCGGCTTCGCTGATGCGTTGCAGCGCTTCAATCTCCGCCTCGCGGTCAGCCAAGCGGTGTTCCAGGATGTGAATGGCACGTCGCGCCTCCTGCAGCTCCAGCTCGCGCTGTTGCAACGCCATTTTCAGTGCGTTGGGGTCGTCAGTATTCAGCGGGGCGCGCCGCCGCTTCCACGAGCGCAGATATCGCATAGATTAATAGTATGGCATGCTTAAGCGTCCGCGTTCCATATCGACTCCTCATTAATATCGCGGAGAGTTCTGTGCCCTGTGAGCGCGAGGGTGAGGTCGAAATCGGCGAGGAAGTTGCGCAGGTAGGTATGCACGCCCTGTTCGCCCTCGATGGCGAGTGCCCACATCACGGGGCGCGCCAGCCCAATCATCCGTGCGCCCAGCGCGAGGGCTTTGAGCGCGTCTGCGCCTGTGCGGATGCCGCTATCGAACAGCACAGGAACCTTGTCGCCCACTTCGTCGGCGATGGCAACCAGCGCGTTCAGGGCGGGTATTGCGCCGTCCACCTGCCTCCCCCCATGATTGGAGACGATAATCCCGTCCACGCCACGCTTTACAGCCTCCTGTGCGTCGTCGGGGTGCAGTAGCCCTTTCAGCAGAATGGGTAGCTGGGTCTGCTCACGCAGATAGTCCAAGTCGTCCCAAGTGAGGCTAGGGTTGCCGAAAATCGCCGCGAACTGCAGCACTGCGCTGCCGGGGTCTTCCTCTGGCGGTGAGGCGAGCAACGAGCGAAACACGGGATCGCTGAAGTAGTTCGCCATTCCTTCCCCTTGCATAAAGGGCAGGTAAGCGCGTTTCAAGTCGCGCGGACGCCATGCAAGCATAAAAGTATCGACAGTGACCACAATCGCGCTATAGCCCGCCGCCTCTGCACGGCGTACGAAACTGCCTGCCACCTCGTGATTACGGCTCCAATAAAGCTGGAACCAGCGTGGGGCATCCCCCATCGCCTCTGCCACTTGCTCTATCGAGTAGGAGGAGACTGTACTCAGCACGAAGGGAATTCCCAACTTCGCACAAGCACGTGCCGTTGCTAGCTCCCCGTCAGGATGAATAATCCCCTGCACGCCCACAGGCGCAACATATACCGGCACAGGATATTTTCGCCCCAGCAGCTCCACGCTCCAATCGCGCTGCGACACATCGCGCATAAAGCGGGGCACAATTTGCCACTGGTCAAACGCGCTAAGGTTGGCTTCAGCAGTGGTCTCTGTGCCTGCGCTACCTGCCACATAATCATATGCTTCAGGTTTGAGAACCTCTCGTGCTGCTGCCTCCAAATCAGCGTAATCCACAGGGAAACGTTCGGGCATCCCGAACAGCCCCTTGCGGTACAGTTCCATCTGACGCTCCATCCCAGTTTCCATCGTTGTGCCCTCACCAGTAAAATCGTTTGAAGATTCTCGATTCCTTGCTTCGCTCGGAATGGGATAACCCCTTGGCGGGTATGAGCAGCGAGGTATCGGACGCTGATGTTATTTTCGCACGCCCCAAAAATTCCTGCAAATCCAGCAATTTCGCCCGAATCCCCCGCAAAGCTCTTGACATTTAGATACTGAATATGGTATAATGTGTCATATAACATACTGGAGAGGAATGGGAGGGGATGTAGAGGTCCAGTCTTTATTTCAGTGACTCGTGAAACCCTGCCTGGCGGGGTCGTGACGCTCCGCCGTATTTTTTGAAATGCTGCAGGAATTACCTGTGACAGCGCGTAGTTAACACACACGGAGGAGGAACGATGCGACGGGAGAAAATGCCGGCTCCCTCTTGGCAGGAACCTACAAAACGAGAGGCAATTGAGATAGAGTTGCAACTCATTACGCCGATGTTTGGCGGGGGGTACAGGACGCGCGAAGTCGACCCTCTGATGCCCATACGCCCCGCAGCGATTCGCGGTCATCTGCGCTTCTGGTGGCGCGCCACGGCGGGGGCGCAGTATAGCAGCGCGAAGGAACTATACAAAGCTGAAACAGCGATATGGGGTGGGGCGGCGATGAATGATGACACCTCGTTTGGAAAGGTGGCGATACGTGTGGAGCTGAAAAATCAGGGGAAGTCTGCTCCATATAGCGAAATTGCTCCATCCTCCACACGGAGAGACGGTCCTCTTCAAGGGTACTTCCTTTTCCCTTTTCAGGAACAAAGGGGTGGTACGCCTGCAGCGGATGGCAGGAAAGAGATTACATTTCGCTTGAGTATAGATTTAGACCCAACGCTCAGCGAGCAGCAAAAGGAAGAATTGCGTACCGCGCTCAAAGCCTGGGTTGCATTTGGTGGTGTGGGTGCACGTACTCGTCGAGGCTGTGGCGCGCTAAAAGCAATCGGTCCCAACGCCCAAGAGTGGCTCGTTCCTAATGAGCAAGATCAGATTCGAGCATGGCTCACTCGGCTAATACCTAACGCCTCAGAACAGCGCGAACCTGCCGTGAAGCCATCGCTTGTTGGAGCGAGGATACTATTCGTTCTAAATAATGGCGACGCCATGGACATTTGGAGCAAGTTGGGTAGGTTTTGGGCACGATTCCGTAAGGGGCACTTCAAACGCGGTTCCACCGAGGATTATCAGCCTATGAGAGGAGCTAAGTGGGACGATTACCGAAAAGTTCTTTGCAAGCTTAGTTCACAGTCGGAAGTTCTAAAGCTTGCGAAGCCCTATTTAGGATTGCCAATTATCTATCAGGAATTTCGTGGTGCTAATAGACCATGCTTTACTGGGACGATAGAGCCATCAAACAGTGGAAGAATGGCATCGCCTGTGATTTTGAAACCTGTTGCTCTAACAGGAGGGAAAGTAGGGGGCATAGTTCTTGTGTTAAATGCACAGGAGCCGACATACATTACTGTCAACGGTAAGAAATATAAGTTGGAATTGCCCTCGACGGATCCTGTATTGCAAGATCTCGAGGCATCCACAGTAATGGATGCAGTAATCAAGGCTGCCGAGATTCACTTTGGTAACCACAGCAAAGCTATTTGTATAGGAGGTCGCGTATGAAGTATCTCCTCGCCATCGCCATCGGTCCCGTGCAAGAGTTTATCGCCGCCGCGCGGCGCACTGCAGACCTCAAAGCAGGGTCCGAGCTGCTGAGTCAGGTAGTAAGCAAAGTCGCGCGGTACTTGCAAGACCAGCATGCTGCGACACTCATTTACCCGACCAATCCCGAGCAGCCCTCTGCGCCGAATCGGATACTCTGCTGTGTGGAGGCTGATGCCCCGCATAGGGTCGCTCAGGGAGCGCGCGAATCGGCTCAAAATTACCTTGAGAATTTGTGGCAGGAAATTCGCGGTGCGATTGCACAGCAGATGCGCAAAGACGACAAAAACTTCGATTTCGAGGCTGCACTGGATTCCAAACTGTCGCAGCACCAGATTACGAACTTTTTGGAGTTCTACGCCGCGTGGGTGCCTCTGAGCGACGATTACGCTGATTCGCGTCGTCAGGTGGAGCGGCTTTTGGCGGCACGCAAAGCCACCCGCGAGTTCAAGCAGCCTCCGCTATCCCCTAAACGTCCTAAAAGCCCGCTGGACCCTGCGATGGATTGCGTCTTCAACAATGAGTATCTCCCTGGCTTTGCACTTAGTGGGAAACTGCACAGTAAGCCGCCGCTCTACCTCAAGCCGCGCGAAACACTGGATACCATCTCGCTCATCAAGCGATACCGAGGTTATTCGGAGACGCGCGAGAGCGATGATAGGGTGCCCTCTACTACCGAGATGGGCTTTCGTGCGTTGCAAGAGTTTCTCCACCAGGAGGCGCGGAGCAATCTGCGGGTGCTGGAGGAGTGGGCAGAGAAGTTGCCTGGAGTTGAGGAGATCAGCGTGCTGATCCACCAGAACCGTTGGCAACGCCTGAAAGAGGAACGACGCCATGACCCGCGCTGGCGACAGTTCGAGCACAACTTCCCCGAGCTGGAATGCGCCGCTTCTGCTGTGCGCGGGCAACTTAAGCAAGCCGATATTCCCGAAGAGTACCTCTCGTATTATGCTATTTTGCTCGCCGACGGCGATAGAATGGGAAAGTTTCTGAGCTCGCTGACCACCATCGAACAGCACAAGGAATTCTCTCGGATGCTGGGCGAGTTTGCGGGCGATGCGGAGGACCTGGTAAAGCGCCACTGGGGATATTTGGTGTATGCTGGCGGCGATGACGTGCTGGCACTATTACCCGCGAACCGCGCGATCGCATGCGCCCGCGAACTGGCACGGTGTTTCAGCGACCGCATGAAACAGTTTTGTAAGCAGTATCCTACTGAGGTGCCACCCCCGACGTTGTCGGCAGGCGTGGCGATTGTGCACGCGCTGGAACATCTGCAAAGTGCGCTGAACTGGACACGTGCCGCAGAGAAAGCAGCAAAAAACAACGACCGCGATAGCCTTGCCGTCGCCTATTACCCGCGCAGTGGTGAGGCAATTACAGTCGCCCTGAAGTGGAGCGAATGCGACGTGTGGAGCGCGTGGGAGCGCGCCTTCCGAGAAGGACTGGCAGGCGGGCTGCCCTACGAACTTTTACAACTGGCGCGTGAGTATGGAAGCCTCAGCATCCAGGAACAGCGCATCCTCATCCCTGCTGAAACTGAGCGTGTCATTCAACGCAAGGAGGGGCGCCAATACGCCCCACCACTGCCCGCACTGGAAACTGTTGAGCATCTGCGCAGCTTGGCGCGCCTTATGATTATCGCCCGCATGCTGGCGGTCTACCCGGAGGTGAACTCGTGAAAACTTGGAGAACTGTGCGTATATGCCCCATCGACACGGTGCTGTTCCGCGATGGTCGTCCGTTCGGGACGGAGTTGGGGGCACAAACTGCCTACAGTCTACCGATGCCGACCCCCAGCACGCTCGCAGGGTTTCTGCGTACGCTCGTCGGCAACCTGAAACAGAAAAACTGGAATGAATCAATCGAACGATACTCTGAGGAGTCGGTACGAGGGCCCTTGATGAGGTGCGACAACGAGTTTATGTTGCCCGCGCCTGCCGACGCAGTAGTTTTTGAAGAGGGGCGTGTCGCTGCTTTACGCCCATACGACCTGCCTGATAACTGGGGCTGCAACCTGCCGAGCTACGACTGCGGGCTTAAGCCTCTGAGAATGCTCGGAGACCAGTACGACAAACCCGCGAGTGGCTACGACTTCTGGGGTTGGAATATTCTGCAGCGGTGGTTGCTCGAGGAGCCTGTAGGTCAGCTGCCGGAGCGAATTACTGCTCCCCCGTCGGAGCGGCGTGTGCACGTGGGTATCAAGGACGATACCCTTGCCAGCGAGGAGAGCCTGCTCTACACGGTTGAGTACCGCAGCTACGAGGTGAGAGCCAACATAGACGATATCCACTCCATTCGACGCTGGAGTATCGTGGCGCAAGTGCATACCGACCTCGTGCATGTTGCAGGCGTGGGCGGGCTGGGTGGCGAACGGCGGCTGGCAACTGTGGAGCCATTCGATGAATGGCTTACCTGCCCCGAGGAGGTGAAACATCGAATGCAGGGTGCGCGTTTCGTGCGGATGTACCTTGCCACACCTGCGGTTTTCACCTGCGGCTGGAGACCCGCCTGGCTTAAGAAAGAGCAACGCAACGGCGAACGCGCTCTCTGTGGCTCGCCGCCCGGAGTTCCCGACGTGGAGCTTCAACTTGTTGCCGCCGCCGTGCCGCGCCGTCAAGCAATCAGTGGCTGGAGCCTACGCAACGGCGGGGGACCGAAACCTATGAGGTGGTGCGTACCCGCAGGTGCAGTCTACTTTTTCAAGGTAACGCGCGGAGACGCTGCGCAACTAATCGAGAAATGCTGGCTGGAGTCGGTCAGCGATGGCAAAGAACAGAACGGACGCCCCATCAACGGCGACCGTGCCCGTGAGGCGGGCTTCGGACTCGCACTTTGGGGCGTGTGGAATTCCGACGAAGGAGGTGCACGATGAACGAAGCGAAACTGATACTTTTGCATACGCTTACTCCCCTCCACGTGGGCACAGGGCAGGCGGTGGCTAACGTGGATTTGCCCATCGCCCGCGAAAAGGCGACAGGCTTTCCGATAATCCCCGCATCAGCCTTTAAGGGCGTGCTGCGCGACTACTTCAAATTCTATGCCAAGTGGAACGAAAAGAAACTGGTCGAGGCGTTTGGCTCCGAGCCACCCAAGCCAAGTAAGGAGGGCGAAACACCGTCAACTGAACGCGAGTTAGCGGGAGGCGACTGGGCGTTCACTGACTTGCGCATTCTCTGCTTGCCTGTGCGCAGCTTCTACGGTACCTTTGCCTATGTGACCTGCCCACTTGTGTTGAAGCGGTTTGTCCACGTGGTGCAACGGCTGGGCATCAACATCACACTGGGCGAAATCCATCCTGTCAACAATACTGAAATTGCACTCACGAAAACCAGTGTGCTTAGCTCAGATGATAAGGTCTATCTCGAAGAGCTAGACTTATCTCGTAGTGAGGCGGACGTCACAGACATCGCGCATGTTCTTGCCCAGAGCCTTTTTAGAGACGCTAAAGAAGGCGAGGATCTGTTTCTCCCGCGCTTTGCTATGGTCTCCGACCAGGTGTTTGACTACCTCAGTGAAACTGCTACCGAGATTGCTGCTCGAGTGCGCTTGGAGGACGACAAGAAAACTGTCGCTAGAGGCGCACTGTGGTACGAGGAGTGCGTCCCCGCTGAGAGCATTTTCTACGGGTTCGCTACGCACGTGAAAGCCCCTGGATATCAGCTGCCTTTCGACGAATTGAAAAGCGAAAATAGTGAAGAAAATCAAATCTATGTGCAGATTGGCGGTGACGCCACCATAGGACGCGGTCTCAGCAGGGTGGTGATTGTATGATACAAACTCGCTCGCAGCAGCAGATGAAACTTGCGTTGGAACTGGTGCAGTGTGTGGAGAATCAGTCTGAGTCGGTGCGCACAATCTATGGTGGACTATGCCATAACTTTCCAATATTAGTGCGCACGTGCGGATTATGTCAAGCGGTGGCGTTCTCGGTGGACAGGGCTGGCACGCTAGGCTCCGAAAGCAAGGACGATAGCGACCGTGCCACTGCCCACAAGGTGCATTTGGAGCACGTGGCGAAAGTATTGGGAATCCCCAAGGACGAACTGCTGGAGCGATTGATCGAGGCACCTGTGGATGAGTATATCCGATACACGCGCGATACGCTGTCGGCTTGGGTCTATTTTAAGCGATTCGCCCGTTCAATTCTAAAGGTGGAACCCGGAGGCGACAACTTATGAGGTCTGAATGGCGCGAAAAAGGCGTACCCGCTGGGCGCACGGCAATCCGATCGCTGAATTATGAGAAATCGCAGCATCCGTTGCTCGTATTGCAGCGTTACTTGAAGCGTCACAAACCGCTGCAGCGCGACAACCGCACAACGATGCCTGAAGAAGAGTTATTAGATGCGGTGTGCAAGTTGAAGGTGCCCCCTGCTTATCAAACCGCCTTCGAACGCTGGAGCCGACACGCTCAATCTATGGCAATCGCAGGGGAGCGGGTCTGTTTCTCTCTCACAACGGCTGCCCCCATCGCCCTTGGCTTGGGAAACGCCAGCCCGCTGGAAGTGGGTATCACGCTGCACTACACCTACGGAATGCCGATTATTCCCGGCTCCGCCCTCAAGGGCTTATGCCGCCGCGGAGCGCTGCGCCTCGTCAAGGAAGGGAAGATAACTCAATCGGACTTTGAGTATCTGTTCGGCACAGGAGGCGACCAGAACGCCGCCGCAGGCGCAGTTGTCTTTTATGATGCGTGGTACGACCCTAACTCGGTGTGCGGGGAGCCTTTCCACCGCGATGTAATCACTGTGCATCATCCCCAGTACTATAGTTCGCGTGGCACAACCTTGCCCACCGATTTTGACGATCCCAATCCTGTGCCATTCTTGGTCATCAAGCCGAAGGCGAAGTTCCTGTTTGTGCTGGACGCAGTTTCGGCAGATTGGGCGCAGTTTACGAAGCAGCTATTATGCTGGTGCTTGGCGAACTTGGGTGTCGGAGCAAAAACGAACGCAGGGTATGGATATTTTGTGCCCACCCAACAATCCTGTGAGTCTCAGCCAAAAGTCACCACTTGGGAGAATGTAACGATTACCTACGAACCTGGTCCAAAGCGTCTCAAAGCCACCAACAAAGACGGCAAAAAAGCTCAAGCTGAAGGCGAAAAAGCGGAACGCTTGTTGGCAACACTCCCCCCCGACGCTCGGGAAAGTCTCAAGAGAAACAAGCGCCTTACGGCTGACCTGCAGGTTCTTCAGGAGGGCAACTGGTTGCAAATAGAGGCAATTACTCCTAAGGGTTAACACTCTTTTCGTTATGATAGAAAAATCATGAGGAACACTCAACATCTAAGCAGACGGACAGCTGCAACCACAGGTACTCAGGCGGAACCTGTCTACAC
>CAYVKB010000047.1:11564-19895 GCA_964451985.1 uncultured Fimbriimonadales bacterium | reverse complement strand
GACGAATTGCAATAAAATGACGCTTGACGCTTATAGCAAGCTCTCTGTCACTCCGAGCGACGGGGAGTGATAAGCTCATGTGTGGAGGACTAGAAAGCACATTTATCCGCCTCTATTTTCAAGAGCGCAAAACTGATGTTCTCAAGCGTTTCAGCTTCAAAGAGTAAGCAAGTGCAAAGGTCGTCAGGTCAGCCCTTCATATTCCTGTAGGAGTTCGGCTTCACTGGCACCGCTGGCTAACAGGCGCAGAAGATAGGCGACATATCCACGTAGGATTCCTGAAGTTTTGCGTCGAAGAATCCGAAAATAGACATTGTGAGCGCGTTGGAAATTCGCACAGCAGGCGCGGTGGACGATTGGGGGCTGCTGCGCTGGACGAACAGAGACGGGGATGCGCTGCCTTTGGAGCCACCTTGTGCAGACGAGCTTGTTGTCGCACCGCCTGCGCCGTTTGGCGTGGCGTACCCTACGCTGCTGGGGGGTGTAGGGCGCGTGTATCTATGGGTGGATGGCTTCGCGGGGCGTACGGCAAGCATTCTATTGGAGCGCGACCTCGCAAACCGGTATATCAAGGCGGCAGGCACGATGATTAGGCAGTACGGTCGGCACGGCGCACCGATGGGAGAGGCAGAAACGCGCCTGCAAACCGCACAGAAGCATCTCACCGATGAGCAGTGGCAGGAGAGCCTCGCATTCGCCGTGCAAGCCGCTGAGCAAAGTGTGGTGAGCGTCGCCCGCACACGGTTGCAACGCATGCATGGGCGTACAGCGTTTCTGTGGGGTGTATGCGCCAGCGACCCCGAAGCCGCCCAAACCGCCCTGGCGCAGCTTAGCCCGCCTTTGAACTTGATTCACATGGTACTCACCAATTCCGAAGAGGCGTGGGGTGCAATAGCGCAAAAAGCGCAGGGCGCGCGGATGGCAATCGCTGCTTCACTTGCGGATTGCGACGGACGCACGCCCGATACGCAAAACGTCGACCGCTTACGCAGTGCCCTTGCGAAGTATCGCGGACAGGCGCGCTACTGGAGCGTGGCGACGCGCGTGCATCAGCTGGAGCCTGAAAACGGCGCACTCGCTCAGTTGCGGAATCTGTGCGAAGCCGCCCGCACCGTCGACTTCGGCGTGGTGCGACTCCTGAACGGCTCACAAAGCCTCTACCACATGCAGAGCGCGTACCCAATCCTGGATGCCTGTGTCCAAAACGATATGCCCTTCGAGGCGGTGCAGCTGGAATGGCGCTGGTACGATGGCACACTGTACGATTTAGACCTACTGCTGGAACGCTACGGGGAGCTGGGCAAACCGATACACCTCACGTTGCATCTGCCGCCAAGCGTGGGTTATGGTGGCTTCTCGCGCACGGAGCCGTTAGAGTGGACGGAAGGTGCATCGCTGATTGCATTGAGCAAGCCGTATGTCGCCGCCCTGTGCATCCCGTTGCTATCTATGGGGTCAACGGCAGGCGCGCTGGATAGAGACGGCAATCCCAGCGAGTTTTGGGAGCGGATTGCTGAAATTGTCGCGTGGAATCGCACGTTGCAGACTTAGAAACTCATCCGCACGGCGTCGCTCCAGAGTAGGCGGCGGATGGCTTCGCGCGTTGCGTCGGCAATCTCGGTGATGGATTTACCCGCTAACTGTGCGTCCTCTGGGGTCACGCGCACCACCTCGCGCCCTTTCACCAGCACCGCTTGCTTGTCCTCGCTGAGCTGCACTTCAAAGAGCTGCACGCCGTCGTCCAACAGTTCGTTCAGCGCGCTGGCGATACGCGCTGCGCGGACGCGAGAGCTACCCTGTTCAGGGTGGTCGGCGGGCGCGAAAATCTGGATACGCTCGAATCGCACCTCGTACAAGCCGTCAGGTTGCTCTTTGTCGAGCATCTGTGCCTGCACTTGCAGCGCGGGGCTGACCTCGCGCCGACGGATGGGAATACCGTATTCCTGAAGGGCGCGCTTGATGGTCTCCACACGCTCGCGTGTAATCGGGTGCGTGCGGAAGATTCCCCAGTCAATCTGCGGGCGCCGACGCTCCTCCGCTGCCAGCCGCTCCATAAACACCAGTAATCCTACGGGGTTATACGGCGAACGGCGCAGGTACTCCAACGCCGTCAGGTCGGAGTCCACCTCCGCCTCCTGACTGAAGCTGCTTACGCGGGCGATGCGATAGAGTTGCGCGCCCGTCATCAGCCCTGCAAAGTCTTGCGAAGGCAGCCGCCCGAACACACCCACCAACAGCGCGGGCAATAGCACGCTCTGCTGTACCTTCGCATCGTCTCGAATGAGCTTCATCACATGGCGGTGCGCGGCGTGCGCAATCTCGTGTGCGATTACGCCCGCCAATTCATCATCGCTGGACACAAACTCCAATAAGCCCCGATTCACAAAAATAAAGCCGCCCGGCACTGAGAAGGCATTCACATCCTTCTCGTCGATAATGCGGAAGGTGTAATCGAACGGGGCAGGTCCTGACTCGCCGTAGCGCGCTTCCGTCTCCGTACGCCGTGCAATCTCGGCGAGCGTCTGACCAATTCGATTCACACGCTCCACCAGTTCAGGGTCGGTGACGAACTTATAGTTTTTCTCGATTTCGGCGACAACCTTTTTGCCGAACTCGATTTCCTGCTGATCACGCGGGGTAAGTTCGTGGTGGTTGTGGTTGTGTTCCTGCGCGAGCGACGCCCCCGCAACCCACAGACTTACAAGCGTGAGAATAATCCGTTTCCATACACTGTGCATCGTTCGTATCCCCTAAGTGGCGCGCCCTGTGAATATAGACGGCGCAGTCGGCGCGAAGGTTTCTATATATTATAGCATGCGAAGCAATAATCAGGTATAATACTACCTATAGCAGGTGATAGTCATGCAATCCCAATCGCTGGCAGCGATGCAGGGCAACGGACAGGTGCAAGCGGCGCGGCAACTTATTGGACGGGTGGTGGGAACGGAGCGTCAACCCAACACAGCCTATCAGTTCTATTTCTGGGCGACGCCCGACGCCCCCATCGGCATCGGAACCCTCGTAGTGGTCGATGGGGGCAAGCGCAAGGTGTGGGGTATCGTAACCGAAGGACAAGGCTATAACGATGTCGCCAGCCCGTTGTTTGACTACTTAGGCGCGGATGGACAGCCCGACTCGCAACCTCCGACTGACCGTCCCGAAATTCGCGTCTATTCTGCCGCCGTGCTGCGCCATTACCCTGAACAGCCTGTGCAACCTGTGCCGATTGCGCCTGTATACCTCGCCACCGAGCAAGATGTGCAAGTCGCCCTGCGCATCGATGAGATTCCTGACCATCGGCGCATCCCTGTTGGCGTGTACGAGAGTGGCGCCAGCATCGCCCCAATCTACTTAGACACCGACTTCCTGCTGGGACCCGAAGCAGGGCACTTGAACGTGACGGGCACGAGCGGTCTGGCGGCGAAGACCAGCGCGATACTGTTCCTGCTAACCGCGATTTTTCAGAAAACCTCCAAAAGCGTGGCGGTGGTGTGTTTTAATGTGAAGGGGGGCGACCTACTGTTTCTCGATTTGCCGCCTGAGCACCAACTCTCTCAGCGCGATTTAGATGTGTATCACGCATTGGGTGTGAAGCCTGTGCCATTCCCGAAGGTGGAGTATTACGCTCCCTACAAGCCCGACCGTGTGAACCTTGCCACGCTGCGCACACACCCCGATTTGCGCGGCAATGTGTATCCCATGCTGTGGGGCATGCGCGAGGTAATGCGCTATGTGGAGGTGCTACTAAACAAAGATGATGTGGACGCTAAAGCAGACGCCTTCCTGCAGTTCCTGCGCCAGCGCGTGATTGAGCCGGGTGAGTTTATCTTCGAGGCGGAGGAAGCTGAGATTCTCGCAGGGCGCGGGCTGCCTTCCAAACTGCGCGTGCAGAGCTTTGGCGACCTCGTGCGGTGGTTCGAAGTCGTGCTGAAACTGCTGGAAGCCAAAAACCAGAAGCAGTGGCGCAGCTTTGCGGTGGAGACCATCCGCAAAATCCAGAATCGCCTGGTGAACCTCACTACGCGCTTCGCAGGGCTGGTGGGCGAGGGCGACACAGCGATGGACTTGCCATGGGGCGCGTTCCGAAACCGCACGGTGTACGTAATCGACGTTGCGAACCTCTCAGCGGAGGCTCAGGATTTGATTTTTACGCGCGTGATTGCCGAGCTGCGCGAGCGGATGGAGCAGCGCAGCCTCGGCGTAGACGCCGTCGTGGTGGTAGTGGACGAGCTGAACCAGTACGCCCCAAACACGCACCGCGAGACCTATGTGATGCGCACGCTGCGCGACATCTGTGCCCGCGGGCGGTATCTGGGGCTGGTGCTATTCGGGGCGCAGCAGTTCCGTTCGCAAGTGGACAGGCAAGTGGTGGGCAACTGTTCCACCTCTCTGTACGGGCGCATCGAGATGGAGGAGATGGCGCAGCCGGGCTACAACATCTTCGGTAACGCAGTCAAAGAGAAGATGGGCGCGCTCGCGCCTGGCGAGATACTGGTGCGCCATCCCTACTTCAATCAGCCGATTTTCGTGCGGTTCCCGCGCCCGGCAATTATGCGCGGGCAGGACGGGCTGCAGCAATACAAGCCCGAATCTGACAAGCCGCTGGAAGAAGCCGTGTGGGAAAACCTATGCCGACTGAACCCGAACCTGAGCCGCAACGCTATCGTCGATATTATTGCCCGCACCGCTAAGGGCAACGGCGAACCCGATAAAGACCGTGTCATCGCCGCGATGCAGAAAGTACTGACCCTACACCCCCCTGCTGACGAGGTGCTGAAACTGTTTGAGCGCGAAGTGCCCAAGCCTGTCGCTTCACGCCAGATTGCTGCAAATGAGTTGGACACGGACATCCCAATACCCGTCGACACCCCACTGGGCAGCCTGCTGGATGAAGATGACGAGGATCCATTTGCCAACTAATGAACCCACGCCTCTCATCCGTAGCGTCGGCGTCCCGCCGACGAACACACCTCCCGTTCGTAGAGTCGGCGTCCCGCCGACAAGCCAGCCCATCCGTAGCGTCGGCGTCCCCGCCACGAACCAACCCATCCGTAGCGTCGGCGTCCCCGCCACGAACCAACCCATCCGTAGCGTCGGCGTCCCGCCGACGATTTCTCTGATTACGCGATCGGATACCCATCCCGCGCCAACACTTGCTCAGCAAGGCGGTTGGCAGCGTCAATCGCGTTGAAGCGCGGCAGTGCGATGTGCGGCGTCGCTTCGCCCATGCCCAGCGCGTTCATCACGAGATTCAGCTTCTCGTTGAGCTGCATCGCACCCTCACGTGCAAACAGCAACGCCATCAGCTCGCCCGCCTCCGCCTGTGCGGCCGGCAGCTTGGGCAATCGCGCCAGCATGCTATCCAAGCCGTACAGGTAGACCGCCATATCGGCAATCGCAGCGGCGACTTCCTGACGCTGCTCACGCAGGTGGTCACCATACGCCTCCCATGCACGCTGGAACGCCATCAGGGTCGCAGCACGGAACTGCTCGGAAAGCGCGCGCAGCATTACCGTCGCGTTGGCGTCCCCGCCGCCCCCGTTGTCCAGCTTGCTCGCCTGCGCTCGGGCCTCCTCCAGCAACGGTACGCCCGCCCGTTGCATCTGCCGAATCAGGTGCTGCGTGAAGTTCAGACGGTTAATCTCGTTCGTGCCCTCGTAGATGCGCGGCACGCGCGACTCGCGGAAGATTTTGGCAATCGGGAAGTCCTCCGTGTAGCCGTAGCCCCCGTGAATCTGCACGCCCTCATCTGCGCACAGATATTGCACCTCCGTGCCGTAGAACTTCAGCAGGGCGCACTCACCCGCGTACTCTGACGCCGCCTCACGATAGCGCAAGTGCAACTCCGGATGGTCGGGCGGCAGGTTGTGAATCGGGTCGAACCACGCCTGCATCAGGTGCCCCGTTCGATACAGCATGCTCTCCAGCGCAAACAGATGCGTCGCCATCAGCGCGAGTTTGCGCCGTACCAAGCCGAAGTTCGCAATCGGCTGCCCGAACTGCTGGCGGTCTTTGGCGTAGCGGGTGGAGACCTCGAGTGCATACTTGCCCGTGCCCAGTCCACTGGCAGCCATCTTGTAGCGTCCCAAATTGAGCGTGTTCAGCGCGATGTAGTGCGCCTTGCCCACCTCGCCCAGCAGGTTCTGCGCAGGCACGAACACATTCTCGAACGCCACGCGCCGCGTGCTGGAGCCGTGCAAGCCAATCTTATGCTCTTCACGCCCCAGGTTGACGCCTTCCGCCGTGCGCTCCACCAAAAACGCCGTAAACTGCTCGCCGTTCAGCTTGGCAAACACAGTGAACAAATCCGCAAAGCCCGCGTTGGTGACCCACATCTTCTCACCATTGAGGATGTAGCCCCCATCGGTGGGCGTCGCGCGGGTTTTCATCGCAAGCGCGTCGGAACCGCTGCCCGTCTCGCTCAGACAGAACGAACCGCACCACTCGCCCGACGCCAGCTGCGGCAGGTAGCGTTCCTTCTGCTCGGGCGTGCCCTCCAGCACTAGCGGCAGTATCGCCAGCCCCGCGTGTGCCTGCAGCGTAAGACAGGTGGCAGGCTCGGGTCCCAGCTTCTCCACAATCAGCGCGACGGTGGTCTTGGGCAGGTCTAAGCCGCCGTAGTGGGCGGGCACCTCCGCAGCGGTGAAGCCCAACTCGCCCATCTTGCGGTCTAACTCACGCATCAAGCCTTCTTTGGCTTGCTCAATCTCGGGCAGCAGGGGCAGCACCTCGTTGCGCACGAAATCGTCCGCCGCCTTGCCCATCATGCGCGTCTCGGGATCGAAATCTTCTGGGGTGAAAACAGTCTCAGGAGACGCGGGTTCAATCATAAAGACGCTGCTGCGTTGCTTGCTCGTCGTCATAGGCTGTCACTCCTTCGTTGCACGGAAGATTATACCGTATTGAGGGGCGATAAACCTGCCTATCCGAGCCGAACGCGGACATCGGCAACGGGCATAGACCGACTGGGGTACACTACCACCGAAAACCGATTTTCGCACGGAGGCGATTGAGTGCGTTTGACCAACGAAGAACGGCGCGTGGGGCTTTACGAAGATTATCGGCCAATCCGTCCAGAAACCGTGTCTCCAGAGACGCCCTTAGAGGCGTTGAACCTCAACTGGACGGAGCGCGACTTGCCCGAACGCCTACGCACGCGCCATGTGCATCGGCTCCATCCCTATTTAGGCAAGTTCATACCGCAACTGGCGGAGGTGTTCCTGCGCAAATTCTTTCTTGCGGGGCAGACAGTGCTGGATCCATTCGTTGGCTCTGGTACAACGCTGGTGCAGGCAAACGAGTTGGGCATTCACACTGTTGGCTACGACATCTCGGCGTTCAATGTGTTGCTTTCCCGTGCGAAGACGGAGCGCTACGACCTTGGTCAGGTAAAATGCGAGATTTATGATGCACTAGAACGCACGCGTCTCGCCACGCAGCATGATGAGCAGCTCAGCCTGCTGAATGAACCGAGCGTGTTGGAGGGCTATCCGACCGCCGATAGCGACTATCTGCGCGAGTGGTATGCTCCGCGCGCTCTGCAGGAGCTGCTTGCCTACCGCGAAGCGATAGAGACTGGCGAGTATGCTTACAAAGACCTGCTGCGCGTGATTCTCTCACGTTCGGCGCGCTCGGCTCGGCTAACGCCCCACTACGAGCTGGATTTCCCGAAAGCCCCGCAGCGCGAGCCGTACTATTGCTACAAGCATCGCCGCGTCTGCGAGCCGACAACGGCGGCGTTCAAGTTCCTCGAGCGATACAGTGTAGACACACTGCGCCGTATCCGCGAGTTTGCGCAGGTACGCACCGACGCCCGTGTGGAAGTCTATCACGCTGATAGTCGCACCGCCTCACTGCCCCCGATTGACGGCGTGTTGACCAGCCCTCCGTATGTGGGGCTGATTGACTATCACGAGCAGCACGCCTACGCCTATCATCTATTGGGCTTGCATGACCTGAGCCATCTGGAGATTGGCGCGGCGCGCCACGGCGCGTCCGAACGCGCACGGCAGGCGTACGTAAACGACATCGCGCAGGTGTTCCGTAATGCGCTGAGCGTTATGCCCTCAGGCGGTTGGCTGATTGTAGTCGCCAACGACAAACACGGCTTATATCCGCAGATTGCTGACCTGCTGGATGTGGAGCCATACGCCGAGATTGTGCGCCATGTGAATCGTCGCACGGGACGACGGTCAACGGAGTTTTTTGAGACGGTATTCGTCTGGAGGAAGTCCTGATGCCGGCTATCAGCAAAGCTACGCGTCAGCAAATCAAGGGCTATCTGGAGGGCTTTATTGAGGGAATGCGGCAGGAGTACCGCCAGTGGCAGCG
>CAYVKB010000047.1:0-11464 GCA_964451985.1 uncultured Fimbriimonadales bacterium | reverse complement strand
TCCACTCGAACTAACTTACCCACCTCAGGTACAATTTCCTCACGATGCGCATTCTGATTAGCGACTCGATTTCGGATGAAGGCTTGGCAGTGCTGCAAGGGGCGCAGGTGGACTATCGCCCGAACCTGCCCCGCGAGACGCTGCTGCAGATCATCGGCGAGTACGACGCGCTGATGGTGCGCTCTCAAACGTGCGTGGACGCGGAAGTGATTCACGCGGGGACACGGCTGAAAGTGATTGGACGCGCGGGCGTAGGCGTAGACAATATCGATGTGGAGGCTGCAACCCAGCGCGGCATCGTGGTCGTGAACTCGCCCGAGGGCAACACGATTGCAGCGGCAGAGCTTACGATGGCGCACCTGCTGGCGCTGGCGCGAATGATTCCGCAAGCCGACCGTTCGCTGCGCGCGGGCGAGTGGAAACGCAACCTATTTGTGGGCGTAGAGCTGTGGCGTAAGACGCTGGGCGTGGTCGGCATAGGCAAAATCGGACGCGAGGTTGCCCGACGCGCCCGCGCCTTCGGCATGCGGGTTCTGGCGTATGACCCGTTCGTGCCCGAAGCACACATCCGCCAACTCGGCGCAGAGCCTGCCGACTTAGAAACCCTGCTACGCGAGAGCGATTTCATCACCCTCCATGCGCCCCTTACGCCCGATACACGCCACTTACTGAACCGCAAGACACTCGCGCTGACCAAGCCGGGCGTGCGCATCATCAACTGCGCGCGGGGCGAGCTGATTGACCACGACGCGTTGGCAGAGCTTACTGAATCGGGGCATGTGGCAGGCGCAGCCCTCGATGTGTTCCCCACCGAGCCGCCCTCGCCCGACCTGAAACTGCTGCACCAGCCTCAGCATGTGCTGACCCCGCATTTGGGCGCGTCCACCGTCGAGGCGCAGGTGAAGGTGGCGGTCGATGTCGCGGAGCAGATTCTGACCGTGCTGCAGGGGGGTGCACCGCGCAGCCCGGTGAACCTGCCGCCTATCCCCGCCGAGCAGATGACGCGCGTCGAGCCGTATCTCAAACTCGCCGAGCGGATGGGCAAACTTCACGCACAACTCGCCGATGCGCCTGTGGAACGGCTACACGCTGTGTTTTCAGGCGAGTGGGGCGACCTACCGCTGGACCTCATTGCCCGCGCTGGCTTGGCGGGGCTGCTGCAACGCGCCGTCGACACGCCCGTGAACTTGGTGAATGCGCCCCTGATTGCCCAACAGCGCGGCGTGCAACTGGAGTGGAGCGTGCGCCCCGAAACGGAACTCTACCCCGATACGCTGACCCTGATTGCCCATAGCACACGCGGTGCCCAAAAACTCAGCGGCACCGTGTTCGGACGTACCGACCTGCGCATCACTCACCTGAACGACCTGTTCGTGGACATCCGTCCCGAAGGCATCCTGCTGATGACCGAACACCACGACCAGCCAGGCATCATCGGGCGCGTGGGCACTGTGCTGGGGCAGCATCAGGTAAACATCGCGGGTATGCATGTGGGACGCGAGGCGCAAGGCGGACGCGCCGTGATGATTCTGCAGTTGGACAACCCAGTGCCACCTGAGGCATTCGAGCAAATCCGCCAGATGGAGGGCGTGGCAAACGCTCGCGTGGTACAACTGTAAGTTGCGCTTGAAGCCCCATAGGAGACTTGCCTCCCGCGCCGAACAGTGAGCCTGTGCGAGTCGTGATGTTGTCGTGGGAGTATCCCCCGCGCATTGTGGGGGGCATCGCGCGCCACGCGCAGGAACTCAGCGAGGCGTTAGCGGCGCTGGGCGTGGAAGTGCATGTAATCACCACCACCCACCCCGACGCGCCCGACGAGGCGTTGGTGAATGGTGTGTCTGTGCATCGCGTAGCGACTCCGCCCCCGCCGCAGGGCGATTTCCTGCATAGCGTGTATGGCATGAATGCCGCTTTTGAAGCCCGCACCGACGCCCTGCTGCACGAATGGCTGCGTGGCAAGCCTGCCAAAACCCAGCGCGAGGCGGTGCTGTTGCACGCCCACGACTGGCTGGCGCACCCTGCCGCCAAAGCCCTTAAACATCGCCACAAGCTGCCCCTGATTGCCACTATCCACGCCACCGAACACGGACGGCACGGGGGCATCCATTCCGACCTGTCCCGCGCGATTAGCCACCAGGAGTGGGAGCTGAGCTACGAGGCGTGGCGCGTGATTGTGTGTAGCGACTTCATGCGCGGCGAGGTGCAGTACGCCCTCAGCACGCCCTACGACAAAATCGATGTGATTCCCAACGGCATCCGCGCCGAGAAGTTCGAGTTCGAGTTCCCCGAATCGGAGCGGGCGGCGTTCCGCACGCGCTTTGCCCAGCCCCAGCAACCGCTGATTTTCTTCGTGGGGCGTATGGTGCGCGAGAAGGGCGTGCAAATCCTGCTGCAAGCGTTGCCGATGGTGCGTGCAGAAATCCCAGATGCGCAGCTGGTCATCGTCGGCGGGGGCTACCGGGCGCATCTGGAGGAGTTCGTGCGCTTCTGCCATCTGGAACACGCCGTGCAGTTCACGGGCTTCATCCCCGACGCCGACCTGCTGAAGCTGTATCGCGTGATCGATGTGGCGGTGTATCCCAGTTTGTACGAGCCGTTCGGCATCGTGGCATTGGAGGCGATGGCAGCGGGCGCGCCTGTGGTGGTCTCCGACGCAGGCGGTCTCAAAGAGGTCGTGCGCCATGAGGAAACGGGCATCGTCACATGGGCGGGCAATCCCGAAAGTCTGGCGTGGGGTATCTTGCGCGTGCTGACTGACCCAGCTGCTGCCCGCAAACGCGCCCAGAACGCCCGCAAAGCCGTGCAACGCGAGTTCAACTGGCAACGCATCGCCAAGCAGACCCATGCGACCTACCAGCGCGTCTGGCGCGAGTTCAAACAGAGCGCGTGGTGAGGTATACTCTAACAGTCCAATGTTCGTTTCGCCTGTCAAAGCTGTCGGATTCGACTTAGATGACACGCTATGCGTATACATGCCTGTGGCTGTGCAAGCCCGCTTGCGGATGTTCGAAATCCACATCGCCCCGCACGTGAACCTGCCGATAGAGGTTATCGACCAACATTATCGAGCAAGTTTCAAAACGCTGCTGGAAGAGATTCATACCGATCGCTGGTATCCGTTGTATCTGAAAGAGGGGCGCGCTACGCGCACTGAGGCGTTCCGCAGGCTGCTGCAGCGACTCAACCTGGATTCTGACGGGTTGGCGGAGCAAATCAGCGCGGAGTATGCTGCCCTACGCGAGGAGCTGTTGCACCTGCACGAGGAGTCACTGGAGGTGTTGCATGCCCTGCGCGAGCGCTATCCCCTATTCGTGATTACCAACGGTCCTGCCTACGAGCAGCGGCGTGAGCTGGAAACGCTGGGCATCGAGGAGCTATTCGATATTGTGGCTATTGAGGGCGAGGTAGGCATCGGCAAGCCGCGCAAGCCAATTTTCGAGTTCGTGCAGAGCCAGCTGAATTTACCCCCAGAACAAATACTGTTTATTGGCAACTCGTGGGAGCATGATGTGGTGGGCGCACTGAACGCTGGCTGGCAGGCGGCATGGATTAATCGCGAGGGATTGCCCCATCCCCATCCCGACAGCCCCGTGCCCGTGCTGACCAACCTGCGACAGCTGCTGGAGCATTTATAAACGTAGCACGGACATTCCTCTCCGTGCTTGCGTGTGCGGCTTGGACAGTCGTGTCCAAGCCCAAAAGTACCTGCACGGACAAGAATGTCCGTACTACAGGATTATGAACGGCGCAATTATCATGGCTGGGGGCGGCAGCACGCCCAACGAAGTGCCGCAGACCATTCTGCGCCTTGCGGGCGGGGCGAACGCCCGTGTGGTGATACTGGCGCATACGCAGGAAGACGTGGGGCGCGGGGCACGTCGTTCCGCTGAGTTCTTCGCCGAGAACGGCGCACAGAGCGTGCTTGCGCCCGACACGAAAGACCCTGAGGAGCTGGCAGGGCTGTTGCGCGATGCCCGCGCCGTGTGGATTCCCGGCGGTGACCAAAATCGCTTCATGGAACGCTTGGGCGGTTCGGAGACATTCCTGAAGGCGATACGGGAGGTAGCAGCACGGGGAGGCGCAGTAGGCGGAACCAGCGCGGGCGCATCACTGATGGGCGCGCGCATGCCCACGGGCAACCACTCGCCCGACGGCGATTTGAAACCCGGCGCAAGCCCACTGGCACCCGCACTTGGACTAATACCCAACGCGATTGTCGACCAGCACTTCCTGAAACGCCAGCGTCTGCCCCGACTGCTGTGTGCCGTACTGGAGAACCCCCAACTGATAGGGATTGGTGTAGACGAGGACGCATGGGCAATCGTGCAGGGCAAGCGGCTGACGGCGCATCGGGCGCAGGTGGTAATTGTCCGCACCCGCGCCAAAACCCAGCAACGCGAAGGGCTGCTTGGCAACCGCGATGTGCAGATGCAACTGCTATTGCCCAAAGAGCAGGTAGAGTTGTGATATGAAATTACCCAGACTCTGCAGCGACATCGGCGGCAAGTTCTGGAGATTGCGCGCGGTCTCAAGGCGTGTATTCGGAAAAGCGTGTCGTTGGATGCAATCCCACTGTTCTGAACAATTTAGCACTCCGCCTGCTGGCTGAACTTGACCAACCTTCTGACCTCTCGTAGAGGTATAATCGCTTTGAACAATGGAGCGGCGAACAGCGAACCCTGCAGGCGATTGGACAGCGCGTATCCTCTGGCTGCTAACGACACTCGCGCTGATTGCGCTGGGGCTGTATGTGGTCTGGTCCGTGCGCCACGTGATTAGCCTGCTTTTTATCTGTGGTGCGATTGCGTATCTCCTGATACCACTGGTGGACAGACTTAGCAGTAAGCATCCGAAGTTCTTCGCGCCGTTGGCATGGCGCGGCATCGTGAGCCTCACGGTGACCATCGGCTTTTTCGTGTTGGTGCTGTTCGCTACCATCGCCTTTATCACGCCGTTTGTGAATGAGGCACGCGACTTCCTGCGCGATTTGCCCCGTTATCAAGAGCGGTTCAGCCAATCCGCGAACGATTGGCAGACTGCTTACCAGGAATGGTACGAAAGCCTCACGCCGCCCGCTCAAGAGTGGTTAGACCGCCAGCGCGAGTCGCTTATACGCTCACTAAACCGCACCACAGAAGACCTGCAGGCAACTGTGCAAGGCGCAATCCAGCAGACGGGACTTGTCCTCAACATTCTCGTGGAGCTGTTTCTAATCCCTGTGATTGTGTTCTATCTGCTGTTCGATTCACATCGCCTCAAGCGCGAGACGCTGCGCTGGACTCCCCCACGTTTTGTACGACTAATACTGAGCCTGATGCAGGAGACGAACCGCGTGATGCGGGGCTACATCGTGGCGCAGCTGATTCTGGGAGTGATTGCAGGCGTCGCCACATGGATTGGGCTGCAGTTGATGGGCGTGAAGTACGCAGCGACCCTGGCGATGTTTGCAGGCATCGCGCGAGCGATCCCTGTGATAGGACCTGTGATCGCAGGCGCGCCGATTGCGCTGATAGGACTGATTCAGGGCGGTCTGCCGTTGGGGCTGAAACTGACGCTGTTTATCACTGCGCTGTTCGTGGTGGAACATAAGATGATTATGCCCAAAATCATCGGCGACCGGGTGGATTTACACCCTGTGCTGGTGATTGTGGTGTTGCTGGTGAGTGGCAAGTTTTTCGGGTTGATGGGGATGTTTTTCGGTGTGCCGGTGGCAGTGATTGCACGGAATGTGATGCTGCAACAACGCCGCCGCGCCCGCTCGAAAATCCATCGGCTCAAGGTGCTGGAGCCTGCCGCGCCAGCCCCCACAAGCACAGGTACAGGAGGACAATAGTTGGATATTCTACAGGCAATCTGGTTAGGCGTTTTGCAAGGTCTCACGGAGTTTTTGCCGATTTCTAGCTCGGCGCATCTAATCCTGATGCGCTTCTGGTTCGGCTGGGAGATTGGCGACCCGCAAACGGAGCTGATGTTCGACCTCGCACTGCACGTGGGCACGCTTACGGCGATTGTGGTCTACTTCTGGCGCGATTTGACCCGTGTCGCGGGCGCAGCGTTCAGTTCCGACCCTGAACGCGCTGTCGACAAGCGGCTTGCGTGGGGGATTGTTGTGGGTTGTATTCCTGCGGCGTTGGTCGGCGTGCTTTTTGAAGACCCTATCGAAGAGTTCTTCCGCTCACAATACGCTCTGATTGCTGGGTTGCTGATTGGAATAGGGCTACTGATGGCTGTGGTGGATAAGTTAGGGCGCAAGCAGCGAGCGTTGGAGTCGATAGGCGTGCTGGATGCGTTTCTGATTGGCGTAGCGCAGGCGTGTGCACTAATACCGGGCTTCTCGCGGTCGGGCATTACGATTATCGCAGGGCTGATGCTGGGGCTGCAGCGCGAGGCGGCGGCGCGGTTCTCGTTTCTGCTGGCAACGCCTATTACCTTCGGCGCAGCAGTGTGGTCATTCCGCAACGTTTTCAAAGAGGGCTTATCCGCTGAGATGGTCGTACCGATGCTGGCAGGCGGCGCGGCAGCGATGGTTGTCGGCTGGCTTTGTATTGCATTCCTGATCCGCTACCTGCGCACGCGCTCGCTGATGCCGTTCGTGGTGTATCGGATTGCCATAGGTTTGGCAACGCTGTGGAAAGTGTTTTTGGGGGGCTGAGATGCGTGTGTTAGTTACAGGCGCAAGGGGCATGCTGGGCGCAGAAATTCTGGAACGCTTTCACGCGGCAGGAGTGGAGGTAATTGGGTCAGCACGCACGACTCCACCTCCCAGCCCCCGCTCTGTAAACGGAGAGGAAGAGGCACCGCGCGAAGTTTCACTCGATATAACCCACCCCGTGCAGGCACACGCCGTTTTGGATGAACTGCGCCCTGATGTTGTAATCCACTGCGCCGCGATGACGAACGTAGACGCATGCGAACGCCAACCCCAGGAAGCCTACCGCGTGAATGCCTTCGGCGCAGAGGTGATTGCCTCCAACTGCCAGCGTATCGGCGCGGCGTGCGTGTATGTTTCCACCGACTACGTGTTCGACGGCTCCAAACGCGCCCCCTACCATGAATACGACGCCGAAAACCCCATTAGCGTGTATGGACAATCCAAGTTCGCTGGCGAGACAGCGGTTCGGACACTCTGCCCGCGCCATTACATCGTGCGTGTGGCGTGGTTGTACGGAAAATATCGTAAAAGTTTCCCACAGTTCGTGTTGGAGCAGGCGCGGGCGGGCGTCTCACCTACTGTGATTAGCGACCAGATTGGCTCGCCTACCTACACCGCCGATGTCGCCGACCGACTGCTTCAACTGATTCAAACCGACTGCTACGGAACCTACCACCTGACCAATGCACACCCCGTCTCACGCTACGAGTTCGCCTGTGCGCTACTAAATCTGGCAGGGATTGCGATTCAGCCGATACCGTTGCCATTCGCGCAGTGGCGCACGCCCGCGCCGCGCCCCATCTATTCTGCCCTTACTTCGTGGCGGCTGGAATGGGCGGGCGTGGAACCGATGCCGAGTTGGAGGGATGCCGTAAAACGGTTTGTTAAGGAATATGTGGGCACACAAAACGACGGTTAGTGCAGAGCATCGCGTCCTGTAAGACAGTAGGGGCAGGCGTCGCCGTGCCCCTACCTAATTGTCGGTGTTCTCACTGACCATATACTCGCCCTTAAAACGCACGGAAGCCCCACCAGTGAGCGCAATACCCTGCTCTTGATACTCCACCTGCAGCACACCACCTTTGGAGACAACAGTGACTTTGGGTTCTGTCCAGCCGGCGCGATAGGCAAGGACGCCTACGGCAGCTGCGCCGCTGCCGCAGCCCAGCGTCTCGCCCACACCACGCTCCCAGATGCGCACGCGGGCTTCGCTTCGTGAGACCACCACTGCCCATAGAACGCTGGTGCGCTCTGGGAACATCGGGTGCGTCTCCAGTCGGGGGCTGACTTCCAGAAACAGCGCGTCGTCGGGTAAAGCGTCGGTGAAGATAACGGTGTGCGTTGTACCAGTGTTCACGCTGGCGATGCGCAGGTGGTATCCTGCGATAGTGAGTGGGAAGTCCTCGATAAGCTCGCCATCGGCGTGGGCAGGGATGTCGCGCGGGTGGAAGCGCGGTGGAGGCAGGTGGGTTGTAATCTGCGCCACGCTGCCGTTTTGCAAATGAATCTGTACAGGCACGACGCGCCCACCCAGCGTCTCGATGGCAAAATCAGGGTTATCTACATAGCCATGCTCGTAAGCATAGCGAGCAGCGCAGCGTAAGCCGTTGCCGCAGAAGTCCTCCGTGCCGTCGGGGTTGAACATCCGCATGCGCACAGGAGCATTTACGCCGCGTTCGACGACCAGCAAGCCATCCGCACCGATACCGAAGGGACGATGGCAGAGGCGTTGTGCCAACTCGCTGAAGTTATGCTCCTGCGCTGCTTCTGTCTCAATTAGTACGAAGTCGTTGCCTATGCCCTCCATCTTGTGGAAAGGCAACGTCGCTACGCTCACCGTCGTCGCTGCGGGTTGAGAAGGGCGCGCACCTCGCGCTCCAACGCCTCATATGAGGTTTTGCCCGACCATGCCCTCACGCGCTTGCCCTGCTTATCGTACAAGTAAAAGCGGGGCACCTCACCACGCCAGTTCTTATCGAAAGCATCGGCGAACTGGTCAAAGTTCTGGTTTACCACCACTACGGGGTACGTCACGCGATGTCGGCGCAGCACAGGAGGCACCACTTGGTCTGCGCTCTCCACATCGTCGAACGAAACACCAATCATCTCCACGCCTTGCCGTCGATAGTTCTGATAGAACCGGACGAGATCGGGCAGCTCTTCCATACAGGGTCCGCACCAGGTCGCCCAGAAATTGACGATGACTACTTTCCCTTTGTTGCGTGCGATACGCTGGTTCAGGTCGCGTGCGTTGGTGCGTGGCAGTGCGGGGTCGGCGATTAGGCTCATTCCGAGCGTCGCAAGCGCGACACTAAGCAAGAACTTGCGCATAGTGAGCATATTGTACCTCAAGGTACGACGGCGGGGGCGCCGTCGTACCATTTTATTCCGGGTCGCGCCATACGCCATCGGCTTTCAGTAGGGCAATCAGTTCCTGAACACCCTGTTCAGCAGGGATGTCATTTTTCACCAGTTGCCCATGTCGGTAGAGAGCGATTTTACCTCCGCCGCGCCCTACATAGCCATAATCAGCGTCTGCCATCTCGCCGGGACCGTTCACGATGCAGTTGTGCGTAATCGCCAGCCCGCCCGTGTAGGTGTGCGCCTTCGCGACTTCCAAGTTATACACAACGCCCCGATAGGGTATGCGCCGCGTTTCGCGCACAGACAGATACAGGTAGCGGTCGTCAATCGCCAGTCGATTCGTGTGTCGGCAGGTTTCGGGAGGTTCGATCTTGTAATCCATCACTTCCGCGAAGCGGCGCAAGGCGTCCGCACCGGTGACGGACACGGTATAATCAGGCTGACGATTGCGTGGCGTGCGCGCTGTTAGCCCTGCAGCGACGCCCAACCGCAGCAGCATCTGATGCACCTGAAACGCAAGCGTGGGAGAGACTGTAACATATTGCGCGCGGGGGTAGCCCCTGACCACGCCCATGTAGCCATCGCAGCGCCACAGGATCCGCAGCAGTTGCACCTGTTGCTCGCGCGGCAGGGTAAGCATCCAGTCGGGCATGCGCTTGTTCTCTGCACGTTGCCCAAAGAGTGCGCTGAGCCGCCCTGCCCACTCTGCGGAGTGCAGCACAATCTCCAGCGCGTTGCGTCGTGCACACTGTGCTGGGGCTACACCCAACGCACTTAGTGCTTCGGCAAGGTATTGCGCGAGGCGCACCTCATGCACGCCGAAGGTGAAAAACGCCTGATGCGTTTTGCCCGTCTTGCCGCCGATGCCACCCTGAGCGAGATAAGAGGCGGCGAGCGTGAGAAACGCTTCGTTCACAGGTATATCAGGATATTCAGGCGTGTAGGCTTGCCCATTCTCGCCCTGCAGAATCGGGTACAGCACGACCATGCCCTTTTGAAGGTTCTCAGAGGCGTACCAGCGCGCTTGCTCGCCCTGTCCTGCACACGCAGCGATATCCTTGAAGCGTGGACGGTCGTGCTTAGGAAGCGAAGGACGCTCCAACGCCAGCACAGGGTGGTTCGGCGTGAACTGCACAGGGGGCATGCCCGCGCAGCGCAATTCGATTAGCTCGCCTTCAAGCACGTGCGTTTCGGTTTGTACCACAGGTTGGAAGTCGCCGCGGTCGGTCAGCACGAGGTCTCCTGCCTGGACGCATCGAATTGGGCGCAGTCCATCGCGCGTCATTACAAGCGAGTCGGGGTGCAAGCACCCCATCACGGCGATGTCTAATCCCACGAGGTGCTTGGTGGCGTCACGTACCTGGTTCAGCACAGTGGGCAGGTCGAACTTCGTGCGTCCACAGGAGGGACAGGCGATATACTCCACTTTGGTTTTGCGTAAGCCCAACGCCTGCAGGATGTCGTAACAGACATCGATTTCCAGCACGGGGTCTTCCGCCAGAGAGACGCGAATCGTATCGCCGATGCCCTCCGCCAGCAGCGTGCCGATGCCAATTGCGCTCTTAATGCGAGCGTACATCCCGTCGCCTGCCTCCGTGACGCCCAGATGCAGCGGGTAGTCCATCCCTTCCTCTTCCATGCGCTTGACCATCAGGCGATTCGCGGAGAGCATAATCGGCACCCGACTGGCTTTGAGCGAGATGACGAGATTCTTGAAGCCGTGCGCCTCACAGATTTTGAGGTACTCCATCGCCGACTCGACCATGCCGACGGGCGAGTCGCCGTACATCACCTTAATTCGTTCCGAGAGGCTGCCGTGGTTCACGCCGATACGCATCGCCAGCCCGCGCTCCTTGCAGGCTTTAATGACAGGTAGAAACGCCTGCTCGATGGCTTCCAACTCCTGTTGCACTTCAGCGGGGGTATATTCGGTGCGGGTGGGGTCAGGCTTACGAAATACGAACAGCCCAGGATTAATGCGCACTTTGTCTACATGCTTCGTGCATTCGAGAGCGATTTCCATCCCCTGATGATGGACATCGGCGACAAGGGGGATGTGCCCGTAGCCACGCCGCTTTAGTTCCGCGCGGATTTCGCCGAGATTTTGCGCCTCGCGCAGGTTGGGAGCCGTGACTCGCACAATCTCGCAGCCCGCTTCGTAAAGCTGGATAATCTGCTCCACCGCCGCCTGTGTGTTCATCGTTTCGGCGGTAATCATCGATTGAACGCGAATAGGGTTATTGCCGCCGATGCCAATCTCGCCTACTTTGACTTCGCGCGTGCGGCGACGCGGCTTGCTCATCGGCAGCTGTACAGCCGTCAGCGGAACGAAGGTACTCATAACGGAGTAATTGTACCTGCTCCTACCACCTCGCGGAGCAGATGTCGCAGCTCGTCGTCGGGACGCCAACGCTACAAATATGCTCAGATTTCGTCGGCGGGGACGCC
>CAYVKB010000046.1:0-20067 GCA_964451985.1 uncultured Fimbriimonadales bacterium | reverse complement strand
AGGCAATCGTTTACATTTCTGGGGGGGTGCGCAGCGTTCCAATTGCCACCCCCCCCACCCCCGACCTTGTAAACCCCTCTGTAATTTTTTTTACATTTTACACGGCGTCCCGCCGACGATATGTCACGCTGCCGATGATGTAAACCACACAAGGCGTATTGTATCATAACTCGTCGGTGTGGGGTATACTTTTTCTTCGTAGCCTGCAGGCTACAGGGGGAGCTGCGATGAATATGTATCGGTTGGATTTAAATGACGTCGTCCAACATCCGGGGCGGCGTGTGGAGTACCCGATTGAACTCCGTCTGGAGCGGGAAGAGGCTCCCCCGCTGGCGGAACCGATTCGCGGCACGCTGGTCGCCGAGAGCGGCGGACGAATCCTGCGCCTGTCTGGGGCGTTCCACACTGTCGTGTGGCTGGAGTGCGGACGCTGTTTGGGCTATTTTCAGCTGCCCGTGGCGTTTGAGGTGCACGAGGAGTTCCTACTGACGGGCACGCCCGCAGCACTCAGTGCGTCCGGCTACGCCGAAGTGGACGATCGGGACTCTTTCCCCGTGTTCGAGGGGAACTACCTGTACGCCGACGATTTGCTACGGCAATATCTGCTGCTGGAGTTGCCGATGGCACCTGTCTGCAAAGAGGAGTGCAAAGGCTTGTGCCCGACCTGCGGACAGAACCTGAACGAAGGCGCTTGCAGCTGTGTGCCGAAGGCGGGGCATCCTGCGTTTGAGGCGCTGGCGCGAGCGTGGTACAGCGAAGATTAACAAGGAGGCAAGAACATGGCGAACCCGAAACGACGACACTCGCACGCGCGTGGCGCGAAACGACGCACGCACTACAAGCTGGAAATGCCAGGCTTGAGCCGCTGCACCCACTGCGGCGCGATGGTAGCGCCCCACCGCGCCTGCTCCGTATGCGGCTACTACAAGAAGCGCAAGTACGAAGTGGCGATTGCCGAGACCGTCGCGACCAACGAGTAAACGATGCGCATCGCCGTCGACGCGATGGGGGGCGACTACGCCCCTCAAGAGATTGTAGCAGGCGCACTGGAATCTGCCCGGCAGGTTAGCTTCGAAATCCTGCTGGTGGGTGACACGGCGCAAATCGAGCCGCTACTGCCCAAGCGCGGGCGACCGTCGAACCTGATTGTACACCACGCCTCACAGGTGATTACGATGGACGACTCGCCGGTGATGGCGATTCGGCGCAAGCGCGACTCATCGCTTGTAGTCGCCGCCCGTCTGGTGAAAGAGGGCAAGGCGGACGCGCTGGTCTCGATGGGCAACACGGGCGCGGTCGGCGTCACCGCCAAACTGCTCTGGGGTGGGCTGCCGTATGTCGACCGACCCGCCATCGCCACCGTGCTGCCCACCTATACGGGACGATGCGTGCTGCTCGATAGTGGCGCAACCGTCGACTGCTCCCCGCGCCAGCTGCTCGACTTCGCGCTGATGGGACAAATCTACGCCGCGCAGGTGCTGGAAATCCCAAATCCGCGTGTGGGGCTGCTCAACATCGGCGAGGAAGCCACCAAAGGCAATAGCGTCACCAAAGAAGCGTACCAGCTGCTCCAAAGCCAACTCAAAGACGAGTTCGTAGGCAACGTGGAGGGCAAGACCTTCTTCGACGGCGTCGCGGATGTAGTGGTGTGCGACGGCTTTGTGGGCAACATCTTCCTGAAGACCAGTGAGGGCGTAGCGGAGATTGTAATGAAAGTGGTTAAGGAGGAGTTGACCCGCAACACGCTGAATAAGCTGCCGCTTGCGCTGCTCAAGCCCGCGTTCAGTCGCATCAAGCGGCGGCTGGACTACCGCGAGTGGGGCGGCGCGCCGCTGCTGGGCGTGGACGGCGTATGTATCATCGGGCACGGACGCTCCGACAGCTACGCCGTGCGTCAGGCGATTGCCGTCGCCGCGCAAGCCGTCGCGAACCGTCTCATCCCCACGCTGCGGCACGCGCTCACGCTGCTCCACCAAGAGAAGGAGGGCTAACGGGCAAGTGCGCGTCACCATCTTGGGCTGTGGCACTTCGATGGGCGTGCCGCAACTCGGCTGTCGCTGCGCCGTATGCATCTCCACCGACCCGCGCAACCATCGCACTCGCCCCAGTGTGCATATCCAGCAGGGTGAGACCCACATCCTCATCGACGCGCCCCCCGAACTGCGCCTGCAACTGCTGCGCGCAGGCTTAGACCAGCATCTCAACGCCGTGCTGATTACCCACACCCACGCCGACCACATCATGGGACTGGACGACATCCGCGGCTTCACGATTTACACCGGACGCCCTGTGCCCGTGTATGCCGAAGCCAGCGCACTGGACGACCTCAAGCGCGTGTTTCGGTACATCTTCTTTCCGTATCCCCCGGGCGTTAGCACCCCGCAAATCGAGTTCCGCGAAATCACAGGCGAACTGCAAATCGGCGAACTGACTATCGAGCCGTTGCGCGTGTTTCACGGCGAGATGCCCATTCTGGCGTTCCGTATCGGCGACTTCGCATACGTGACCGATGTCAGCTATATCCCTCCCGACACGGGGCAACGCCTGCAGGGGCTGAAGTTGCTGATTCTGGACGCCCTGCGCCGTCAGCCGCACCCCACCCACTTCCACTTTGACAAGGCGTTGGAGGTCGCCCAGCAGTTAGGGGCGCAGCGCACGCTGTTCACTCACCTCACTCACGATTTGGACTACGAGGCGACAAACGCGGAACTGCCCCCGAATATTCAACTGGCGTATGATGGGCAAGTGATAGAGATGGGTTGACTCCAGTCCCTCCAATATGCCATAATTTAGCCACGCTAAGTATTTAGGAGGCTACAGAATGACGATGGAGTTTCTCAAGGATGTTCCGCAAGGGCTGACGCGCGAGCGCATCGAGCAGCAGGCGCGCGCCCACGGCGAACCCGAATGGCATATTCAACGACGCTTGGAAGCTTACGAAAGATTTCTGCAACTGCCCATCCCCTCGCCTAAGCAGGAGGATTGGCGATACACCGACATAACTACTTTACATTTAGAAGATTACGTAGCGGTAGCGTGGAGCGACGCCCCGCGCGGCGACGCGCCCACACAGATGCCCCCCTTCCTCACAGAAAAGCCCGTCATCACGGTGTTCCACAAGGCGGGCTTCGGCTTTGAAGCACACATTCCCGATGCGCTGCGCGAGCAGGGCGTGCAAGTGCGTGACCTGCACGAAGTGCTCACCACGAACCCCGAGCTGCTGGAGCGCGACTTGGGGCGCCTCGCGCCGATTCCGGGCGATAAGTTCACCTTGCTGCACACCGCCGCGTGGGACAGCGGGTTGTATGTGTCTATCCCTCGCAACGTGCAGGTGGAGGGCGTGATTGAGATTATCCACTGGTTCGAGACGCCCGGCTTGCACCTGCCGCACACGGTGATTGTAGCAGAGCAAGGTAGCGCGGCAAATGTGGTGCAGTCGTTCTTCTCGCCCGATGACGCGCAGGTGTTCGTGCTGGGCGCGGTGGAGGTATTCAACAAGCCCAATAGCGAGCTGTACCACACGATTATGCAGCGCATGGGGCGCAAGAGCCTGTTCATCAGCAGCGTGGACTACGAGCAGCAGCGCGATAGCCGTGTGCTGTCTCTGAACGTGGGGCTGGGCGCGAAGGTGGGGCGCACCGTGCTGCAACACCTGATGACCGAGCAGGGTGCGGAAGCCCGACCGCTAGGGCTGTTCTTCGGCGACGGCAAGCAGCATCTGGACTTCCGCACGCTGCAAGACCATCGCGTGGGGCACACGCATAGCGACCTGCTGTACAAAGGCGCGCTGTATGATGAAGCCGTGTCGGTCTTCTCGGGCATGATTCGCGTGCATCCGAAGGCGCAGCACACCGACGCCTATCAAGCGAACCGCAACCTGCTGCTGAGCGACGAGGCGCAGGCGTACACAATCCCGAACTTGGAAATCGGCGCGAACGAGGTGCGCTGCACCCACGGCGCAACGGTTGGTCCCATCCAGCCTGAGGAAGTGTTCTACCTCCGTTCGCGCGGTATCGACCCGCCTGCTGCTGAAGCGTTGATTATCATGGGCTTTTTCGAGGTGGTACTACGCGAGATTAAGCCCAACGACCTGCGCCTCTCCATCCAGAAGCTACTGGCGCAGAAACTCAAAGGCGAAGCGCCGCGCTACTTCATGGACTTGGCGGAACTGGAAGAGGAAGTCGCCGTGAGCGCATAAGGTAGCACAGATATTCCTGTTCGTGCACGGGCAGACGACCTGTCGCACCGAGCTGAATGTAGCACGGACATTCCTATCCGTGCGCTCGGTACGACGGTGAGGACGCTTTCTTATCTCATTTGACAACAAGTCTGGCGAGATTCCTCGCTCTGCTCGGAATGACAGGGCTGTTCACGCGAAAATCAGCTAGTTATTCCGAGCCGAAGGCGGGAAATCTCGGCAAGGGAGCAGCTTGTCAAAGCCTGAGGCAAAAAACGAAACCGTCCGAGTGGTCAGGATGCGTATCTCAATTGTTACGGCGTACCCTTGACTCCGTTGCCCAAGAAGGGGTTACCAACAGGCTCGACTTGGCTCACGCGCACACGCCATGTACCGTTGCTGAGCCATTCGCCAATGCGCTCCTCAATCATGTCGCCTTACAGACGCCCCCGAACTGGCTCGAACTGAATGTGGATGATTTTTGTAGTTATTGTTCCTCTTCCTCCACTACCTCCGTCAACGCCTCGACAATCGCGGGACCAACGTTGCCCTCCAGTTGCTTGTGCGTGCCGTCGCAGAAGGGGAACTCCTTCGACTTCATGCAGCGACACAGGGCGACGCGCTCGCCGGGATTTAGCTTCATTACCGTGCGCAGCTTGCCGTTGCGCTCTTCCGTTTCGTGGATAGCCATGAGGATCTCCTAATAGTTTAACGGTTGCAACTCAGGCAGAGTGAACTGCCCGTCTTTACGGATAAGTTTGCCGTCAAAATAAATCTCCCCGCCACCGAATTCGGGGCGCTGGATGACCACTAAATCCCAGTGAACTTGCGAGCGGTTGCCGTTATCCGCTTCGCCGTAGGCGTTGCCCGGTGTGAAGTGGAATGACCCAGCGATTTTCTCGTCGAACAGGGTGTCGTTCATCGGGTACAGAATGTGCGGATTGAAGCCCAGTGACCATTCGCCGATGTAGCGTGCGCCCTCGTCTGAGTCGAGAATCTTGTTCAGCTTGCGGGGGTTGCCTGCGCCGGGGCGGTCACCATCATCGGCGCAGGTCGCTTCCACAATCTTGCCTCTGTGCAACTTGAAATGGATGTTGCGGTATACATTCCCCTCGTACACGCTGTTGGTGTTAATGGTAATCTCGCCTTCCACCGAGTCGCGTACGGGGCAGGTGAAGCACTCGCCATCGGGGATGTTATGCGTGCCGTAGCAGGGTACGACACCGATGCCCTCAATCGAGAAGCGCAAATCAGTGCCCGGTCCCTTAATGTGTACCTCGCGCGTGCGCTCCATCTGCTCCACGAGAGGTTGCACATCGCGCTGCATCTGCGCGTAGTCCACCGTACAGACTTTGAAGTAGAAGTCCTCGAAGGCTTCCGTACTCATATTGGCAGCTTGCGCCATGCCGGGCGTGGGCCAGCGGAGTACGACCCACTTCGTTTTGGGCACGCGCACTTCCTGATGCACAGGAACCCACCAATGCTGGCGGATGAGTTTCATCTGTTCTTGAGGGATGTCGGACATTTCAGCGTAGTTGGGCGCGCCGCGCAGCCCGATGTAGCCCTGCACACCCTCCATCTGCGCCCGCTCCAGCCCCGCAATGAACTGAACCTGCCCCTCGTTGGCGTGTTGATACAGAGCGCGTAGGATGGGCGTTTGCTTCACTTCGGGAATCGCCTCACCGCCCGCCGCATGCACCGCACGCATCAGCAACGCTACGAACTCAGCAGGCATATCGAACGCCTCAATCAGAACGCGCTCGCCCGGCTGCACGCTCACCGAGTGATGCACTAACACATCCACCAGTTTCTGCCAGCGCGAATCGATCATAGTGTGTACTCCGAAACAATCTGTGTCAGCGTCGCGAAGCGGGCGTTGTGTTTCTTCAGGAACAGAATCGCCTCGCGCAGGGTCTCCACGCTGTCGTGGTAGTCGTAGCCGCCCAGACAAATCACGGGCGTCTCCTGATCCAGGTGATAACGCAAGATTGGCTCAACCACTTCCCAGCCCTGATCGAGGTAGCCGATTTTGCCGTTGGCAGTCGCGACAGGCACAATCAGAATCTTCGCCTCACCCGGCTTGCGCACATCCTGATACGACGGGTGATAGGGCTTGCTGGGCGTACCGTCCCAGTCCACAAACATCCGATACTCGGCGTCGGGGATTGCGCTGCTGTCCACCAAAAAGCCCATATCCTCCAGGTACTTGAGGTCACTCGGGGTAAGTGCATAACTGCCCGCGCGGAACGCCGTAGGCTTGAGGTGAATCTGCTTCAGCAAGTCTTTGCCTGTTTGAATCATCTCGCCGCGCTCGCGGGGGTCTTCCACATAGTGCCCTTGCGCGTCCTCAAAATGCAGATGCAATCCAAACTCGTGCCATGAGGGGATACGATGGAGATATTCGCGATAATACAACTGCACATTCGCCATCGGGTCATTGCCTGCAACCTGAATCATCCAGGTAAAGGGAATCGTAAACTCTTCAGCCACTTTGATATACTCTTGCGTGTAGCAGCGCGGATAGCCTGCTGCTTCGCAGTCCAGTGTAATCGCTACGGTCGGCATGGTTATCAGTCCTCCTCCGCGTTAAGTCGCGCTACAGGGTTCGAAGCGTGCTGCGAAATTCCTGCCGATTTTGCTGGCTGAAGACAAGGTTTTCGGGCAAGCAGGGGTATACTCACTGTAATCTTCAGGAGGCGACACCCCTTGCGCGAGGTCAAGCTCATCCCGTTCGATAGCCTGAGCCTTTATGCGACTTTGCAAGAGCGCGGCTTTTTCATCGGCGGGCGGATACAGGAGATTCGCCAGCCCGATGCGCTGACCGTCGTGCTGCATATCTACTGGAGCCGCGCCGAACACCGCCTGCTGATTTCCGCCGACGCACAGCACGCCCGCATGCACTGTATCAGCGGCAAAACGCCCAACGCGCCTACGCCACCGCAGTTCCTGCAGAGCTTGCGCAAGCACATCGATGGGGGGGTTATACGCCACGCGCAGATGATGGGCTTCGACCGCATCGTGCAGATGGACATCCAGACGCGCGAGGGCGTGTTTCGGTTGATGATTGAGCTGATGGGCAAGCACTCGAATATGATTCTGGTAGAGCCGACAGGGCTGATTCGCAGCGCGTTGAAGTGGGTCTCATCACGCCAGAGCGAGTTGCGTCCTATTCGGGCAGGCGAGCCGTACAAGTTGCCCCCTACACGTGTGGAGGGAGTGCGCAATCCGCTGGAGCTGACCGACGCCGACTGGCGTGGTCTGTGGGAGGCGATGGGCAACGAGCGCGACTGGCAAGCGCACTTGGAGGGGCTGAGCCGGTTCACGGCGAGCGAGCTGGAGGCAATTGCGCAAGTGCGCGGGCTGGACGGCATCTTGGAGTGGGCGTATCGCCTGCGCGAGGGGCTGTGGGAGCCTGTGATTATCCGCGAGCCGAACACGCACCGATCCATCGGCGCATATCCGTTCCGAAGTTTGCAGTCTCCCCCCGAATGGCAGCACGCCCGCCAGAGCGTGAATATCGCGTGGGAGCAGGCGTTTGCCGAGCGTATCCAGCAAGCGCGCGTGGAGAGCCTGCGACAGAGCCTGCTGCCCAACCTACGCCGCGCCCTGCAAGCCCGCGAACGCGCAATTGCCGACCTCGAACGCGCTCTGCACGACAGCCAGCAAGCCAACCGTTGGCAACTATACGGTGAGCTTATCCTGGCTTTCGGACACAGCCTGCCGCCCGGCGCAAAGATGCTGAACGCGCCCGACTACACGCAACCCGATGCGCCTACCCTCGCGATTCCACTTGACCCTGATAAAACCGTCGCTGAAAACGCCGAGCGGTACTTCCACAAGGCGCGCCGCGCCCGCGAAGGGCAGGCAGAACTCAAAGCCCGCCTCGAACGCCTCCAAGAGGAGGCTCAGCAACTACGCTACGCCCTGCACACTGCCGATCAGAACCCCACGGAAGATGCCCTGCGTCAACTCCACGAGGAGGCAAAACGCCACGGCTGGCTACGCACGATGCCCACCGCCTCACCCACCAAACGCGCCGAGAAAGACCCGTTCGAGGGACACAAAATCCGTCAACATCTTAGCCCCGACGGTTATCAAGTGCTCATCGGGGAGAACGCGCAGGCGAACGATTTCCTCCTCACGCGCATCGCCAAGCCCAACGACTGGTGGTTGCATGTGCGCACAGGCACAGGCGCGCACGTGATTATCCGCACAGAGAACCAGCCCCAGCGCGTGCCTAAGAGTACTTTCGTATTCGCCGCCCGCCTTGCCGCCCAAAACAGCGCAGACAAACACGCCCGCGTGGTAGAGGTGGACTATACACTGCGCAAGTATGTGCGCAAACCTAAAGGCGCGCCGCCCGGCTTCGCCCTGTACACCCACGAGAAGACACTGCGCATTGAGCTGGGGAAGCCGTAAGGGATACTCCTGAACATCTAACAGTGCCAGAGCGTATCAGCATCGACCCGAACGTTTGTCACGAGTTATCGGGGGACGCAAATCATGGTGTCCATGATTCTGGACAATCTGGCAGACGGACTCTCTGTGGAATCCCAAATGAGTTTCCGCATCAAGTTCAATGAGAATCTCGCACGCACTCACCGGAGTTTTCTGGCGTCTCTGGGTTATGACGCGGTAATGGCTGTTTTGCAATGAATGTGTTCTGAGCATAATTTCACTAATTTTAGTGGCTGCCTCGTTGTTGCCAATGAACATCGTACCTGTATCCGTCGTCCAAGAACCGAGCCAGATGACTGAGGTATACTCACAGCGTATGAAACCCGTTATTGAGGTGCGTAATCTCAAAAAAGACTATAAGATGGGTACGGTCACAGTTCACGCGCTACGAGGCGTGGATTTGACCGTGATGCCCGGCGAGTTCGTGGCGATTATGGGACCCTCCGGGTCGGGCAAGTCGACCTTTATGAACCTCATCGGCTGCCTCGATCGTCCCACCGACGGCGAATACTACCTGAACGGCGAGTTAGTGAGCGCGATGAGCGACTCGCAACTGGCGCAGATTCGCAACCGCTACATCGGTTTCGTGTTCCAGACCTTCAACCTGCTCCCGCGCGTAACGGCGATGCGGAACGTGGAGCTACCGTTGCTGTATGCGGGCGTACGCGACCGCACGGAACGCGCCAAACGTGCCCTGCAGATGGTTGGGCTGGGCGAGCGCATGCACCACAAGCCCAACGAGCTATCGGGCGGGCAACAGCAGCGCGTCGCCATCGCCCGCGCGATAGTCACCGACCCCGTACTTATCCTCGCCGATGAACCGACAGGCAACCTCGACTCACGCTCCAGCGAGGAGATTATGGCGATTTTTCAGCGACTAAACCGCGAGGGACGCACGATTGTATTGGTCACCCACGAACCCGACATCGCCGAGCATGCAAAGCGCATTATCCGCTTCCGCGACGGCAAGATTGTCTCCGATGAGGCAGTGCTCAACCCGCGCGACGCCGCCCGCGAGATGGAAAAAGTACCCGTGCTCGATTAGCGATGGCAATCCTGGACACTCGCGCCCGCCGCTTAAACGAATGGACACTTTCAGCCTCTGTCCTGCCCGCTCCAATCCCGATGCACACGCCCAGCGCGTGGGAGGACTACGGCGTTCCACGCACTTTTGAAGGTCCTTGCGATTATCAGTGCACTTTTACTGCGGTACCAGAAGCAGGGAAACGCTACTGGCTGCGCTGCGAGGGCGTTAGCTATGCCGTACAAGGCTATCTAAGCGAGACTCCCTTAGGCTCTCACACAGGCATCTGGGACGGCTTCAGCTGGGACATCACTGACGCTCTGCACGAGGGGGAAAACTCCTTGTGCCTCCGAGTCATCAAGAATGGCGGTGCGACCTACCCTGTGCCTCAAGTATTAAGCGGGTTTCTGCCCTATGTCTCTTGCACGTTCGGGGGACTGTGGCAACCTGTGTATCTGTTCGAGACAGGCGCGGCGTGGCTAACCGACCTGTATGTGCGCGGCGAGGCAGATGGCAGCGTCATCGTGCAGGGCGAGCTGGAGGGCACGCTGCCTGCGGAAGTGAGGCTATTAGTTTACGCGCCTGACGGAGGGCTGGTCTACGAAGCAACCTCAAACGCAAGCAAGCAGTGGACGCATCCATTCCAGATTCAGCAGCCCTTGCTGTGGCATCCCGCTCACCCCTACTTGTACCGCCTCGTCGCCGAAGTCTATCACGACGGCGCACTAAGCCATCGCGTGGAGACCGAGTTCGGACTGCGCACAGTCAGTGTAGATGGCTCTGTAATTCTGCTGAACGGTGAGCCTTTCTACCCACGCGGTGTGTTGCACTGGGGTTGGTATTTGCATACCCACGCGCCCAACCCTGAACTTGAAACCGCCGAGCACGAGCTGAAAGCGGTACAACTTTGCGGCTTTAACTTACTTAAGGCGTGCCTGTGGATACCTTCACGCGAGTATTTGAGGCTGTGCGACCGACTAGGGATTGCCGTTTGGCTGGAGCTGCCCCTCTGGCTACCGAATATGAACGCCGAGCAAATCGCCCAGACGAAGCGCGAGTACGAGGCGATTGTAAAACAAGTGCGCAACCACCCGTCGATTGTACTCTGGACGCTGGGCTGCGAGCTGTCCACACGCTTCCCCAGCGACGCCTTAGGCGAGCTGTACGCGCTTGTGAAGCGGCTCACAGGCAGCCCCCTCGTGCGCGATAACAGTGGCGGGGGCGAATGCTACGGCGGCGCGCTGCAAGAATACGCCGACTTCGCCGACTACCATCTTTATGGCGACGCACACTTTGCTCGAACCACCTTCCGTGCGTTTCTGGATATCCACCGCCCGTCCATCCCATGGCTGCAGGGTGAGTTCGCCGACCACGACACGCAGCGTGACTTTATTACACTGCGTCAAACGGTGCCCCACGAGCAACTCTGGTGGCTGGAGCGCGACCCCACACTGAACCCGCAGGGAGTACGCTGGTTTTACGAAACGCCTTTTGTGGAGGAACGCCTGCAGCAAGCAGGCGTTTGGGATGTCCTACCCGAACTGGTACGCAACTCACGCAAAGAGAAAATCGTCTATCACAAACTCGTACTGGAAACCATGCGCAGTCTGCCCCACACCTCAGGCTATGTGGTGACGGGGCTGAAAGATACCCCCATCGCCACCGCAGGCATTCTGGACGAGCGCGGAGAGTTCAAGATTCAGCCTGAAAGTTATACAAACTTCAACACCGATACGGTACTGCTACTGGACTGGCATCGCCGTCGAGACTGGATTGCCGGGGGCGACCGCCCCGCGAACCCAGACCCGTACAACCACTTCGGCGGGCGCACAGTTTACCCAAGAATCGCTGTGTCACATTTCGGGAAGCCGATTGAGGCGGCAGAGTTGAGGTGGAGAGTTGTAAGCCCTCACCTCCCGCCCCGCTCTCCCGGCGTAGGAGAGGAGAGCAGCAGTTCCCCCTCTCCTATGCCGTGGGAGAGAGGGATAGGGGGTGAGAGCAAACTGCTAATCCCTGCAGGTATCACTTTCCTCGCGCAGCTGGAAGTCCCTCTGCCTGCCGTAGAGATTCCACAGTCTGTTCAGTTTGAAGTGGAGCTACTCTCAACTGAGGGCGCGGTGATTGCCGCCAATCGCTGGTGGTGGGGCATTTACCCTGTGCCAGACTGGGCGTCGTTGGGCGCAGTCGCCGTGTACGACCCTGCTGAGACGCTGTGGGGCTTGCCCTCAACCCTGAACCGCGTGTCGGACGAGACGGCTTTACTCCTCACCACCCAGTTAGAGCCTACACAAGTCGAGTTTGTGCGTCGAGGTGGTGCAGCACTTTGGCTGATAAGTAATCCTACGCCCTTACTAAGCTGTGAGCGCGTTCCCTTCTGGCGTGAGGCAACGCATCGATTCCTGCCCCACGCGCTTTGGGAATATATTCCGCGCCCCGAGCATCTGGACGAGCGGCTATTCGCTTTTAGCACTGACCTTGCAATACGGGCGACGGTGTTCCTGGATAGCCCCATCCAACCCCTCTGGCAGCGGGTGGACACACGCACAGGCTATGTACACTGCTATCTGGGCGAGGTTGCGCTGGGCGCGGGCAAGCTGTTGCTATGTACACTGCACTTCGCGGGGCATCACGGGGATACGCCTATCACGCTGCGCTATCACCCTGCAGGACAACACTGGCTGTGGGCGATGCTGCGCTATCTGGCGAGCAAGTAACGCACGAATTCATCGGTCTTGTCGGGCGCGTTGGGGGCGTTCGTGAGTTGGTAACCGTTGGCTTGTGCCCATTCTTGCGCCAGTTGCGTAAGCATTTCGCGACGCAGGTTCTCCGTCTGACTGCGGCGCGTGTTGAGAGCAGCATCTAGCGTGCGTTCAGGCAAGCGGGCGGCGAGGGCAGGCACAGTCTCCTTACGGGCGGGCGCAGGCGGAAGCGTTTGGGGCTGTGGTAGGTACAGATCGGCTAAATTAGGCTGCTGCGCGAGTTGCTCTTGTGTCTCCTGTTCCGCGTTGCGGATGAACTCGCGGCGGCGGGCGTTTACGCGCACCTCAATCTCTCGCTCAATTCGTGCCAATCCCATCTCGTAGCGGGAGCGCAGTGTTTTCTCCTGCGCTTGCCATGCGCGGTCTAACTGGTCTAACTGTGCCTGTGTTTGGCGACGGGCATCGCTATCAGGTACAGTGAAGATGAGGGCGACAATCAGTGGGAATCGCTGGCGTCCGTACTGCTGGAATGCCTCTTGCCACTCGGCGTCCAGCTCGGCTCGGAGCGCGGCGAGGTCGTACTGCTCGCGCAATTCGGCGCGCCAGCGTTGCTCCAGTTCAGGTAGGGGCTGCAAGCGCAGATCCAGCAGGCGTTGGCGCACGGCGTCGCGTTGCTGTTCGATGCTGCCAAGCGCGGTCTGACGACGGCGGCTCACCGTCTCCATAGGCGGCGGCGACTGCACAGGCGCAAGCGAAAGTGAGTCGGTAGGCAATGCGGCTTGCTGGGCGGGAAGGCGCGTGGGAAGAGGTTGAACCGCAGGTGCAAGCGATAATGCCTTCGCCGCGCGATTGATGTCCACGCGCACAAGGGGCAAGGGGCGGGATTGGCACGCAGAGAGGCAAAATACTGCGCAAACTAAAGGGAAGAGAGCGAAGATTCCTCGCCCCGCTCGGAATGACATTGAGTTGGTTTCTCCCCCCTCCCACAGTATGGGAGAGGGGTACGAGATGAGGGTATTTCTCACTTGCGCTGGTTCAGTTTCTGAATCACATCGTTGGTGATGTCGTTCTCGGCATACAGTACCGCTTCTGCACTGAACACCAGCGTGAGTCGCTTCTCTTTGGCGACCTGAGCGATGGTCTCGCGTACGGCGTTGCGTACTTGCTCGCGGCTTTGCTGGAGACGCTGCTCCAATTGCTGGGTGAGTTGCTGCGCCAAGGCTTGCAGCGCCTCGCGTCCACGCGCCTCCATCTGGGTGAACCGCTCCAGCGCAGCTTTCTCGGTCTCAGAAGGCTGAGGCTTCTGGCGCAGCTGCTGTAGTTCCTCCGCACGCTGGCGCGAGGTTTGCGCCAACTGCTGCGCACGCTGACGCTGAGCGTCGTTCAGGTTGTCCGCTAACAGTAAGTTCGTGAATTCTTGTCGCTCCTCATCCGTGAGAATGATGTTTTCTTGCAGCGTTTGCAGTACGCCGCGATAGCGTGCCTCTAACGCCTGCAGCTGTTCGAGGCTGTTCTTGACGAAGGTCGACTCGTTAACCACGCGCTCGTAGTCAACCACGCCGAACGCTTGCGCTCGCGCGGCGATAAAGCATCCCACAGCCAGTAGAATTGTCAATAATGTTTTCATCGGAACCTCCATGTTGTTGATTCGATTTGCATGGGGAGTATACCTTTCAGAATACCTGCCCCATGCTGAAGTGCGTGCGTCCGCCCTCGCGCCCAATACCGTAGTCGATACGTAGCAGTCCCAACGGAGTGCGCACGCGGATGCCTAAGCCATAGCCGACCTGCAAGTTCAGGGTGCGGGTCTGGCTGAACTCGTTCACGCTGGGGTAGCCGCCCCATGCGTGCCCTATATCGACGAAGAAGACCGCCGTGAACGCCTTCTCGATGGGCTGGCGGAACTCGAAGCTGAACAGCAGGGCATTCTTGCCCCAGAATCGGTCTTCCGAATAGCCGCGCAGGGTCTCCGCGCCACCGATGAAGAACTGCTCGAAGAACGGCACGCTGCCCGACACAGTGCCATAGTAGGCGCGCGCGGCGAACACCTGTCGCCGATCATCGGGCTGAGTACGCCCCCCCTGCGGGCTGAAGAAGAATCGGTAGTCAATCGAACTACGCAGGAAGTTCGACCGCCCCAGCCGCACCACGCCCGAGTCGATAAACTGCTGTCCGGACGAGCGGATATTCGTGATGCCTGGCTCCACCGTCACGGCAAGGAACTGCCCCATCGCAGGGTCAAGGTCGAAGTCACGATTGCTGTAGACCCCGCGCAGCGTAAGGCTGGTCAGCGAGCCGTCTTGACGAATGAACTCGCCTCCTTGACTGGTCGCCACACGGTTGGTATTTACATCCTCAGTTCGCAGCCCAATCGAAGCGGTGAGGAAGTCACCAAACGGTCGCGACAGTCCCACTGTCACGCCGCGCCGACGCTCATCGTAGCGCTGCTCCAGGTTCGGGTCGAGCTGGTTGCTTCCAAAAAAGTTGGAGGTGAAGCGATAGATGAGCTTATTGTAAAGTGATACGGAGAGCGTGGTGCGATGCCGATCCAGATACGGCTCGGTGAACAACAGCTCGATGCTATTGCCACCGCGTCCACCCGTACTCTGGAAGTTCACGCCCACCGTGCGCCCTGTGCCTTGAAAGTTGGTCTCGTAAATTTCCGCCAATCCAATCAGGCGGCGGTGCGAGTCGATCGCGAAGCCCACATTCAGCCTGCCCGTCGGTCGCTCTTTCACTTGGAGGGTAATGTCGATCACGCCGGGCGCGGCTAGCTCCCTTTCAGGCGTAATCAGGTCGAAGTAGCCCGTGTTGCGGAGGCGATTGATGTCACGCTGCCAACGCGTGATGTTGAACAGCTCGCCGGGCTTGGTGCGCAGCTCGCGCATAATCACGTTCATGCGGGTTTTGGTGTTGCCCTCCACCTTGATTTGTCCCACGCGCAGCTCCGATAGGGCAATTGTCAACACGCCCGTTTCGTAGTCGGGCGGGATGTAGCCCTCGGACAGCACGATGTAGCCTGCGCGCTGATAGGCGTCTTGAATCGCGCGAATGTCAGGCTCCGCTAAGTTCGTGTTGAATACAAAGCCGGGCTTGTTGCGAATTGCCTCCAGCAATTGCTCATTACTAACAATCGTATTCCCCGTGAAGCGCACTTCGCGGATAAGCGGGTTCTCAACGACATCGAACACCACGCGCACACCTGTTTCGGTTTGCTCCACGCTCGGGCGAACCGCGCTGAACAGACCCATCCCTTCGATGGCACGGCGGTCGGCTTCCAAGTTCGCTTCTGTGAATGTTTCACCGGGTTTGAGGCGCAGCGCGGCGGTCACGGCGGTCTCCGAAATATTGCGCAGCCCACGAACCGTGACGCTCTCCACGCGCCGCTCTTGCGCCAGTCCTAGCAGTAGCGTGGTTAGTAATAAAAGTGTTGCCATCCCGTAGCGATTTAGGGTACTTCTGAACATCAGCGTTCCTCCTCCTGCATGTAAGGCGTGAGGCGTAGACGCAGCCATGCGCGAGCACGTGCCAGCCGGCTCCGCACTGCCTCTAAGGTAATGCCCAACACCTCCGCCATCTCTTCATAGGACATCTCTTCATATTCGCGCAACAGAATAATCTCCTTGTAGTCGGGCGGCATCTGCTGAATCAGCCCCTGTACCTTCCGCACCAGCTCCTGCTGCAGTACATGTTCTTCGGGCGACAGCCCACTATCGGGCGGATCCCAGCTGGTTGGCTCGCCCTCGTCGGTGAACTCCAGCGCAGTCAGCTCCACCTCGCGTTTACGGATACGAGCGCGTTTCTCCAGGTGGTCGTTCGCCAGATTCACGGCGATACGATACAACCACGTATACGGTTGCGAGTCGCCCCGAAAGCGGCTGAAGGCGCGATAGGCGCGAAAGAAGGTTTCCTGCGTCAGGTCGGCGGCGTCCTCCGGGTCGTTCACCATCCGCAAGAGCAAGTTGTAAATGCGTCGCTCGTAGGTGGCCACGAGCGCCTCAAACTCGATTGACTCGTCCATCCATCGCACTCTCGCGTCCCTGCCCAATTGTGTTAGACTCCTCAGCAGGGCAAGTGTTTCAGGATAGAGTGTACCCTGTGGACAAGCAGACTATGGATTCTCAGCGGGCGTCGCACCTCCGAAACTCGCCCAGGCTCTACCCTATGTTAGGTTCCTCACTCAGGCGCGACTTGGTAGGTACAATATTCCTTGCCATGTACGAGCTGCCCAAGACTTACGATCCGCATCAGGTGGAGGAGAGACGCTACCAGTGGTGGCTGCAGCGCGGCGATTTCGAAGCAACTATCGCCGACGATGGTAGACCCCGCTACTGCATCACCATCCCGCCCCCCAACATCACCGGCTCGCTGCACATGGGGCACGCGCTGAACAACGCCATCCACGATGTGCTCTTACGTTGGAAACGCATGCAGGGCTACAATACACTCTGCGTGCCCGGCACCGACCATGCGGGTATCGCCACCCAAAATGTGGTGGAGCGTGAGCTGCGCAAAGAGGGGCTAACCCGCCACGATTTGGGGCGCGAAAAGTTCTTGGAGCGCGTGTGGCAGTGGCGCGAACAGTACGGCAACACGATCTTGATGCAGTTCCGCAAGCTGGGCTGCTCGTATGACTGGCGATACACCCGCTTCACCTTAGACCCCGAATATGTAGACGCCGTACTGGAGGTGTTCGTACGCTGGTGGCAGGATGGGCATTTGTATATAGGCGAGCGGGTGATTAACTGGTGCCCACGCTGCCGCACGGCGATTTCCGACATCGAGCTCGAGCAGGCGGACGAAGCAGGCAAACTGTATCACATCCGCTACCCATTCGAGGACGGCAGCGGCTATGTGGTGGTCGCCACCACGCGCCCCGAAACCATGCTGGGCGATGTGGCAGTCGCCGTAAATCCTGCCGATGAACGCTATCGGGGGCTGATTGGTAAACATCTGCGCCTGCCACTGGTGGACAAACTCATCCCGCTGATTGCCGACCCCTACCCCGATCCCGCCTTCGGCACAGGCGCGGTGAAAGTGACCCCCGCCCACGACCCAAACGACTTCGAGATTGGGCAACGCCATAACCTGTCGCGCCCCGTGATTATGAATTTGGACGGCACGATTAACACCGATCCGCTGAACGCGCCTGACAACCCCTACCTGCAGCAATATCACGGCAGAGACCGCTATGAGGCACGCCAGCTAATCGTGCAAGATTTGCAGGAAAACCTGTACTTAGAGAAGATTGAGGACTACACGGTGCCCCTCGCCCGCTGTGAACGCTGTCATACTGTGATTGAGCCGCTGCTGAGCGAGCAATGGTTCTGCCGCATGCAAAGCATCGCACAGCCCGCGATAGAGGTGGTAAAAGAGGGCAAGATTCGTTTCCTGCCTGAACGCTATGAGGAGATGTACCTGCACTGGATGGAAAATATCCGCGATTGGTGTATCTCGCGTCAGCTGTGGTGGGGGCATCAGATACCGGCGTGGTATTGTGCAGAATGTAATCCTGAAAACTTTGACGAGAGTGGGCGGCTGCTGCGACGCGAAAGCCCCATCGTACAAAAAAACGCACCTGAAAAGTGCCCGCGCTGCGGCAGCACACGCCTCGTGCGCGACCCCGATGTGCTGGACACATGGTTCTCGTCCGCCATCTGGCCCCACACAGTGTTGGGTTGGCCCCGCGACACCGATGAACTGCGCCTGTTCTACCCAACCGATGTACTCATCACTGCGCAGGAGATTCTGTATCTCTGGGTCGCACGGATGATTATGACGGGGCTATATTTCAAGGGCGATATTCCCTTCCGCGATGTGTATATTCACGCCACCGTGCTGAACAAAGAGGGCAAGCGGATGTCCAAGTCGCTGGGCACGGGCATCGACCCGCTGGAGCTGATCGAGAAGTACGGCGCGGATGCCCTACGCTGGTCGCTGCTGCAGCAGGCGGGCATGCAGCAGTCCATCCGCTTCTACGAAGACCGCGTCGTGAGCGCGCGCAACTTTGCCAACAAGGTGTGGAACGCCACGCGGTTCGTCTTAATGAATCTGGAAGGGGCAGACCTGAACGCCCTACGAACGCAGGGAGCACAGCCCAGCGATGCACTCGATCGATGGATACTCAGCCGCCTACAGCGTACGATTCAGGCCGTGCAGGACGCCCTCTCGCGCTACTGCTTCGACGATGGCGCGAACGCGCTATACGAGTTCATCTGGAGCGAGGTGTGCGACTGGTACATCGAAGCCGTCAAGCCGCGCCTGCAAGACCCTGCCCGTCGCGAGCAGACGCAGGCGATGTTGGTGTACCTGTTCGACCAGCTGCTGCGCCTGCTACACCCCTATATGCCCCACATCACAGAGGAGCTGTGGCAGGCGATTGGTGCAAGCGAGGCAGAACCTGCCCTGTGTCAGGCGCGTTTCCCCGTCGCGAATCCTGAACTGATAGATGAAGCCGCCGAAGCCGAGATTGCGCAGGTATTCGAAACGATACGCGCCATCCGCAACCTGCGCGCGGAGGTGAAAATCACGCCTGGTGTGCCAATCCCCGCCGTGTGGCTGAACCCGACCGACACCGAGAGCGAAGAACGCCTGCAACGCCACGCGAGTACGATAGGGTATCTGGCATGGAGCGCGGAGGTGCATTTCGGGCAACCCACCGAGCGCGCGCTGATGAATCCCACCACAGGTGCGGAGGCGTTCCTACCGATTGCTGGGCTGGTGGATATCGCCCGCGAGCGCGAACGCCTGCAGAAAGAACTCGCCAAGTTGGAAGGCGAAATCAAACAAGTGCAGGCGCGTCTGCGCAATCCACAGTTTGTGGAGCGTGCCAAGCCCGAAGTGGTACAGGAAACCCGCCAGCAGGAGCGCGAACTTCTGGACAAGTATGCGCGACTGAAGGCGCGGCTCGAGCAGCTGACGGAGTAGGATTGTAATTCGCAACCTCGTCGGCGTCCCCGCCGACGAACACTCCCCTAGTTCGTAGCGTCGGCGTCCCCGCCGACGAAACCACCCCGTAGCGTCGGCGTCCCCGCCGACGAACTCCATCCCCGTAGCGCGGCGTCCCAGCCGACGAACCCACCCCGTAGCGTCGGCGTCTCGCCGACGAAACCACCCCGTAGCATCGGCGTCCCGCCGACGAAACCCATCCCCGTAGCATCGGCGTCCCGCCGACGCAACCACCCCGTAGCATCGGCGTCCCCGCCGACGAAACCACCCCCCTTCGTAGCGTCGGCATCCCCGCCGACGAAACCACCTCGCAGTTGATACTATCTATTTCGCCGTGCATACATCGCCCCTTGCACGCGGCGCGCGGCAGCGACCATCTCAGGATACGGCGTGTCGGTAATCGACACAAAGCCGATGTTGTAGTTCTCGCCGTCATACCACCGCCCCGTGAGCGGCTGGTCCATATACTGGAACCAGTGGCAGCCCACAAACAGCGGATGATCCAGCACGCTGTTGACATACGCTTCGTACATGCGGGCGCGTTCGCGCTGATTGGCGGCGGCGACCAGCCCCGTGTGGAACATCCCCCGATCCAACGCGCCGAAGTGGAACTCACCGATAATCACGGGCTTGTCCAACGGCGTCAGGAAGCTATACGCGCTGTGGCTCAGTTTCGGCGCGTAGATGTTGAAACTCAACACATCACAAAGCTCCGCTGCGGCCAGCACGGCGTCCAGCGAGTACCACGCGAACCGACAGCC
>CAYVKB010000045.1:0-20334 GCA_964451985.1 uncultured Fimbriimonadales bacterium | reverse complement strand
AGTCTTACCCCACTTTGCTTTAGGTAAGTGGTATGAAATGCGTTTATCAGCGCGTAGGTATCCTCGATTTCCTTGTCCGTCATTTCCTTAACTTCTCCTCACAGCCCCGTGCCGATTCTCCAACGCCTCAAAAATTGCCTCCACGCGGGCGTTGACCTCCTCGTCGGTGAGGGTGCGTTCGGGGTTGCGGAACACCAGCGAGAAGGCGAGACTATGATATCCTTCGGGCACTGGCGCGCCGGTGTAGCGGTCGAACAGGCGGAGTGCCTCCAGCCATGCGCCGCCTGTTTCGTAAATCGTGGCTTCCAGCGCAGCGTAGGGTACGGACTGCTCCACAACGAATGCAATATCGCGCAGCACGGGTGGGTAGGTGGGCAGGGGGTGGTATCGCACCATATGCGCTGCCGCGTGCATTAGGGTTGTCATGCCGAGCTCCGCTAAGTAGACGCGCTGTCGGAACTCGTACTGCTTTTGTAGCTCAGGGTGTAGCTCGCCCAAGACGCCCAGTCGTTGGTCGTGCGCGTCATGCACATATGCCGAGCGCATAGGGTGCAGGCGATGGTCGTGCCCTTCAGCGGGGAGAAAGCGCGCTGTGATGCCCAGTTCGCTCAGCAGGTGTTCCACCACGCCTTTCAGCGCGTAGAAATCGGCAGGCTGGGGCTTGACTGCCCAGTGAGGCGCGTGCAGCTGCCCTGTCATCAGGATACCGAGATGCGTCCACTCGTGGAACCCGCCCTGCACATCTTGGGCGAACACGCGCCCAATCTCGAACAGGTGCACATCGCGGCGGTTACGCCGTCGGTTGTGATCAGCGGCGCGGACGAGGCTACTCATCAGCGAGTGGCGCAAGCAGCTGAGTTCGTCACTCATAGGATTCTGCAGCGGCACAGGCTGGTACATCAGTTCGCCGATGCCCTCGCCGCTGCTCTGCAGGGGCGAGGGGGCTTCCAGCGTGTGCCCCACAATCTCTTGCAGTCCTGCGCTCAGCAGCACGGTGCGTACACGCTCGGCGAACGCACCGTCGGGGCTATCCTTGCCTTGTGTCGTGAAGCCCTGCGGTGGGATGGCGGGAATGCGGTCGTAGCCCAAAATGCGCCCCAGCTCCTCCACTAAGTCCTCCTCGCGCAGCAAGTCGGCTCGGTACAGCGGAATCAGTACGCGGAAGCCCCCCTCGATGGATTCGGGTCGTAGGTTCAGCCGTTCCAGCGCAGCGCGCGCCTCGTCGGGGTCAAGCGCGAAGCCCAGCAGTTGCTCGGCGCGGGCAAGGCGCACGGTCAATACGCGCGGCTCGAACGGTCGCGGATACACATCGATAATGCCCGGCACAGCGGCGACACCCGTCCACTGCCCCAGCAGCTCGCACACGCGATGCTGCGCTACAATCACGAGATTCGGGTCTACGAACCGCTCAAAACGGTACGACGACTCGGTGCGCAGCCCCAGTTGGCGGGCGGTGGCGCGTACCGACATCGGGCTAAAGTGCGCCGATTCCAGCAGGATATGGCGTGTGTCGTCGGTTACTTCGGTCTCTGCACCGCCCATCACACCTGCCACCGCCACTGGTCGCTCGGCGTCGCAAATCATGAGGTTTTGGGAGCTGAGGATATGTTCCTGTCCGTCGAGGGTGGTGATGCGCTCGTTCGGCTCGGCACGTCGCACGATAATCGTGTGTTCCTTGAGCGTGTGCAGGTCAAAGGCGTGCAGGGGCTGCCCCAGCTCCAGCATCACATAGTTGGTGGCGTCCACGATGTTGTTGATGGGGCGCATGCCCGCTGCCAGCAAGCGGTTCTGCACCTGCGCGGGCGACGGCAAGGGCTTGATGTCTCGAATCACGCGCGCGGCATAGCGAGGACACAAGTCGGGGTCGCGAATCTCCACGCGGGCGTGTTCAGCGGTCTGCAGCGGCTCGGCGGGTGGTGGGTTTAGAATCTGGGCGTTTAGCCTGTGAAACAACTCAGTTGGGCGCGCCGACTCGCCCAATAGCGCGTAGACTTCACGCGCGACGCCAAACACGCTCAGACAGTCGCCCCGATTGGGCGTGAGATACATCGATAGCACTGCGCCCTGCGGGGTGTCCAACACCTCTTCCACTTCCAGCCCCGCCATCGTCAGTTGCTCGGCGAGGGCATCGGGCGACAGCTCTACCTGCACAAAATCCTTTAGCCACTCGATGGGTATGCGCATCGAGTAGGATTGTACCTAAAGACACCCCTTATGCTGCTTCCTCCAACTTCTGCCTTGCTCTTTGCTCGATCAGTCGCTGCTCTGCTGTGCGCAAAATTTGTTCGGCGTCTTCGCAGTCGCGTGGGCAAAACGCCCAGCCGATGCGCACTTCGAATCGCTGACGCATGTTGGGGCTGAAGGTCGTCTCCATCCACTCGGTAAGCGCATCTGCCACACGCGCGGCGATGTTGGGCGCATGGTCGCCTGCATACGGCATCAGCAATCCGAGCGAGGCATGTCCGTATCGCCCCACAATATCCGCCTTGCGCACTAGATCACGCACCACCGCCGACGCCTGCAGCAGCAGCTCGCCCAGAGCGAACTCACCCAACGAGTCGAGTGTGCTCTTCTCCGCCACGAACTCAAAAATCGCGAAACCGACGCTCTTGCCGTACCGCACCGCACTTTGGGTCTCCTCATGTAACCGCACGCTCAGATAATCCCCCGAGAACAATCCTGTCTGTGGGTCTAAAATCCGCGCTTCGGAGTCGCCCCGCTCCAACGCACGTGCTCGGAATCGCTGCTCATCCAGCCACTCTGCCTCGTTGATTATCCGACGCAGCTTCTGAGTCGCGTTGCGCAAGATGTGCGACACATAGTTGCATGAGATTTTCAGCTGGTGCGCAATCTCGGTCTGGTTGTAGCCCTCGTTGAAAAACAGGTGCAACACCTGCTGCTCGATCTGTTTCAGTTGCTGCATAGCGGTCTCCACCACCACCCGCTCCTCAATCGGTAGGTTGAACGCCTGACACGGCTCACAGTGCATTTTCTCCAGATCGTAGCCGCTCCACTCTTCCTCTTCGTCCTCGAAAATCGCGTCGAGGGAGCTGACCTTGAACACCTCGCGCGTCATCAGCACATCCTCAATCGCTTTGGTGGTCATACCCAGAAACTCGGCGATTTCCTGCGTGGTGGGCGGGCGTCCGTAGCGCGCGCTCAGCTCGTTCACCACACGATTGATTTTGCTGTTCAACTCCTGCAGCCACGCGGGTTCTTTGATAATCTTGCCCTTGTCGCGCAGGTAGTGCTTGATTTGCCCGACAATCAGATGCGTGGCGTAGGTGGTGAACTTGACGCCTTTTTCCGGTTTGAACAGGTCGAGCGCATTCAGCAGCCCGAGATAGCCTTCCTGGATTAAGTCCTCAATCGGCTCACCCGAACCGACGAACTTGCGAGCGATGCTCTCCACCAGCCCTGCGAGCTGAATGGTAATCGTGTCGCGTAGTTCCAACTCACGCGTCTGGCAATATTCCAAAACCAACTCCTCCGTATCCCGTTTTAGCATAGCGCGCTCCTCCTGAGCTTCTGTAGCATCAGATCTTGCTTGAGCGTCCTGCTCAAGCCGCAATCACTGAATCGCATTGATTAACTTGAACATTGGCATCATAATCGAGATAGCGATGAAGCCCACCACGCCGCCCAGAAACACTATCAGCAGCGGCTCAATCATAGAGGTTAGCCCTTTGATGGTGGCATCCACCTCCTGCTCGTAGAAGTCGGCGATTTTGACCATCATCTCTGACAGCCGACCCGACTCCTCGCCGATGTCCATCATATGTGTCACCATCGACGGGAACAGCCCTGTGGCGACGAACGGTGCGCTGAGCGGCTGCCCCTCACGAATGCTCTGGCGCGTGCCCTCTATCGCCTGCGCCAGCACTTGATTGCCCGAAGTCTGTCCCACAATCTCGAGCGTGCGCATCAGCGGCACGCCACTGGAGACCAGTACGCCCAGCGTGCGTGCGAACCGTGCCACCGCGAGCTTCAACACCAACTCGCCAAAGATGGGAACCTTGAGTTTGAGGTAATCATACTGGTAGCGTCCCTTGGGCTTGCGCACATACGATTTGAGCGCGAACACCACGCCCGCGAACAAACCCGCTATCGCCCACCAGTAAGCAATTACAAAATCGCTCGCGTTGAACAGGATTTTGGTCATCGTGGGCATTTCCACGTTCATGCTGGCGAAAATCTCCTTGAAGCGCGGCAGCACGAACATGAAAATCGCCACCAGCACCAGAAACGAGAACACTAATACCATCACGGGATACATCATCGCCGACTTGATTTTCTGGCGTACTTCCAAATCTTTCTCCAAAAAGGTCGCGAGGCGGTCTAAAATCTGGTCGAGGATACCTGCCACTTCAGCAGCGCGTATCATGTTCACGAACAGGTCGGAGAATACGAAGGGGTGTTTTTCCATCGCCTCGTTGAGTGCCATGCCCGATTTGACATCCTTGCGTACGGAATCGATGGCGGTTTTGAGTGCGGGGTCTTTGGTTTGCGTGTGCAGGATGTCCAGACAGCGCAGGATGGGGATGCCCGCGTCGATCATGGTAGCGAACTGGCGCGTGAAGACCACCATCGCCTGCAGTTTGGGCTTTTTGGACTTGCCCAGACCACTGAAGAGCTTGGTTCGTTCGCGCTGCTGCTCCACGCGCACCACATGCAAGCCCTGCTCGTGGAGTTTAGACAGCACGAGCTGCTCATTATCGGCTTCGATCGAGCCTTTGAGCGTGCGCCCCTTGCTATCGACGGCTTCATATCCAAACAGCGGCATCGTATCTCCTCCTTAGGCGGTTTTGAGCAGTTGCTGGAAGTTCTCGCGGTCCATCGCCCGGTTGGAAGCCTCCTCGTAGGTGATGTAGCCATTGCGATGCAAGTCGGCTAACGCGCGATCCATCGTAATCATCCCCTGTCCCGACTGCGTTTCTATAATCGAGTAAATCTGGTGCGTTTTGCCCTCGCGGATGAGGTTTCGGATAGCGGCGTTGGCAAGCATCACTTCAATCGCCGCCACACGCCCGCCGCCAATCATCGGAATCAGTTGCTGCGCGAATACGGCTTCAATCGTGTTGGCAAGTAGCACGCGAATCTGCTCCTGCTGATGCGGCGGGAACACATCGATAATGCGGTCGATGGTCTGCGGCGCATTGCGCGTGTGCAAGGTGGCGAACACGAGGTGCCCTGTCTCGGCGAGGGTCAGCGCGGCTTGAATGGTCTCTAGGTCGCGCATCTCACCAATCAGAATCACATCGGGGTCTTCGCGCAACACCGCGCGCAGGGCGTTGTGGAAACTCTCGGTGTCGGTGTGCACCTCGCGCTGGTTTATCATCGCCCGCTTATGGTTATGCACATACTCAATGGGGTCTTCGATGGTCATAATATGGCATGGGCGCGTCTGGTTAATCAGGTCAATCATACACGCCAGCGAGGTGGACTTACCCGAGCCTGTGGGACCTGTGACCAGCACCAGCCCACTGTGCTTTTTGACCACCTCGTAGATGACCGACGGCAAGCGCAGCGACTCGATAGAAGGGATTCGGGAGGGGATAACGCGCATCGCCGCCGCCACCGCGCCTTTTTGCATATACACATTGAAACGGAACCGTGCTGCGTCTTTCACTGTGTAGGCGAAGTCCAACTCGTGATGGCGTTCGAACTGCTCCAGTTGCTGATCACTCAGGGCTTCGTAGACCAGTCGGCGCGTATCGTGTGGGGTAAGCGGCAGGTAAGGCAACGGCGTCAGGTGCCCACTCAGTCGGATCGTGGGCGGCAGCCCCACCGTTAGGTGCAAGTCCGACCCGCCACGCTCTACGCACTGCTTGAGCAAGTCGTCGATACTTAGGTCTTCAACAGACTGCTCCTCGCCTGCGATGTGGAGCGCGACATCCGCCGCTCCCGACTCGGACTGCACTTCGTCATCTTGAGCTGCCTCCAGTCCAACCAGTTTGCGCCAGTCAAAACTCTGTTCCATGTTCGCCCCCTCAAAAGTTCTCGAGCCGAGAGTATTTTGGGCAAGGGCAGTGAAAAACTTTACTGGCAATTCGGAGAGGGCTTGGCTTTGCAGACGCTATGAAACGCTCCGTAGGAATGGATTACAATCCTTATGATTCCGAGCGCGGCGGGGAATCTCTCACCCTGTCCGCGAAAATTCACCCACTAAAACGACTTTGTTCTTTATGGAATACGATTTCTGATCAAAACCCTTGCAGGAATGGGCTTCCATCTGCCAAAATTAAACTTAAACACAGAGGAGACACTCATGCGCCCACAGTCCTCAACTCAAATACAAGCGGAGCTGGAACAGCTAAGACGGCGTGTGGCTGAGCTGGAGCACGCGCTGGAAGTTCACGAATGGGGGGGGCAGCTATTTCACGAGAGCAGCATACCGCAGCTGCTGGTCGATTTTGAGACCGGTGTGATTATAGCGGCGAACACAGCAGCGCAACAGTTTTATGGCTTATCACTGTTGTACCAAGCTCAGGTCGACTGCCTTTGCGCCGAAGGTTTAGAGTGGACACGGGACATAAAACCCATGATTGAGCAGCAACGCTACGGTGTGCGCATCTCGCGCCAGCACGCCTCAAACAGCAACGAACGAGTAGTGGAAGCACACTATGTGCTGCTCCAGCTGCGTGGGCGCATGGTTGTGCATCTTATTGTCCTCGACATCACCGACAAGATGCATATTCAGCAAGAGTTGGAGCTGAGTCGGAATCGTTATCAAGCCTTTGTCCAGCTCTCCACAGAAGGTATCTGGCGCGACATGATGACCGAGCCAATCTCAATCCTGCTGCCCGTCGAGCGCCAAATCGATCTGATTTTTGAGCGCAGCTATTTGGCAGAGTGCAATCAGGTGTTCTCTCGGGCATGGGGCGCAGAGCAACAGAACGAGATACTGGGCACTTACACACGCGAGCGCGTGGATCCCAACGATCCTGCGAACCGTGAGCTGATGCGACAGTTCATCCTGAACGGCTATAGTTTATCAAACTGGTTGTTTATCGCACGCGCCTCCGATAACAGTGTGCGCTATCAACTCTGTAGTTTTCGGGGGATTGTGCACGACGGGCTGCTATTCGGACATTGGGGCATCTTTCGCGATATTACGGATATTATAAGTTTGCAAAAATCCCTCCAGCAGAGCGAAGAACGCTATCGTAACTTCATCCAGCATGCAAACGAGGGCATTTGGCGGTTTGACTTGTCTGTGCCAATTCCCATTCACTTACCGGTCGAGCAACAGATTGACCTAATCTTAGAGCATACATACTTAGCCGAGTGCAATGATGCCTTCGCGCGGATGTACGGTGCCGAATCGACTGAGCAGATGAAGAACAAGCCGTTGCCAGATTTGCTGATTCCTACAGAACCGCAGAACCTTGAGATGCTGCGCACCTTTGTGCGGAACTCCTATCGTGTGGAGGGCTTTGTCTCCAGAGAGCGCGCTGTCGACGGCAGCGAACGATACTTTCTGAACAGCTTATTTGGTATCGTGGAAGAGGGCGCGCTGGTACGTGCATGGGGTGTGCAAACCGACATCACCGAAATGCGCCGCCTGCAGCAACAACTGGATCAAGCCTATCGATTGGAGAGCATCGGCAGGCTGGCAGGCGGAATCGCGCACGATTTCAACAACGTGCTGACCGCTGTGATGGGCTTTGCGGAATTGGCGCGCGGGCGCGTACAAGACGAAACCGTACAACACTATCTCGATGGAATCATTCAGGCAGCTGAGCGTGCCGCTAACCTAAACCGCCAGCTACTCGCCTACGCACGCCGTCAGATAGTTCAACTCGCCCCCACCGACTTGAGCGTGTGGCTCAACAGCGTGCTGGACATGCTGCGGCGCGTATTGCCCGAAAATATTCGGCTGGAGACGCAAATCGATCATCCGTTGGGGCATATCCAAGCCGATCCGAACCTGCTGCTGCAAATCGTGCTGAACCTGGTAGTGAATGCCCGCGACGCCATGCCGAATGGCGGTACAATCAGGCTGAGTCTACAGAACAAGACCCTGCGCCGCATTCCTGCAAACCATATTCCCAACGGACACTACGTCGTGCTAACGGTCGCCGACACAGGGATAGGTATCGCTCCTGATGTATTGCCTCACATTTTCGAGCCGTTTTTCACCACTAAGCCGTTCGGCCAGGGCACAGGCATGGGGCTGGCAGCGGTGCAGGGTGCAGTGCAGCAACTCGGTGGCCACATCGACGTGCAAACTCAGCAGGGTAAAGGAACCTGCTTCACTATCTACTTTCCGCGCCTTGCTCCCCCCAAGCCAGCTCCGCGTAGCGGTGATACTCTGCAGGGATAGCCGCGACTGCGCCGTCCGTGTAAAACGGCTGCGTGAAGCCCGCACGCTCCAGCTCCAGCAACTCCCGATTGATAGGGGGGTAGTTCGTCGGCTCGAACCGCTCGGCGATGGCATCAGGCGCGTTGAAACCCGCATGCAACGCCAGGTAAAGCCCCACATAGCTGCACACGCCCAGCCGCGCTAAGCGGCGTACCGTGTGTGGACGACAACGTAAGCCCCACTCGATAATCAGTAAGGGCGCAGCCACTAACGCTAACTTCGCCACCACAAACGCGCCGATCCCATATTCCAGATAGTGGCGCATAATCGGGTTCGCTTCCTCCGCATGCCCATGCACCAGCAACCATACGGTAAATCCCAAATCCGCCAAACACAACGCAATCATCGCCCAACTCTCGGGGCTAAGCAGTAAAAAATAGCGTCTCATCAGTCGCTCCTTCAAGGAATGCCTGCGCAGTCCCCTATGTATTTTCGGCGGGGAGTGTGGTATCCTTAAGGTGTCCCCGCGTCGAGGCGTGGAATCTCAAGGTAGAGCAACCGGCTGGAGGAACAGAACGATGTCGATGCACCTGGATTGGACGACCGAATCGAATAATTTAGAGATAGAAAATCTTTTAGGTCAAGCAAACCCTTTACATCATAATCTTTCCGTAGCGAGTTTAGTAGAGCAAGCGATTTTGAACGGAGAAGCGCAACTGGCGTCGAACGGCGCGTTGGTGGCGCGTACAGGGCAATACACAGGGCGTTCCCCAAAAGACAAGTTCGTGGTGCGCCGCGCCGAGTACGAGTCGCTGATCGAATGGGGTGCAGTGAATCAACCGATGGCTCCCGAAGCGTTTGACCGCCTGCTACTGCGCGTCTCGGCATATCTATCGAACCGACCACTCTATGTGCAGGATTGCTACGCGGGGGCAGACCCGCGCTATCGTCTCTCGGTGCGCGTGATTACTGAGCAGGCGTGGCACAATCTATTCGCCAAGCAACTTTTTATTCGCCCGTACTGCGATGAACTTGCCCACTTCAAGCCTAACTTCACTGTGTTGCACGCGCCCGGCTTCAAAACCGCCCCTGAGGTAGACGGCACACGCAGCGAGGTGGTGGTGGCGCTGGATTTTACGCGCCGTCTCGTGCTGATTGCAGGAACGGCGTATGCAGGCGAGATTAAGAAATCAATTTTCACAGTGATGAACTTCCTGTTGCCGTTGCAAGGCGTATTTCCGATGCACTGTTCGGCGAATGTGGGCGCGTTGGGGGATGTCGCGCTCTTTTTCGGGCTAAGCGGCACGGGTAAGACCTCGCTCTCGGCTGACCCTGAACGCCGCCTAATTGGCGACGATGAACACGGCTGGAGCGACGAGGGCGTGTTCAACTTCGAGGGAGGCTGCTACGCGAAGTGTATCCGGCTCTCGCGCGAGCATGAGCCGCAAATCTGGGACGCGATACGGTTCGGCAGTGTAGTGGAGAATGTGGTGGTCGACCCCATCACGCGCGAGCCAGACTACGATGACGCCACGATTACTGAGAATACCCGCGCAGCCTACCCTGTGGACTATATCGAAGGCGCGGTGCTGCCCAGCGTGGGGGCACACCCCAGCCATATCTTTTTCTTGGCGGCGGATGCGTTCGGTGTACTGCCCCCGATTAGTCGCCTGAGCATAGAGCAGGCGATGGATATGTTCCTGCTGGGCTACACAGCGAAGGTAGCCGGTACAGAGCGTGGCGTGAAAGACCCTGAGATGACCTTCAGTGCGTGTTTTGGCGCGCCGTTCCTGCCGATGCCCCCCGCCCGCTACGGACAGATGCTGGCGGAGAAGCTCAGTCATCATAAAGCGCAAGCGTGGCTGGTGAACACTGGCTGGACGGGCGGCGCGTTCGGCGTGGGGCAGCGCATCCCGATACGCTATACCCGCGCAATGATTCGCGCCGCGCTACACGGCAAGCTAAGTCAAGTGAGCTATCGGACCGACCCGATTTTCGGGCTGGAGACGCCTGTTTCCGTTCCCGATGTGCCTGACGAGCTGCTCACACCGCGTGCAACGTGGCGCGACAAGGCTGCTTACGAGGCGCAAGCGCGTCAACTCGCCGAGCGCATGCAGGAGCAGCTGAAAGCAGTCCGCGGCTGAACGGTTCAGTCTGGCTCGACAACAGTCGCTTATCGAGCTTGCTGACTGCACCCTTCTCCTGGACGCGGACGGAGTATAAGTTGTGCTGTTCCCACCCTGAAGCCAGGGTTCATCAAGCGCGTCTAACCTGAAGGTACACTATGCACGCAATGATGAAACGGGTTTCCGTAAGCGTATTCGGCATCCTGACACTGTTTTTACTCCTGCCCTTACTTGCAGGCTGCGGCGGCGGCAGCGCATCGCCGATTAACCCACCACCGGGTGGGCGTGGTACGCTCAAATGGACAGTGATGGTCTTCATGAACGCCGCCAACGACCTCGACGACTACAGTGAGTTGAATATCAACCAGATGGAGCAGATACAAACCAACTCGAATGTGCGTGTGGTGGTGCAGTGGAAACGCGCGGCGCGGTTCGCTCCTTCAGGTAGCTGGACAGGCACACGGCGGTATCTGATTCAGTACGATACGGACGCACAACGGATTAACTCGCGCCTTATGCAGGATTTGGGCGAAGGTATCGATATGGGCAGCGCGGACACACTGCGCGAGTTCATCCAGTGGGCGCGGGCGACCTACCCTGCCGACCGCTACGCACTGGTGATTTGGAACCATGGATCGGGATGGCGCTCGCGTGCGGCGTTTCGAGGGCGCGCCGTGTCGTTCGACGACGAGCTGGGCACAAGCATCAAGATTTGGGACTTGCCCACCGCTATCCGCCCCACCTCCGCCGACCCTGTGATGGATGTGTTGCTCTTCGATGCCTCGCTGATGCAGATGCTGGAGGTGGTATATGAGTGCCGCAACATCGCCCGCTACATCGTCGGCTCGGAGGAAAGCCCGCCCGGTGAGGGCTATCCCTACCACGAGATTCTAAAACCGCTGATGGATAACTCCGACATCGCCCCTGCGCAGTGGGCGAGCGCAATCCCCAATATCTTTGTGAACTGGTACAACACCAACTTTCCAAACTACCGCAACATCACCCAGTCTGCGATAGACACTTCACGACTGGAGAATGTCGCCACAGCGTTGGACGCGCTGGCGGGCAGCTTGATTGCCAAACGTTCGTTGTACACAGTCTCACTCGCACGCGCCCGCCAAGATGCGCAGAACTACTCCACTTACCCCGAATACCGCGACTTGTGGCGTGCAGCGGAGCTGATAAAGCAATATACCAGCGATGTCGAGTTGACCCAGCGCGTGAATGCCTTGCATGCTGCGCTGCAGCAAGCCGTGATTGCCAACGGTCGCGATACTCGCCCCGGTGCGCGAGTGTTCCATTCCTACGGGCTGTCTATTTACTATCCCGATTCGGGTAGCTACTTGGGACGCTACAGCAACACCGCACTCGCGCGCGCCACCCGCTGGGATGAATGGCTTCAAGTCGCTCCGTAGGGTATGATTCTCACAGTGAGAGTATGACCAGTGCAATCCCAACCAAGCGCAAGATGACCGCTGAAGAGCTCTGGCAACTCTGCTCGGATGGCAAGCCGCGCGAACTCGTGCGCGGAGAGGTGGTAGAAAAGATGCCTGTAAACTTTGGTCACGGGAGCCTCGCCCAGTGGATAGGTACACGCCTGTCCAACTATCAAGTTCAGATGCGCCAGTACATCGGCGAGGTGGTTTCAGAGACTGGTTTTGTTATCCGTTATCCCGATAGAGATGCCTTACCTTGCTCGGAATAACAAATGGACTTTTGCGAGAGCCACACCATCATTTTGAACGGAGCAAGGAATCTCGGCGGTTTGTGCTAACATATCTGAAGAGGATGCGAAATGCCCTACGAATTCGTACTTCAAAGCCCAGAGAAGGTCGAAATCCGCCATGAAATCGCAGGCTTAGGCTCGCGGGCGTTGGCGGCGGTACTGGACGACTTGTTGGTGCTGACTATAGTGGGCATAGTGGGCGGGCTGCTCGCGCTGCTGGAGGAGGCGACGCAGGCAATCTCCAGTCTATACAGCATCATCGGCGAGGGCTGGCTGATTGCAGGGCTGATTTTCTTTGCATACATTCTGTGGTTTGTGTATTATATGGCGTTCGAGATTTTCTGGAATGGGCAGACGCCCGCCAAGCGCGCGTTCGGCTTGCGCGTGATGATGTTGAACGGCGCGCCCGTGACGCCCACCGCCGTGCTAATACGCGAGCTGGTGCGGTTAGTGGACGCTTTTCCGCTGTGCATTATGGGCTACAACGTGGCGGGCATGCTGGCGTTTTTCAGTCCCTATGGCCAGCGACTGGGTGATATGCTGGCGGGCACTTTTGTCATCAAGGAACGTCGTATGCCCTTGCCCACGCTGGAGAGTTTCGCCCACGTCAGTACAACGCCGCACCCGCTGGAGTCGTACTTGCCGCCGCTGTTGCCAATCAGCCCCAGCGAGTACCGCGTGTTGCGGGCGTTTCTGGACAGGCGTGAGCAACTGAACCCCGAAGCACGTGAGAATCTGGCGTGGGAGTTGTATCAGCGTCTGCGCGAGCCGTTGGGCATGCCTGAAACGCCTCCCGCTGCGACGGAGGGAGTGCTAGAAGCCATCGCCACGCGCTACGCCCGCGAGCGAGGCAGGCTGGAGTAAACTATGCGCCTGCTGATTGCTCCCACTGCCTACAAGGGCACCCTCTCGCCCACTGAAGCAACAGAGGCGATTGCACGTGGCGTTGGTGTCTCAGCCGATGCGCTGGACCTATGTCCTATTGCCGACGGCGGTACGGGCTGGCTGGAGGTGTGGGCGTACCACTTCCCACAGGCGCAACGCATCTCCGCCTCCGCTCGCGACGCGCTGATGCGCCCCCACACCGCCGAGTGGCTACTGCTGCCCGACGGCGCGGCGGTGGTTGAATCAGCGCAAGCAATAGGCATCCACCTGCTGCGTCCTGAGGCACTCGCTCCGCTAAAGGCAACCTCCTATGGTGTGGGCGAGCTGCTCCGTGCCGCCGCACAGCACCCCGATACACGCGCTTTATGGTTAGGGCTGGGCGGCGTGGCGACCACCGACGGCGGGAGTGGTGCGCTGACCGCGCTCGGTTTCCAGCTACTAGATGCACAAGGCGACCCCATCCCGCCTGGCGGGCAAGGCTTGCTGCGCTTGCAAACCCTACTGCCCCCCGACGCTGACCCCCTTCTGGGGAAACCGCTCACTTTGTGCGCCGATGTGCAAAACACCTTGCCCGACGCCGCGCGTGTGTATGGGCCTCAAAAAGGCGCAACACCCCCGCAAGTAGAGCTGCTCGTGCAGGGGCTGGAACGGCTGGCGGCAGTCACCCTACGCGAGCGTGGGGTAGACTTGCTGTATACACTCGGCGCGGGGGCAGCGGGCGGCTTGGCGGGCGGACTGCACGCCTACCTGAACGCGCCGATCGTGTCGGGCATCGCGTGGCTGCTAAACCAGATTCGCTGGGACACGCGCCTCGCCCAAGCCGACTGCCTGATTACGGGCGAGGGACAAGTGGACGCTCAAACGCTGATGGGCAAGGGCATTGGCGTTCTCATTCAGCACGCAGTCGCGCAAGGTAAACCTGTGATTGTGCTGGCAGGACGCAAAGGCGCAGGCTGGGAAGTTGTCGCCCACCTGCCTGGCGTGCAGGTGTTCGCCTGCACCGAGATTGCCCCGAGCCTGACGCCCGCCGAGGCGTTGCGGGAGACGACGCAATATGCTATCAGCAGGATAATCGAGGTAGAGAGAGAATGAATCTTGCCATGCTCTACTCTGAGTACGATTTCAAGTTCGCAAAAACGATTTTGCAGCAGCATTTTCCAGAGCAATACGACGACATTCTACAGGCAGTCGCAGAAATGAATATCCCGCTCGGTAGAGGGGTACGTCCCACGCCCGCTGCTGTGCTAACCGAACTGCTCGTCCAGCGGGGTTGGGAACGCGAACAGTACGCCACGCCTTACCATACCCACCTGCGTTTTGACCTCAAAAAGGACGAAGTGGCGAGTGAGATACAACTCTCTGACCCTGCCGATTGCTACAACGATTTTCTCAAGTTTTTGCTATCTTATAACTTGGAAGTTATCGAGGTAGGTGTTGAGATAGTGTACGACGATGGTGTGGTGGGTAGGAACTTACCTCACCTCAGCAAGGTGCAACGCGACTTAGAGGTATATCGTCGTGTACTGCCATGTCCGGTATGGCTTATTGGTCTCCGAGAGGGGGAATGAAGAGGCGCTGACGCTCCGTGCGTCAGCACCTCGGTTCACCACTCCCAGCCTTTGCGGTAGGGCATGCGGATATACTCATCCGCCTTGCGGGTGTTGGTAACGCGCCCTGTGTTGCCGTCGTAGTAGAGCTTCTCGCCGGCGCGGAACGCCGCATTGCCCAGCAGCACCGCCTCCGTGAGGGTGGTGGCGTACTCGAAATTGCTGTAGGTGGGGCTGCCCGTCTTGCACGCCTGGATCCATTCCTCATAATGTCCGGGCGAAGTGGGCAGTTTGCGCTCCTTGAGTTCGAAGCCTTCGAATCGCTCTTTGGGGTGCAGGCGGTACTCGCGGGCGTGGATGAAGTAGAGTGCGCCCTTCTCGCCCACGCAAATCACGCCGTTCGGCGCGAGGCTCTGTGCGCCCACCAGCGCAGGGTCGGGCTTGAGACCGCCGTCGTACCAGTACAGCTTCACGGGGGGCTGATTGCCGCGTGCGGGAAACTCGTAGATGGCTTTGCTCGCTTTCGGTCCGGTTTCGGGCATGCGGGGTGAGCCGTCCATCTCCACGCTGGTCGGTAAGCCCAAATCCAGCGCCCAGTACGCCGTATCGATAATGTGGCAGCCCATATCGCCCAGCGCGCCCGTGCCGAAATCCCACCAGCCGCGCCACGCAAACGGATGGTAGCCATCGTTGTAGGGTCGCTCCGGCGCAGGTCCTAGCCAGAAGTCCCAAAACAGATACGACGGCACAGACTTGCTGCCTTGCGGACGCTCGATGCCCTGAGGCCAGATGGGGCGGTCGCTCCACGCATGCACTTCGCGCACGGGACCTATCACGCCTGAGCGGATGACTTCCACAGTGATACGTAGTGGCTCGCTGGAGTGTGCCTGATTGCCCATCTGCGTTGCCACTTTTGCCTTACGCGCTGCCTCGCGTACCTGCCGCGCCTCCCAAGCAGTATGCATCAGGGGCTTCTCGCAATACACGTGCTTGCCCAGCAGCAGTGCCATCATCGTGGGCAGCGCGTGCGTGTGGTCAGGTGTGCTAATCACCACTGCATCGATATCCTTCTGCCGTTCCAGCATGCGTCGGAAGTCCGTCCACAACCGCGCGTTGGGGAACACTTTCGCAGCGTTGCCCAGATGATTCAAATCCACATCGCATAACGCGACGATGTTTTCACTCGCCACGCCACGCAGGTTGTCCCAGCCGCGCCCGCCGACACCTATGACTGCGATATTCAGCTTATCGCTGGGCGCTTGCCCTTTCGCCCAGCTTTTCAGTACCATCAAGCCTGCGCCTGCCGTCAGGCTCTGTTTCAAAAACTCCCGCCGTGTCGTTCTCCGAGCCATAGCAAAAAAGATTCACGGCGGGAAAATGGATTCCTGCTAAAGTGCGTGCTTTATTATCCTACGCCTCGCATACAGCACAACTGAGGAGCAACTCGCGGTTGAACTCTTGCGCTGCGTTCACACTGTACTGGTAATAGAGCGACTTCAAGCCCAGCTCGGCAGCACGGAGCATCAGCAGATTAATATCGCGCACGGGCGTTTCGGGGTGAATCATTAGGTTCAGCGATTGTCCCTGATCGATATATTGCTGCCGCTGCGCCGCCTGCTGCACCAGCGTCATCTGCGAGATTTCGCTGAAGGTCTTGAACACAGCGCGTTCTTCGTCGCTCAGGAAGTTCAGATGTTGCACCGAGCCGTCATGTTCGGCAATGTCTTGCCATACCTCGTCGGTGTCCTTGCCGCGCTCCCGCAACACCTGCTGTAGATACGGGTTCTTGAAAGTGGTCTTCACCTTTGCGAGGTCTTTCACATGGTAGTTGCTCATGAACGGCTCGATTGAGGGCGACACCTGCCCCAGAATAAATGAGGACGACTTAGTGGGCGCGATTGCCATCAGCGTCGTGTTGCGCCTGCCGTAGCCTTGCAGATACTCTGGCTCGCCGAACCGACGCGCCAAGTCCATCGAGGCGTTGTAAGCGCGGTCGTGAATGGTGCGGAACACTTCCGTGTTGAGCCGATAGGCGTCCATGCTCTCGATGGGGATGCGCTTGGACTGCAGCAGGGAATGCCAGCCCAACACTCCCAGCCCCAACGCCCGATGGCGCAAGGCGAAGTTATAAGCCCGCTGCATGAACGGAATATCCTTCACACGGCGAATGAAATCCTCCATCACAGCGTCTAAGAAGAAGACCATCGTCTCCACCGCATCGGTGTCTTTCCACTCATCGAAGTGCAGCAGGTTGAGCGAGGAGAGACAGCAGACGAAACTCTCGTCCGCAGTTGCGGGAAGCATGATTTCGCTGCAGTTAGAAGTGATTATTCCGTCGCAAACCCAAACATGCTCCTCTGTGTAGACCGTGCAACAATATACATCCTCCCTACCGGCGTATTCCACAGAGACCACTTCATCCCACTTCTCTGGGTCGTCTTGATAATGCAGACCTTCAAGGAATACGCCTTTACGTGATAGAAAGCCGGTCAGTGTCTCGAATTTCAGCGCGGACGATTTGTCTTCGACGACCAGATGCCAACAGGCTTGGGTGAAGTACTCACGATAACCGCCTCTGCCATCGGGTCGTAGGCTGAAGCCCGAGTCGCGCAGCATGTAGATTTTCGAACGAATACCGAGATTCGTAAGCAGCACCTGCACTTGGCGAAGGAACTCTGCGTCGTCCGAAGCGAGCGACAATTCGAGTGTGTTCCCTACAGAGTCGTCTATACGAATTGCACCCTCCGCAAAGAATAGCCCTCGGAGATAAGCTGACTGTGTCTCTTTATCACCCTGCCAAATCCAGTCGGGAATAACGCCTTTCTGAAACCCTGCCTGTTTGAGCTTACTACTTTGCAGCCGCTTTTTCGCGACTTTGCTCAGGGCAACAAGCTGTGGTTGGAGGGTTGGAATCGTAGCTGGGCAAGAGATCGCATGCGTATCCCAACCACGAGCGAGATAGACACGGCGCACACACGCCTCTACCTCATCCAATAGGTCGAAATCATGTTCCCAAATATCGATGTACACGACCTCATCTGTCTGTGTACCATCTGCCTGATAGAGGCCAAGCAGGAATGCCAAATCGGGGTCGTGGTAAGTTCCGAATAAGCCTTCTTTTTGCTGGATGGCAATCTCATCGCCTGGTTTTAGCTCAAATGCAGGAACCATGCCGCGCTTCGTCTTGACCTTATGATAGCCCGTGACCGTGTGCTTGCGCCCCGCTCTGGTCGTTATCGTAAAGACATCGGCGTTGCGTTCAATAAGCTGCATCGGACCTGCAGGAACAGGTTTTTCACCGTCGAACAAGGTCATTGGTTTGCCTTCCTCGTACAAGTCCTTTACACGTCGGATACCCTCAGAAGTCACAGCAAACGAGCTTCCCACGACACAGAGATTCGACGCGTGGATACGCTTGCCAGTATCTTTATACACATCCACGGTGCCGTTGTTGGCGTTATCTTTGAAGAAGATGTAGGGGATACCAACTTCAGAGCGGGCTTGAAGGACTTTTGCCCACAGGGCGCGTTTGTCCTTATCGCCGTTTTTCATCGCCTCCAGCCAGTCGTTGCCCACACATACGCCCCAGTAGAGCAGCTGGATATCGCAGCCCTCACGCTGAATCAAGAGCCACTCTTCGATGTCAGGATGCTCGATATCGATGTAGGCGGCGCACTGTCCGCGGCGCGTGCTCCCCTGACTGAAAACTTCAATCATACGGTCGAAGAGTTTGGCGAAGGAGAAGCTGCCGTTGCTAACACCGTTATCGCGGATGGGCGCGCCGCGCGGGCGGAGTCTGCCGAAGTACGCCGAAGTGCCCCCACCGAGCTTGGTCATCATGCCCACTTCGGAGGCAGTGAACAGGATAGAGGCGGAGTCATCATCGATGTAGCTGCCGTAGCAGGAGATGGGCAGCCCGCGTTGCAGCCCGAAGTTCGTCCATACGGGTGTCGCGAGCGAGTACCAGCCGCGCGCCATGTAGTTGTAAAATTTGTCCGAGAAGCCTTCCACACCCAGTAAACCTTCCGCGTAGTCAGCAATCTGGCGGATGCGCTGCTCCGCCGAGACACCTGGCAACAGATAATCGCGCGACAGAAACCGTCGGCTCTCTTCATTGAGCCAGTAAAAGGGTGGTCTATCCATAGATGATTGCATCGTGATGCCTCCTGTTAGTCGCTTAGGCGTCTCGCCTATGCAGACATACATCCGTTGCTGCTTGTATTCCTCACCTTCAGCTCGGAATGACCAGCAGTCGCCTTGCCATTCCGAACCGAGCAAGGTATCTCGCTCAAGCCCTGACACTTTGACAAATAACCATAAAGGCAACTGTCAACCAGGCGGGACGCCCGTGCTACAGTGTTGCCTGAGCGTCTCGCTCAGGCAAAGGGATTCGTGATGATGAGGGAGCGACGGCAGGCATGCCGTCGTACCTGCGCACGGACAGGAAGGTCCGCGCTACTTAGAACAGCTCCTCTTCGCTGAAACTCTTCATCTTCTTGGAGTAGGTGATGCTCCGCTTATTGAAGAAATCGTTCTCTTTGGTGGCGAGCATTTCCTCATCGAACCAGCGGGTGGCGGCGAGTGCCTGCTCGTCCACACTAAAGAGCGGCTGGATGCCCACGCTGCGCAAGGAGTTGTTGAAGCGATACTTGAGGAACTCGTCCACCTGATGGCGCGGGAGATAGTCCAGCTCGCCGCGTTCAAAAATCCAGTCCAGAATGTGCTGCTCGGCGGCGTAGGCGCGCTCCACTGCCCGCAGAATCGTGTCTTCAGTCTCGGCGTCGAACCAATCGGGGTACTCATGTTGCAGAATACGCACCAGTTCCACACCGAACATGCCGTGAATCTGCTCCTCTTTACTGGTCGCTTCCACGATGTTGGACACGCCCTTGAACGCCGCACGGTGCTTGTTGAATGCCATGATAATCAAGAACTGCGAGAAGAGCGAGATATGTTCCACGAAAGCGGAGAAGAGCAACACGGTGAGGGCGAACTGGCGGTTGTCACTGCTGCGCATGCCGTCCTGTGCCCGCTGCAGGTACTGGATGCGATCCATAATTGCGGGGATGCTGTGAATCTTTTCGAACTCGCCGCTCAGCCCTAGCAGGTCCAGCAGGTGCGAGTAGGCGTTCGCGTGGCGCACTTCGCTCTCGGCGAAGGTCATGCCCACTTCGGCGATTTCGGGCTTGGGCATGCGGTCGTAGATGCGCGCCCAGAAGGTCTTTACAGACACCTCGATCTGCGAGATGGCGAGCATCGTATTTTTGAGCGCGTTGCGCTCGTGCGGTTCGGTGCGGGCGTGCCAATCCTGCACATCGCCCGAGAGGGAGAACTCTGTATGCAGCCAGTACGAGTGGCGGATGGCGTCGCGGAACCTCAACAGGTCGGGATACTCATACGGCTTCAGATTAACCCGTTTCTCAAATAGCGCCATCGTCCATAACCCTCCATCTGTTGTAGTTTTTCGTGAAAAATCGCGAATTTTCTCGCCCACAGCCACAATCTATAGTGGTACACTGCGTTGTAGCTGCGCCCGCAGTATACCCAATCTGTTGACGGCTTTGTCAAGAGTTTCACGGGGGGAAATGTTAAATTTGCCCCTAAATCTGGGGATATAAGGGCGTTATGAGGTCAACAGATACAATTGGTTGAGGGGGGGTTATCTCGATTGGGGATATAAGCGTCGTATGTCGTCGGCGAGGACGCCGACGCTACGATGGTTGGAATCGTCGGCGAGGACGCCGA
>CAYVKB010000044.1:0-20896 GCA_964451985.1 uncultured Fimbriimonadales bacterium | reverse complement strand
AGTTTCTTCTGCACGGACAGGAATGTCTGTGCTACGTTTGCGGCGCGTGCGCTTGGGCTTCGTGGCTTGTGTATTTTGCTCAGGTGTAGGCTCTTCCGCCACAGGCTTGACGCCCGTCTTACTGGTGGTTTGCGCCGGTTCTTCCGATGCGGGCGGGGTACCCGCATCACGCTTGCGGCGCGTGCGTTTAGGCGGAGCAACTTCAGCAGCGGCAGATTCTACTGTTGGCTGAACTGCCTCAGACGCAACTTGCTCTACCGCCTGAGTGGGTTCAGGAGTCTTTCGCCTGCGTCGGCGTGGGGACGATTCGGCGTCAGCCGGAGCCGCCTCCTGCACTTGCGCTGACTCGAGCGACGCAGTCTCTAAATCGGAAATCGTCTTCTTTCGCTTTGGCATGGTCTTCTATCACGGGCAACTGCTCGATCCACTCTAGCAGGTCAGCAGGCGTTTCAAAATAGTAGTCGGGTTGCGCCGCGCGTAGGTCTTCAGGCAGGTGTGCGCCCCACGCCACCGCCGCTGTCAGCACGCCCGCCGCGCGCCCGCAACCGATGTCGAACACCGTATCGCCGATGTAGATCGCACGGTTGGGCGCGACGTGCAGTCGCTCTAACGCTTTGCACACAGGGTCGGGCGATGGCTTATGGCGCTCCGTATCGTCCGCTGTCACAATCGCGTCCACGTAGGCGTCGATATTCAGCTTCGGCGCAGTGACTTTCAGCTCTTCACGGTTCTTTGAGGTAACCAACGCCGTCGCATAGCCCCTACGATACGCCTCCTGAACCGCCTGCACTGCCTCTGGAATCACGCGCTCCAAATCACGATGCGCTTTGTAATACGCAACCTCGTCCGCTTCCATTAATTCATGGGGCGCGATGCCTGCAATGCGATCGTCCAGATAGCGCATCTGCGCTTTCAGGGGGAGTCCAATCAATCGACGTAGCTCGGCGCGGGGCAGCGCAACGCCCAAATGTTTCTGGTAGGTGTAGTCTAACGCCTTTACGATAAGATCAACCGTATCAATCAGCGTCCCATCGATATCGAACAGGACTGCCTGCAGCGAGGTGGGTTTGTCCATCGTGTATAGTATACCTCAGGACAGTTCTACGGGCATCGCCTGCGCTTTGAAGGGCAGGTACTGCACGATTTGGTTCTTCTCGTTCACCAGTATCATCTTTGGCTCGACCCATTCATCCGTGAAGGTGGTGCAAGCAATAATCACCCGATGCCCTTTCTGCGCGCGGTGCGCGGCGGAGCCGTAAATCGCAATCTCGCCCGAGCCGGGAGGCGCAGGAATCGCGTAGGTTTGGAACCGCTCGCCGTTGTCCATCACCCACACATGTACCATCTCGCCAGGCTCCAGCCCGATCGCATCCATCAATTCCTCATCGATGGCGATGCTGCCAATGTAGTCCAAGCGCGACTCGGTGACCCGCGCCATGTGAATCTTGCCCTTCAGTCGTTCGACCAATCGCATAAATGCTTCCTCCAAGTGTGTGCCAGTTGATACCGCCTAATATAATACCCAAAACGGCAGGGTGCGCTGTAGTTGTGTAAAGCGAATGTCGCCCACCCACAAAAAATTGTCGCCGCACGAGTAGCATTCTGTCTGTGAAAAATTCCACAATATGCATGTGGCACGGAAGTCTCCTTGAGCGCGCTGGGGCGACGCGGACGCGGTGAAATAGAAGCCTGCCCCGCGTTCCGAACCGCCCCAGTCCCCGAGCCACAAGGCACATATGGAGGCGATTGTATGAGAACCATCGTAGCAACACTGAGCCTAAGCGTATGTCTGAGCACATTCGCACAGCAAACCTACCAAGCGCAACCGACGGATGATGTGTGGTACTACGATCAGTCGTTCAATCCGGGCTTCACCTCGATTCTGCGCGTGTGGGGCGACGGAACGAACGCCGTAGACCCTTCGGGCACACGCCCAGGACTGAACTTTTCCTACGCACTGGCGAAGTGGAGGCTAAGCGGCGTCCCTGCAGGCAAGCAGTATCAGGTCATTCGTGCGCAGATTACGGTCGTGCAGACTGCACCGCCGGGCTACACGCAGCAGGAGGGCGAGCTGTTCCCGCTGGAAGCCCGACCGCTGAGCAGCACCAACTTCAGCGAGCAGAACTGGAGCTACAGCGCGCCCAACAACCCTGAAGTCGGCGCGGTCATTTTCGGCGAGAGCCGCGTGATCAACTACCGCACCGACACTCCGTTCGCCATACCCATCCCGCTAAATGTGGAGGCGTTCGAGCCATACTTCAACGCCGCCGTGAACCAAAACAACGGCGAGCTGGGCATCGGTTTCGTGTCGCGCATAGACCCAGGTGGGCAGGGCGGCACCCGCTTCTACCGCTTCTATTCGCGCAACGACTCTGGCGGGCGCGGACCTGTGCTGCAAATCGTCTACCGTGTGGCAGGCGACGTGACGGGCGACGGCTGCACCGACGACGCCGACCTGCTGACCGTGTTGTTCAACTTCGGCTCCGACAATGTCCAAGCCGATCTGAATGGCGACGGCATCGTGGACGACGCCGACCTGCTGACCGTGCTGTTCAACTTCGGCAACGGATGCTAAAGGGGGCAAACAGCGATGAAGAGACGGGGCTTTACACTCATCGAGTTGCTGGTTGTTATCGCGATCATCGCGATTTTGGCAGCGATTCTGTTTCCTGTGTTTGCGCAGGCTCGTGAGAAGGCGCGTCAGACCACCTGCGCCACTCACCTGCGTCAGGTGGCTATGGCAGGCTGGATGTATATCCAAGACTACGACGAGACCCTGTTTCACGGCGCGTATTTGGGGCGTGGCGGTAGTGTAGGCAACTTGGGCTTCTACCAGTGGCCCTGGCTGTTGCGCCCGTATGTTAAGAACGTGCAAGTCTTCTGGTGCCCCAACGAGCCAGAGGTGGTCTATCGGCAGCCCGATTACCAGTATTTTGACTACATTTTTGGGCGTCATCCTGCGTGGGGCTATAATGTAGCCTATCTCACTCTCCCAAGCGAGCCGCTCGCAATCCACGAATCGCAGGAATTCAGGGGCAAAGCTCTGGCGATAGTACAGCGTCCATCAGAGATTCTGATGTTCGTGGAGAGCGCAACTTTACAAGAGCCGCGGCTGGGCATCGACCCCAACTATCGCTGGATTGGCTACTACTTTGTGTTGCCTCCGCGCACCTGGACGGGCGCGACGCCGCTGAACCGTTTTAGCTTCGGACATGTGTTCCCGCGTCATATGCTGCGCAACCGCGAGAATCCGCGCGAGGGCGGATTCGCGAATGTGGCATTCGTAGACGGACATGTGAAGGCGATGACGCTGGACGCCCTGCGCCGCAGCGAACTATGGGAGGAGTAAGGTACCTTATCCCTGCGTGGGGCGTTCCATCCGAAACATCGCTTCGGGGATGGCGTGCACATACCACGCCTCGCCCATCCTGCCGATGTAGTCTGCCACAAGATTGTCCACCACGCCTTCGGACTTGAGTAGGTGCTCCGCGATATGGAAACACAGCACCTCGCCAATCACATAGTTCGCGGCGGTGGGACCTGCGCCGTGCTGCACAATCTGGAACAGTTTGCACTCCATCGAAATGGGGCTTTCAGCAACGCGCGGCGGCTTAACGAACTGCGAGGGCGCGCGGGTCAACCCCACCTGCTCGAACTCGCACACGCCGTATTCGTACTCGAACGAGGTCTGGTTCATCTTCTCCGCCAGCCAGTACGGGGCGATGTTCACCACGAACTCGCCGGTGGCTTGCACGTTGCGCAAGGTGTCTTTGGGACGTCCATCGCGTGAGTTGGTGCAGGAGAAGACCACCGACACGGGGTTCGCACCGCCCGCGTTGAAGAAGCTGTAGGGCGCAAGGTTGGTGCTGCCATCAGGCGCGCAGGTACTGACCCATGCAATCGGGCGCGGTGCAACGCAGCTAATCAGCAGCGCATACGCTTCGCGTGGACTCATTTCGGACGGAATAATCAAGCGCGTCAACATCACCTAATAGAATACCTGAAAACAGGTAGAATCGCGCCATAATGCGCGAAGCGCTGGAGCAATTGCAAGAAGCAATTCAACACACACTCACGCTGGGGTTGAGCCGCTCGGAGGGCTTGGAGCCGTTGCGCGACGCCCTACGCGCCCTGCAGGCTTGCGATGCGCTTGCGCCACTTGCTGAAGGCGTGCAAACCGTGCTGGATACACCGGACGCCCGCAGTCAGCTGAACGCGCTGGCACGGCTACATTACACCTGCGAGCAGTGTTTAGCCCGCCTGCAGGTCTACGCGCTGCCGACAGATTCAGAGTCGCTGTCAGACGAGTCAATACGCCGGGTGGCTGCACCTACCGACGCCGAGCCGTTCGCACGACTGTTTCGGGGCGAAGCCGCGCTACCCGAAGCTTTGCCCGCCATCCGCGAGCGTGTGTGGAACTGGCAGCCCAAAGATTCAATCCTGCCGTTGCAACTGGCTTTGGCTCATAGTGGAACTGCGTATCTCGCCGTTGAGCGGCTGCGGTCGCTGGGCGAGGCGGCGTTGTCGGTGCTGATACGGCTGGCAAGCAGCAAGAATCTGATGACACGCCTGCGGGCATGCGAGCTGATGCTGGACTACGCCGATCCGAAGGCGACCGCAGCCCTGCGCGGTGCCCTGCCAAACACCCCTCGCGCCCTGCCCCTGCTTCAGAAGCTGCGCCGCCGCCCCGATTTGCAAGAGTTTTTTACCAATACCGACACACCGCCGGTTAGCGCGTGGCTAGGTTCAGTGAGCAATCGCGAGCAGTTCCGTCAAATGCTCCAGCGCGCTGAAACGCAGGTGATGTTGGAGCCGTCCAATTCGCCCTCGATACGACAACTGATGGAAAAAGCGCAGCAGATTGCGCGAGGCGAGCTAGACTATGTTCGCTTGCTCGCTGCCATCCCCCACGAACAAGCCACGCGACTGATACTGGAAGGTGGCTGGCTCACGATGGTCGGGTTCGACCACCTGTGCGCCACACTGGACTACCGCCTCACACCGCTTATCCTCAGCGTCTACACTCAGTTCGGTAGCCACGCACTGAACCAGCTGAATCGACTGGGCGACGCGGCGTTCTTGCCGTGGGTGGTGCAGGCGGGGCGCAAAAACCTCAGCGCGTATGGTGAGGCGGCAACAGTGGTGAGTCAGTAATAAGTCCTCGCCCCGCTTGGAAAGACATAGAGTTTCTGAGAAAAGCGTGCATTCCGAGCGAAGCGAGGTATTTCGTCTAATATCGGCTGTCTTACTCGGGCCAGCCGTGAAACGGCTCCCATGGACGGCTCACATAGTCAGCAAACGCGAACGCGAGCATAATCAGCAGCCAGAAAAAGCCCGCGCCCGCAAACAGCCATGCCAGCTTGCCGCTGAAACGCACATGCATGAAGTTCATAATCACTATCGTCGCTTTCCACACGGCAATCGTGAGCGCAATCACCACGCCCAGCCAGTTTGGAACGTTCGGGATATATCCCGCGGCGACCGTGAGTACCAGCAACGCCATCAACCACCAGAGGGTGCGGGTATACAGCGACACAGGATGCACATGCGAGCTGTCGTGACCTGCCATTCTGTTTTTACCTCCCGATGAGATATAAGAGCGGGAACAGGAAAATCCACACGATGTCCACCAAGTGCCAGTAGAGTCCTGTCATCTCTACGGGCATAAAGTCGGCGATGGGCTTATTCTTCATATGGTCAATCCACGCGCGCCCGATAAGGATACCGATGATAATCATCCCTACCAACACATGGAGACCGTGCAAGCCCGTCATCACGAAGTAGAAGCCGAAGAAGAGTTTTGTGCGTTGCTGGAACTCTTCAGGCGTGACTTTGACGGTGGGGCGGAACTCACCACCGCGCGTGCGCCCCAGTTCGTACATTTCGCGTCCGTTCTCTTCGATCACGCGCAACTCGCCTTTTTCCTTCGCGTGTTCCACAATTTTCTTCGCGCTATAGTCGGCGTTCGGAAACAGGTGCGTATGGAACTTCTCGCTATATTCAAAATATTTATTCACCATAAACACGCCCGCCAGCGCGAAGGTGAGGGTGAGATAGAACACCTGTCGCATGTGGCGGTTCTGCATCGCGGCGCGGACGGCGCGTGCCATCGTGTAGCTACTGAGCAGCAGCGCGAAGGTGTTCAGCGTGCCGAACGGGACGCTCAGTTTGTGGTGCGCAATCGTGAACTCCTCCACGAACTTGAAGCGGTAGATGGCGTAGGCAGCGAAGATTGCGCCGAAAAATAGCACTTCCTGCACGATGAACGCCCACATCCCAATCAGATAGGATGTGTTCTGCTGCTCCATCGTTTCGAACTGCTCGCCTAAGATGCCATCGCCATGATGATGCCCATCGGTCGCATGTTCCTGCGCGAGGGTCTGCTTCTCCAGTTCCTGTACGCTCACAGTCAGTTAGCCTCCTCCGCCTTTAGTAGTGTACCTGAGTCGGGTCGGTACGACGGCGCTCCCACCGCCGTACCGAAGGGTTTTATCAACCGTCCTTGCCTCCGACCACGACAGGGCGCGGCTTGGGCACGAAGCCCGTCGGCTCTTCAGGGTGGTTGTAGTCATAGGCAGGGCGTGTAACAATCGGCGTGCGCTCGAAGTTGTGGGGGTCGGGCACGGGGTCCACCAGCTCCCACTCCAGCCCGCGTGCGCCCCACGGGTTGCGCTCCGTGACCACCTTGCCGTACTTCAGCGACCATGTGAGGTAAATCACGGGCAGCAGATAGCCCAGTCCCAGCACGGACGAGCCTGCGGTGGACAGCACGTTCAGCACCGCCCACTCCTCAGGGTAGCTGTGGTAGCGGCGCGGCATGCCCATGTAGCCCAGAATGAACTGCGGGAAGAAGGTCAGGTTGAAGCCCACGAACACGAGCATCGCCGCGAGCTTGCCCCAGCCTTCAGGGTACATCCGCCCCGTCATCTTGGGCCACCAGAAGTGCAACGCCGCCAGATAGCCCATAATCGCGCCGCCCACCATCACATAGTGGAAGTGTGCCACGATGAAGTAGGTGTCGGTCAGGTGGACATTCGTCGCCATCGCTGCCAGGTGCAGCCCCGTGAGACCGCCAATCACGAACAGCCCCATGAAGCCCAGCGCGTATAGCATCGGCGTATCCCAGTGGACACGCCCCTTCCAGATAGTCGCCATCCAGTTGAAGGTCTTAATCGCCGATGGGATAGCCACAATCCAAGTCAGGAACGAGAACACGATGCCCGCATACATCGACTGACCCGTGCTGAACATGTGGTGCCCCCACACGAGGAAGCCGATAATCGCAATCGCGAGGCTGGAGAACGCCACAAAGTGGTAGCCAAACACGCGGCGCTTGCTGAACGCCGAGATGACCTCGCTAATCACGCCCATCGCGGGCAGAATCATGATGTACACCGCTGGGTGCGAATAGAACCAGAACAGGTGCTGATACAGAATCGGGTCGCCGCCAAGATTCGGGTCGAAGATACCGATACGGAAGGTGCGCTCCACAGCGACCAACAACAAGGTAATCGCCACGACGGGCGTGCCCAGCACCTGAATCAGGCTCGTGGCGTACATCGCCCACACGAACAGCGGCAGGCGGAACCACGTCATGCCTGGTGCGCGCATCTTGTGGATGGTCACCAGGAAGTTGATTCCCGTGAAGATGGATGCAAATCCTGCAAGGAACACGCCCACAATGGCGAGGCTCACTTCACCCTTCGCGAAGGAGCTGCTGTAGGGCGTGTAGAAGGTCCAGCCCGTGTCGATGCCGCCGCGGAAGAGCGCAATCAGCACCAGCAGCGCGCCCGCCATGAAGAAGTACCAACTCAGCAGGTTCAAGCGTGGAAACGCCACATCACGGGCGCCAATCATCAACGGTAGCAAGAAGTTCCCAAACACGGCGGGAATCGAGGGGATCAGGAACAGGAAAATCATAATCACGCCGTGCGTTGTGAACATCTTGTTGTAGACATCAGAGGTGAGCAGGTCGCCTTTGGGCGTTGCCAGCTCCAAGCGGATGAGCGCTGCCGCTAAACCGCCCATCAAGAAAAAGATACTGATGCTCACCAGATAGAGGATCGCGATGCGCTTGTGGTCATAGGTCAGGAGCCACGAAGCGACGCTCGTTTTCCAGTTGAGATAGTTGGGCTTCTCGGTTCCAGTATAAGTTACCGTTGCCATAGTTAGTTACCTCCACTGCTGTCGCCTGCGAGCGACTTGATATAAGCAATTAGTTGAACCAATTGCTCTTCGGATACTTGCCCCTGATAGGGGGGCATCAGGTTTTGATAGCCGGCGTGAATCTTAGCGCCGGGGTTCAGAATCGATTCACGGATATACGCCTCATCACCTTTGACCGTGCCGCCGCCCTCCAGCGGGATGTCGCTGCCCCAGGTTTTGGTGATATCGGGCACTTTCACGGCGGAGTTGGGATTCAGATGGCAGGCATTGCAACCGAGCGTTTTGAAGACCTGCTCGCCCTGTTGCGCGAGGGTGAGGGTTCCGCCTGCGGCTGCGCCGCCGCCCATGCCAGTCGTCGCGGTCGCTAAGCCTGCCCCGCCCTTCTCCAGCCACGCCTGGAACTCCTCTTCTGGCAGCACGATTACTTTACCAATCATCTCCGAGTGTTTCGTGCCGCAGTATTCGGTACAGAACAGGTGGTACTCGCCAGGCTTAGTGGGTGTGAAGTACATTGCGTTGTAGCGTCCAGGCACGGCGTCACGCTTGATACGGAACGCTGGAATCGAAAAGGCGTGAATCACATCCTGCGAGATGAGGCTCACCTTCACGAGGCGTCCTGCAGGCAGGGTCAGCACGTTGTTCTCGCGCACGCCGTTAGGGTGCTGGCAGTGCCACATCCACTGCTTACCGATGACGAACACTTCGTAGTAGCCCTCGCGCGGCGCGTAGATGTCGGCGTAGAGCTTGGTCGCCCAGCCGAAGATAATTAGCGCCAGCACGAGCGGAATGAGTGTCCACGCCAGCTCGACACGCAGGTCGCTATCGGTCGCATTCGAGCGATCTACCGCGTTGTTGTCCGCACGGTAACGAACAGCGAGGTAGATCACCCCAAACAACACGATTGCGCCGAACACTACTGCCAGTAGTGAAATCGCCCAGTAGAGCAGCGAGATATCCGCGCCCTCTTTGGAAGCTGTCGGCGGCACTAACGGGAAGTTCCACATCAGTCGTTCACCTCACTTGTATTATCGGTTGGTCGCTTGCGGCGTCGCTCCAACAGCAACGCGCCGCCAATTAGAGTCGCTAAACTGAGTATAGTAATGATACCCGCTAACTGAATCACGCGCAACACCACCAGCCCGTAGCGCCCTGTGGAGGGATCGTACTGGAAACAGTAAAGGACTGCGCTCAGCACCGGGTTGCCTATCTTGCCCTGAGACGATTCAGCTAAAGCGAACTTGAGGTCGCGCGAGGAGAATTCCACTCCCATCAGGTAGCGCGAGAGTTTACCATCGGGCGTGGCAATCATGATGCCTGCGCTGTGGGCATACTGTTTCGTCTTCGGATCGTACACATACTTAAAGCCGACGATGTCCGCGAGCTTCTTGATGTTCGGCTCGTCGCCTACCAGGAAGTGCCAGCCCTGCTCTGCGCCCTCATAGTTGTAAGACTTCACGTAGTTCGCCTTCTTCTTCGCCGCGAGTTCCGGCGTCTCGGTGGGCGAGATACTAACCGTCACCACCTCAAAATCTTTGCCGATGCGTAAGTCCATCGCGTTCATCACGCGCGTCAGCTCGTTTAGCACGACAGTGCAGAGCATCGGGCATTCGTAGTACGCCATCACCAAAATCACAGGTCGCTTGCCGAAGTAGTCGCCCAGTTTGACGGTCTTGCCCGCCTCGTCGCGGAAGGTTAGCTCCAGCGGAATCTGGTTGCCCAGATTCTGCTCGATGCCAATTTGGCTGGTGATGTTTTCATACTCTTGCTTGGCGGCGGTTTCGCCGATTTCGCCACCGGGACCGCGATAGAGTTGCGCCGACGCCCCAGTGAGCGTCAGACTCGCCCCCAGCATCCAGTACATCCATAATCGGTTTCTATAGGTCATCGTCATACACACTCCTCGAGTACTATTACAGCCCTTGTTGCAGAATCAGTTCCTTCGCGCGCTCTACAGGGATACGCACCTTGCCGGTCGCCTCGTCCACGATTTCGTAGGTCGTAGTTTTGCGCACCTCTTCAGCGTAAAACTTCTCCCAGTCGCGCATCGGGAAGCCCTGCACCCGCGGCTCGGGGGGCAGCTGACGCTGCAACGCCTCTTGACGCACCGACGGCAAATCGACGCGCTGGTTCGGCTGCACCCACAGGAACACAAAATACGAGATAATCAGTGAACCGATAATCGTGAAGAAAATAATCACCAGAAACTGCACGGCGCGCCCGACCGACAGGTCGCGCTCTTCATACGGCTCCTTCTGGATTAGCTCCAGCTCTTCCGGGTCTACAGGCTTGAGAATATCTGCCATAGCGTTGCCTCCTTAGTGCGCCGTCTCCAGCAGGCGCGGCTCGTTCTTGGGCACAAGCGCGCGCTTGAGCAGGTTGCCCAGCATAAAGTAGAACCACACGCCGCCCAGCCCCACGAACGCCGCCACATCATACAAACTGATGCTCAGCGTCTCCGACCACATCGGCTTGATCTGCCAGAAAATCTCCAGCACGCGCACCGCCAGCACAATTACCACACCAATCAGCAGCTGCTTGGGAATCCATTTCGTGCGCGGCGCAAGGAACCAGAAAAACGGAATGAAGAAGTGGAAAATCGGGATTAGGTACGCGATATACTGCCAGCCTCCCAGATTGCGCCGCAGGTAGAACTGCGTGAATTCGTACAGATTGCCCGAATAGATGATTAGGAACTGCGAGAGCGACACATACGACCAGAATACGACCAGAGTGAACATAAAGTTGCCCCAGTCGCGGCGGTAGCCCTCGTAGCCCTCGTGATACACGATGGACTTATACAGCGGTAGGTCGCGCCACGAGAGGACCATGTAGAGCGCGAGCGCGAGCATGTTCAGCCCGAAGCCTGCAATCATAATCACGGCGTACATCGTGGAGAACCAGTGCGGCTGCAGCGACTGCCCCCAGTCCACCATCGCCAGCGTGAAGGTGAGCATAAAGACCACGATACCGAACGCAGCGAAGCCCGAGCGCTGCCGCGACAGGAACTCGGCTTTCACGGGGTCGCCCGACTCATCTTCCTGCTTGGAGCCGTTCCAGAGTTTGTAGGCGAAGAAAGCGAACACCGCAAAGTAGATAACAGCAGCAATCGCGAAGCGCGGCTCGTTCAGCCACGGGCGTTTCGCTTGCAGGACAGGATCGGTGGCGACGACCTCCTTGTGAGTCCATTCAAAAATCCCGTGTGCCACGAACACATCGTACAGAATCGGCAGGAACGCTATTGCCATCACGGGGGCAATCACTATCGCCGCCGATTCGAAGATGCGTATCAAGGGTAGTCCCCAGCGTCCACGCACCGTGTGCAACAGCAGGGTTAGCCCCAGTGCGCCCAGCGTCAGCCCCATCCAGTAGAAGAACGCCAGATGATAGCCCTGCATCGCGAGCTTGGGGTTCGTCGCCAAACCCGTTGCCCACACGACCAAGCCCAGTATGCCCAGCCCGAGCGCGAGGGGGCGTCCCCGCGCGATGCGCTGTCGAACTTCCTGTTCCGATAATGCCGTCGTTGTCGCTGCCATGCTTAGTTCTCCTGCGCGATAGTGTTTTGCTGACGCTGTTTCCGCGCCATCTCCGCCTGCGCGAGTTTCTCCAAGTCTTCCGGCGAAAGGTCTTGAATCTTTGCGTTCTGGCTCAGTTGCAGCACGCGAATGTATGCCGCGACCGCCCAGAGGTCTTCCTCGTTCAGCTGCGGGTAAAGCGGGTACATAATGCCGAAGCCATACTTACCAGAATTGAAGAAGTAGGCGATGGGTTGTTGTAGCAGCTGTTCGCGCACCAGCGAGGGCACAGGTCGAGGCCACTGCCCACGCAGCGCAATCATGCCTTTGCCGTCGCCTGCTCGACCGTGACAGTTGGCGCAGAAGGCGTTGAATTTCTCTTGTCCATGATTGAGTAGCTCACGCGAGAGTTTGACCTGCGGGGGCAGCTTGGTCAGTAAGTTGCCCTGCGCGTCTTTGCCTGTGAGGAACGGGTCATTCGGGTCTTGCAGTTTGCCTCGCGCGATGGTATTGGGTGGCATTGGGCGCGAGCCGTCGCCATAAATCTTACCGTCGAAGCCCCGCACAGGGTCGACCAGCGCGTAGAACTCGCTACTGTCTTGCGCTTCGACCTTCTGTTGCACCCACATATCGGTGCGGCAGGCGGTGAGAGAGAAGCATAGCACGCCGAGCAACAGAACAAACCTCATCCCCCCAGCTTCCCTCCTCGTAAACGGAGAGGGGCGATTTGCGCCTGCGTGCGACGTTAGCCCTCCCTCTCTGTTTACGGAGAGGGGGATGGGGAGGGAGGTTTTCTGCCATATCATTCGTCTCATTCGGGCACCTCCGTGACGCTCAACGGGTTCAGCGATTGCAGGAGCTTGTACGCCTCGTCGCGGTTGAACCTCGGGTCTTTACTCTCGATGCACACGAAGAACCGATCTGTGCTGGAACGGGCGAACTGCGGCACGTTGAACAGCGGGTGGTAGTAGGTGAGCATGCGATTGTAGATATGCGTGCCGAAGAACGCGCCGAATGCAGCCGCCAGCACCATGCCCTCGAAGGTAATCGGGATGAAGTAGGGCCAGCTCAGCAGGTCGCGCCCCGCAATGTTGAGCGGGTAGTCGACGATGCTCGTCCATACCTGCAGGCTAAACGCGCCGATGGCACCCAGCAAGCCCATCGTGAATACCGTCCACGGCACTTTCGCCTCTTTGACGCCCATCGCGGCGGTCAGTCCGTGCACGGGGAACGGCGTGTAGCAGTCGAACTTGCGATAGCCCGCCTCACGCACGCGCTTGGCGGCTTCGATGAGCTGCTCAGGCGTCTCGAACTCCGCCAAGATGCCGTATAGCCCTCCAGTTGCGACCTGCGCCATTACTGACCACCTCCTTGCGGGGCGGGCGCGGTGGGCTTACTTGCGGGCGCATGCACGCCGCCATGACCGTCCTTGCCGTTATGACCGTGATACAGCTTGTACCAGAGTTCCTTCAACTCCGCCACCGCCAGCATCGGGATAAAGCGGGCGAACAAGAACATCATCATCACGAAGAAGCCAATCGTGCTGAGGAACAGCCACCAGTCGTTGATGGTCGGCGTGTACATGCCCCACGCAGAGGTCTGGAAGTCGCGGTGCAGGCTCATCACAATGATCACGAACCGCTCGAACCACATCCCGATGTTTACGATGATGCTGATGATGAACAGCAGCAACAGGTTCTGACGCAGCTTCGGCGCCCACAGGATCTGCGGGATAACCCCGTTGCAGATGATCAACGCCCAGTATGCCATCCAGTAAGGACCGAAGAAGCGGTTCACCACCAGAAACTGCTCGAACTGGTTGCCGCTGTACCAGCCGAAGAACATCTCGCACAGGTAGCCGTAGAACACGATTAAGCCCGTCGCCAGCATCACCTTCGCCATCCAGTCAATATGGTTCATGGTGATGTAGTCGCGCAGCTTCGGATAGATAATTCGGAAGGGGATGACAAGAGTCAGCACCATCGCGAATCCGGAGAAAATCGCGCCCGCCACGAAGTAGGGCGGGAAGATGGTCACATGCCAGCCCGGAACGATGGAGATGGCAAAGTCTAACGACACGATGGAGTGTACCGACAACACCAGCGGCGTGGAGAGACCCGCCAGCAGCAGGTATGCCTGCTCCCAGCGCATCCAGTGGATAGCGGAGTTGCGCCAGCCCAGCGCGAAGATACCGTTCACCACGCGCGCAAGTTGCGACTTCGCGCGGTCGCGCACCTTCGCCAGATCGGGAATCAGCCCCATGTACCAGAACAGCACGGAGACTGTGAAGTAGGTGGACACCGCCCACACGTCCCACTCCAGCGGGCTGCGGAACTGGGGCCACATCGCCAGCCAGTTGGGGATAGGGAACAGCCAGTATGCCACCCACGGCCGTCCCGTGTGGAAGAGCGGGAACAACCCGGCGCACATCACGGCGAAAATCGTCATCGCCTCCGCGAAGCGGTTGATGGACATGCGCCAACCCTGCCGCAGCAGCAGCAGAATCGCCGAAATCAGTGTGCCCGCGTGTCCGATACCAATCCACCACACGAAGTTGATGATGTCGAAGCCCCAGCCGACGGGCTGATTGATACCCCACAGCCCGACGCCATTAATCAGCAGCCACGCCAGCGCCATCACCAGCGAGGTCGCGCCGATGAAGCCCAGCCCGAACATAATCGTCCACGCCAGCGGGTGGCGATCCGTCGTGATGCTCGTAATCTGATCCGTTATCCGTTCGTAGGACTGTTGCCCCTCGAACAGGGGAAACTCCTTGATTTCCGTCGGTTTAATGGTCTGTTGCATGGCTTGCCTCCGCGCCGCTCAGTTCGGGATTCGGGTTGTCGATTTTGGCGAGATACGTCGTTCGCGGTCGGGCGTTTAGCTCGCCCAGAATCGCGAAGTTGTGCGGTTGTTGCTTCATTTGATGCACGCGGCTCTCTGGGTCGTTCATATCGCCAAACACGATGGCTTGGGTCGGACACGCCTGCTGGCACGCCGTGACCACTTCGCCGTCGCGGATGCGTCGGTTCTCGCGTTTGGCTAAGATGCGCGCCTTGCTGATGCGCTGCACGCAGTAGGTGCACTTCTCCATCACACCGCGCCCACGCACCGTCACATCGGGGTTCTGTAGCAGGTGCAACACAGGCGACTTCATGTAAGTGTAGCGATAGAAGTTGAACCGTCGCACCTTGTACGGGCAGTTGTTGGAACAGTAGCGCGTGCCCACGCAGCGGTTATAGACCATCGCGTTCAGCCCTTCATGGTCGTGCACAGTCGCTGCGACGGGACATACCAGCTCGCATGGCGCGTTCTCGCACTGCATACAGGGGACAGGCACCTGATACACGTGCGGGTTCTCCACCTTACCCTTGAAGTAGCGGTCGACACGCAGCCACAGCATCTCGCGCCCGCGCATCACTTCCTGCTTCCCCACCACAGGGATATTGTTCTCCGCCTGACACGCCGTCACACACGCGCTGCAGCCCGTACAGACCGTGGGGTCAATCACCATCGCCCAAGCGTAGCGATAGTTGTCGGGGTTTTCATAGTTCTCGTATGTCCATCGGTCTTCAGGGTACATCGTCGGGTGCTTGAGTTCGTAGCCCTTGCGATGGGACTTATCTTTCAGTTCGGGGTCTTTCTTGAACTCATCCAGCAGCCCTGTAAGGATAATCGGGCGGTGGTCAGTGCTGTCGAGCTTATCGGGCTTGCGCGTGTCGATGACGTGATGCTCCTCCGTGCGGGCGATGGGGTAGCGCTCCGTCTGTGGGATGACCTCCACGCCCGTTCGTATCCACGGCGCGTCGCTGGTGCGAATGAGATAGGCGTCGAAGCCCGTGCCCGAACCTTTGCTGCCTGCGCGCGTGCGCCCGTAGCCCAAATGCACCGTGATACAGTCGTCGGCGTGTCCGGGGATGGGGTACGCCGCCACGCGCATCGCCTGCCCGTTCACGCTGAGCGTCACAATCGGCGCGTCGCCCCGCACGAACGAGGCATCTTCAAAAAACGCTACTGTGCCCTTGCGGTGCAGCCCCAGCTCCTTATAGGTTTTGAGGCTCATGTAGGCGAGGTTGTCCCAGCACACGCGGGTGACGGGCTTCGGCAGCTCTTGCAGCCACGCGTTGTTAGCGAATCGCCCATCGTACACGGTGGGGTCAGGCGCGAAGCGCACCTCGAAGGTCTTGATACCCGCCTGCACGGGGGCAAGTTCGTAAATTGGGGATTGCACCACCAGCGGCGTCTGCTGCAGCGCGACCTGCTTCACAGGCTTCGCCGTACGTGGCAGCACGCCATCATGCACGCCCCTACGCCACACCGCTTCGAACTGCGCGTCAGGCGCAAGTTTGGCAGCTTTCCAGTGGTCTTGCACCAGTTTGAAGGTTTCGGCGGGCGCGCCGTTGAGTTGCGCCATCAGCTCCAGCGCGCTGCGCGTGTTGGGGTACAGCGGGAAAATCAGGGGTTGCTGAATAGTGACTGTGCCGTCGACCGCGCGCGCGTCCCCCCATACCTCGAATGGGTGGCTTTCGGGTAGATGCCATACGCACAGCGCAGCGGTCTCGTCCACATACATCCCGTGATGCACGCTGAGCGGCACTTTCGGGATGAGTTCCTTGAAGTTCAGGTCAACGGGCGCGTTATAGGCAGGATTCACGCCGCCCAGCATAATCAGCACTTCGACTGCGTTGTTTTTCAGGTCTTCAGCAAGTTGCTTGATGTCCCGCAAATGCAGGGTAGGCTTCTCCTCTGGCGGCGCAGTGAACACGACCGTGCGTCCCAGATTGCCCAGATGGGCGTTAATCGCGTGTGCCATCGCATGCACGGCGGACGGCTGCGCCTCACCCACAATCACAAGGCTCTCGCCCTTGTGCGCCACGAGGTCGCCTGCTGCGACCTGCGCCCACTTTTGCTCAGCCTCTGAGAGTTCGCCCTCCACCGTCGCCTGCACGGGCGCGTCGATGAGCTTGGCAATCTCGTAGAGCAGGCGTGCGATTTTGCTGGAGCGGATGGGCAGGTGTTCGTCCGCCGTCATGCCCGTTACGGTGAACATCGGCTCGGCAACATAGAGGCGGTTCATATCGGTTCGCCCCGCGCGGATGCGCCTGCCGTCGGCGAACTCGCGAGCATAACGTACCGCACCTGGCTCGTTATAGAGGAAATCGCTATCCAACGCAACGACGACCTTCGCGTTGCGTAGGCGGTAGATGGGGTTCAGCCACTCGCCGAATGCGAGTCGCGCCCCCTCGTAAACATTGTCGCGATTCACCGGTTCGTACTGATACCATTTCGCCTGCGGATAGGTTTGCAGGAACTTCTGGATTTGCGCCGCCAGCGCGGGAGAGACAACGCACCCTGTGAGCAGGCGAATGCCCACGCCACCTTTGGCTGCCTGCTGCCCCAGCGCGTTCTGGATGTCGGCGTCGAACGCCCGCCAAGTTTCAGGTCGTCCGAAGCGCAGCACGGTCTGCGAGCGGTCGGGGTCGTACAGGTCCAAAATCTGCGCCTGCGTTATGGCATCCGTTGCCCCCAAGCTCGTCGGGTGATCGGGGTTGCCCTCCAATTTGATGGGGCGTCCTTCGTACACGCGCGCCAGCACGCCCATCGCGTAGCCGTTCGTCAGCACCGCCGTCGCGTAGTAGTTTGAGAGTCCCACGATGCGGTCTTCGGGCGTTTTCGGACGCGAGATAATCGGTCCCTGCGGCTTATAGCCACACGCCGACAGCCCCGCCAGCGCCATCGACGCGCCCATGAGCTTGAGGAACTGTCGACGGCTTACAAAGTCGCCCAGCGGCGCCGCCTGCCGAGGGAACTCTTGCTTCAAAATCTCCTCGAACTCGGGCGATTGCTCTAACTCGTTGATGCTCCGCCAAAACTGCTCGCCTGCGCCTTGAGTCTCCTTGCGTGTCTCTTCCATCGCTCCTCCTCACCGATGGCAAATCGAGCAGTCGCTCAGCTGCTCCTTGTGAATGTTATAATGCTTCACCAGCAGTTTGCCCAGCTCCAGCTGGTTGCGCGGGATGCTGTTGGGGTCATATGGAATACCGTGCTTCTCCAGCAGCGCGCGCATCTCCTCCTCCGTGCGGGGTGTCTGGTAATACATGTTGAATACTTCACCCACGGGGCGGATATGCTGTTCGGGGTTGCGGTGACAGTCCAAGCACCACTGCATCGAGAAATACTGGGACTTGTGCGTGAGATGCATCTTCTCGATTCCGCCGTGGCACGAGGCGCAGCTAATGCCCTTATTCACGTGCGCGCTGTGGTCGAAGTAGACAAACTCGGGCAGGTTATTCACCTTATTCCACACGAGAGGCTTCTCGTTGTTGAAGCTATCGCGCACGGGTTCTAAGAGGGGGCTGTTCGTCCATATTTGCGAGTGGCAGGTCATACACACCTGTGTGGAGGGCACGCCTGCGTGCGCCGATTGGGTTACTGACCAGTGGCAGTAGCGGCAGTCGATGCCGAGTTCCTCGTAGTGGTGTTTATGGCTGAACGGGACGGGCTGGTCAGGCGGTTCGCTCACCTTTGTCCACCAAGGAGAGCGGGTTATCGCCGAGCCGCCAACGGCAAGCCCCACGATTGCCAAAAGCCCGCTCACAACAACCACACGCGCTAACGTATTATGATGACGCCGAAATACCTGTGCCATAACGGTCACCTCGTAAGGCTAGCGTGGGATTCGACAGGACTGCGATATTTTCCTGCCGATTCGCATTTGTGCAATTTATCACAAACTTAGCCACGCTAAGGATTTTTTCCATAGAGAATCGTTTCAGAGGAGGGCTTGCGTAGGGGAGCAGGCGTCGCTGCCTGTGTCGCCTGCGCAAAACCTCCGCTGCTGTATATGATACCCTATATCGGCGTGGATTGTCAAGGGATTCAGGGGTGAGTTTGTGAAAGGCTTCACGGAGTGAACGAGCGTTCTTTTCTAAATACGACTAAGGTGAAGTCTAAGATCACCATTGCTAAGCAGCTCAAAACCCCATCTATCACTGATAATACACAAAGTCTTTCCGGCGCGGAAAGTCTTCTGGTTCGACAGAGCTCACATCAGAACAGCGCAGACAGATAGAACAGGTTGGAGTAGAACTCGTGCGCCTTCAACTGGAAAAACAAGGACTTAAGGTTGAACCGAACCAGGCAAACAAAGTATACGACCTGCTCGCTCGTAGGAATGGAGAGGAATACCATATTGAGGTCAAAGCACACTGACATAGAGGCAATAAGATTACACCGACCTACGCAGAGTATCTTGAATACAAGAAACAGCCAGAAGAAAGTTTCAAGGAGTAGGCTTCAAGCATTGCTCGCACGCCTCCCCGACTTCCAACGGTCGTGCAGCCAAAGCCACTGGTCAGGATAGCGGCGTACGTAGCTCTCCAATACATCGTGGAGCGCCTGCATCACGCGCTGGTGGTCAGCCTGAACATCGCCAGTAGGCTCGAAGCGCATCGGGGGTAGGATTTCCACGCGATGATAGTCGCCCGGCAGACGCACACTGAAAAGCGGCACCAGCGGCGCGCCTGTGCGCAGATGAAACACCGCTGGTCCTGCCACGCTGCCCGCTTTCTGCCCAAAGAACTCTACATACACATCGCCTGCGTTTTGGTCGGGCAAGATTCCGACGGCTTCGTTGGCACGTAGGGCTTTCAATACGAGTCGAGCGGCGTTCCCGCGAGGGAACACCTTGTATCCGCTGCGCTCGCGGAGCATCGTAATCAGCTCGGTTGTGCCTTTATCGTCTGCGTCGCGGGCAATCACTGACACGGGATAGCCCAGCATACATAGATAGCGCGCCATCAGCTCCCAGTTGCCGAAGTGCCCTGTAATCAGCAACACGCCCTTGCCCTCGCGCAGCGCAGCGTCCAAATGCTCCAAGCCGACGATGGTAACCCATTTTTCTATCTGCGGGCGCGTCATGCTGGGCGCTTTGAAAAACTCGGCGAGGCTCACCCCGAAGTTGCGGAATACGCGCCGCACCGTCGCCTTCACCTGCGCGGGCGTCCAATCCGAGAATGCACGTTGCAGATTCTGGCGCGCCACCCGCCGATACCGCCCTGACAGCGCATGCGCCAGCAGTCCCAATCCTGCGCCCAGCCGTTGCGCCACGCTTATTGGCAGCACACGGAACAGCCCCCACGCCATGCGCAGCCCGAAACCGCCTAACTTACCCTCTATTCGCTTGCGCCACGCGGATTTTTGCGCCATGTCGAGAGGATACCCAACAAATTAGGACTAAAGTCCCTATCCATCCGAGTCGTGGAACAGTCATACTATTTTGAAATGAATGCGGTTGTGATTGCAGGTGGGCGTGTACCGTCATCGCTGTCGGAAGCCGCAGGGCACTCAGTGAAGGGACTGTTCCAGTTCGGTGGGACGACGCTGATTGTGCGCGTGTTGCACGCCTTAGAGCGAAGCGGAGTGGAGCGGATTGCGGTGGTCGGCTCGGAGCTGCTGTTGCACGCGCTGCCGCCTCTCAATGTGGAACTGCAGTTCGCCACCGAGGGCAACGACCCTGTGGAGAACCTTCTGCGCGGTGTGGAACGGTTGGGGCTATCGTCGCAGGAGCGGTTAGTGCACTGCGCGGTGGACTTACCGATGCTCACAGGCGAGGCAGTGTGTGCACTTATTAAGGCGGCACCGCCTGATGCCGACGTCGTGATGGGCTGGACGCCTGAGCAAGCGTTCGTGAAAGCTTTCCCGAATGCGCCCTACAGAGCGTTGCAGTTTGCGGAAGGGCGTTTCCTCAGCGCGTCGGTGAGTCTCTTGCGCGTGGGCTTTCTGGAAGCACAGACACCGCTGCTCCGACGACTCGCGCGAGCACGTAAATCCGCCCCAAAGGTCGCCTTCACTCTCGTTCGGGCGTTTCATCACCATCTGATTACCACTGGCTTGCCCCTAACGGCACGCTTCTTGACAGGACGACTCTCTCTGCGCCATGTGGAGACTCTATCGACGCGGTTGTTGAATGCAAAGTTGCACTGCTACCTGAACGCCGCGCCCGAACTGGCGTATGATGTGGACGACGAATCCGACTACCGCTACGCGCAGGCGTGGCTGCAAGGAATCTTGCCCTCACGAACGACCTTTTGTGAGGTGTAATTAGGTAAAGTTTACCGAAGGTTTACATAGTAGGGGGGTGGGGTGGGTGAATGGAAAGCGACATACCCCCCGAGAATTGTAAACGATCGCCTCTCAGCGCGAGGAAACCACACCAG
>CAYVKB010000043.1:7152-22224 GCA_964451985.1 uncultured Fimbriimonadales bacterium | reverse complement strand
ACCGCGCTCCCACGCGGTTCCCTCTGCGCAGCAGGGGGAACCTACAGGAGGGGGTTCAAATATCCGCTTCCGCACCCTTCCCCCGTTTCAGGAGAGAGGGAAACCCCCTACACGCCGCTGGGACATCCCAGCAGGAAATTGGGAAATCCCTGCGAACATCAAACACGAAGGAAACCCCAAAGCAACGCGCCCAGTTCCCGTTGAAAAGGCAGCCGCACTGGGCTACGCGATGGTGCAGTACACCATATGCTCTGGCTGGCAAGTAGTGATGAACTGACAAGAACTCACACGGCGGAGCGAAAACTTGCCATAGTCTCGTGCGTCTAAGAGAGGGAACGATGAAAGCAGGGATGAAATGGATGCTCGTCGCACTGACGGCGACTTTTGCTGCCGTAGCGCATGCACAGGTATATCGTAACGTCGTGAACCGCCCCTTTGAGACGGTTAGCAACGGACCGCAGAATGTAATTGTGATTGACATCGACCGCGTGGGGCGCTCGCCAGAGGCGATGGATCGGCTGATTCGGGCGCGTGTGGCACAGGCGACGCGCGCGCAAATTCAAGGCGCACGGGCGCAAATCCGTCTCTACAAGCAGCTCGGACTGCTGCCCGAAGATTACCGCCTGCCGATTTTGCATACGGTCGTACTGCGCCGCAATGGGGAACTGATTCTGCCCACGCGCACACGCTCCGACGGCTTGGGCAACGGCTCATTGAGCTTCCAGATTGTGGACGGAACAGACCCGTTTCCGCCCGCCTACAAGGCGTTGCTACAGTCGGTACTGAACGCTGCGCCTACGCTGGTGGAAGCCGAGTACGGTAAGCCCGCACGCACGCTCACAATTCAAGTGGTGAACTTCGACGACGACATCGGCGACCGCGACGCGGTAGTGGGCGGGATTTACGATGTAAGCAACAATCGGTTCTTGTTCCCTATTTACAACTCCAGCGAGGCGGCGGCGGTGAACCTACTGAATCTGGTCGTGCGCGCCTTTCACGCTGACGTTGCGCCGTTCTATGACGTTTGGGAGGAGGGCTTCGTTCGTGCCGTAACGACTCGCATCGCGCGAGGGGCAGCGTTTCGAAGTCTCGCTGGGTTGAACCCCGCTTTCATCGACCAGACTCTGGACAACACCTACGATGCGCGCCCGTATTACGATGCGTGGAATCAACCGACGCTGGGCAGCCCGAGTTTCATCGCACCGTCGCTGCGTCAACTGCCGATAGCGGGCGGCACGACAGGCGGGTTGTGGCTCGTGCGCTATCAGATGGCAGGCTCCGTGTGGCTCAAGGTCGCCACTGAGTACCCAACCTTCTTCCGCGAGTTCAACCAGCGGTACTACCAGAGCTACACGCCGAACCTGCGGGGCGACAGCGCCGCATTACTGAACCTCGCTAAGCAAGCCCTCGCCGCAATTTCGGGCAATCCGAACCCGACGGTGGAGGGCGTACCGCTCGACCAGTGGGCGCGACGGCAGTACATTTTGGACACCAGCGTGACCTACGGGCGCAAACTGCACGCGCAGGTGTTCCCCTACGCTTCGGGGCTGCAGCCCGACGAGCAGGCAGTGTTCACGGTGTTCCTGACCTATTTCCAGACCACGCGCGTGGGCAACGGCTGGGACGAAGCCCTGCTGAACGGAACCTGCTACCCTGTGTATTGGGATTACAATTTCAACCGTCTCACGCTCTCGCCTCAGTATGAGCGTGTGGACATCCGTGTGGGCACAGGGGCGGTCGTGCCGAGTTTCGTCGGCTCGGAGGCTGCTAACCAGCGGCTCACCGTCGATTTCAGTGTGGGCACAGAGGGCGTGCACATCTACTACCCCAGCAGCAAGGTGCAGGGCGTGAACTTCCGCAACAACTTCTTCGGTGTGGTGTTCGGGTTGGAGAACGGCACGGTGGAGGTGCAAATCGGCACGGAGACGCGCAGCGCGCCCGTCACCAACGGTGCGTTCGGCATGCTATTCAGCGATGCGACCCTCTCGCGCGAGCGGATTGCGACCCTCACCTTCTTCAACGCGCAGGGCGTGCAAGTGGGCGTGTGGCGCGCGAACACCGGCATCGGATTCCACTATGTGCAGGCGTATTTGGACCCACAAGCAGGTAGTTTCAACCTCAGCCGCCCTACGGGGCTACACATGATAAGCTTCCCCCTGCGCCCATTTCAAACTGATATGGCGCAACTGCTGAACATCCCCTCAAGCCAGATGCGCCTTGCCCAGTGGCGACAGGAGCGCTTTAACTACGCTTACTATCCCGAAACGCCGCCCCCTGCGCCCGGCGTAGGCTACTTCTTGCAACTGAGCAGCCCGATTAACGTGACCATTCAAGGCGAGCCTGCGCCGAACAACCGACCGTTCGCGATTGCGCTGCAGCCGGGCTGGAACCTCGTGGGCGTGCCGTTCAATCAAGCCGTGCCCCTGGGCAGTCTGCAGGTAGTCCACCAGTTCAGCTCGCCTGTGTCGTGGGAGACGGCGACGGAGTCCATCGGGGGCGAGCCGCCGCTGGTGGGCAGTCGCGTGTGGACGCTCGGCACACTCGGAACCTATGTGCAGGCAACGCAGCTGGAGCCGGGACGCGCCTACTGGATTCGTGTGCTGCGCCCCGAAGGCGTTACGTTGCTTGTGCCCCCGCCAGTAGGCGGCACGAGCCGAAGCCGCGCGTCGGAGCCACAGCCCGCGTGGGCGATGGAGCTGGTTCTGCAATCGCCCGTAGGCGGTGGTGTTGTGACGCTTGGATTGGACAACGCTGTGCGCACGCGCAGCCACGCCTACAACCACGACGCGCCCCCCGCGCTGCCTGGCATGAGCGCGTTCGGCGTGCAAACCGAGAACGGTAACCTGCTGACGCAAGCAGTTCAGCCCAACACGGGCAGGCAGGAGTGGACGCTCCAGGTCGCCCCCGCTGAGCCGAACCGTGAGCATACCCTCTCGTGGCGCATTCCGAGCCAAACGCCACGCCGCTGGCGGGTTTATCTGGAGAACCCCATCACGGGCGAGCGGGTGGATATGCGGCAGCGTGAGTTTTATCGGTTCACACCTGCAACGGCGCAGACGCTTCGCGTGGCGATTGAGCCGAACCTCGCTGCCCCTGTGCGTATTACGAACCTCGCCGCTACCACCACACGCGGCGGCGGTGCGACCATCCAGTTCCAGCTCACAGGCGAGGCGACCGTGCGTGCTGAAATCCGCAACGCCCGCGGCGAGGTGGTGCGCCTGCTCCAGCCCAACCGCGCGGCGGGTGCAGGCGTACAAAGCCTTTCCTGGAACGGACGCGATCAACAGGAACGCGCCATACCGCCCGGCAGCTACATGGCACACATCGAGGCGGTGGACAGCGACGGGCGCATCGCACGCGCCACCACCCCTATAGTGATTACACGGTGAAGACGATGGGAATGTTGAAGAGGGTTTTTACGACGAGTCAACGAATTCGCTTTGCTCGGCTCTATGTAAAGGGCAAAGTAGCCGATTTTTGCGGTATCTTCCTCAGCTCTAATTCTGACCTCACCCCCCTAACCGTCCTCTGCGCACGCAGAGAGGTAGGAATGCTCGTGTCAGACTCCACAGAGAGGGGAGCGGGGAGCGATACCCCCCGAGTTGAGACGAATCGCTGTACGGATGCGAGCACTCGCCCTGTTCCTTTAGGCAGGACGGGCATAGGACTGAGGCTTGCCTCTCTTTTACTTCTCACTGTTTTCCTCTCTGCCTGTGGTGGTGGCGGTGGCTCGTTCGGTCCCTCCGCGCTGCTGCAAGGGCGCGTGGTATTGGTCAGCACGGGGCAGCCCCCGAACCCTGCGGCAACCGTGATTGCGGGTGGGCAGAGCATGCGCACCAGCACACAGGAAGGCACGTTCCAGTTACGTGTGCCCACTGACACCCGTCAACTAACCGTGCGCACGCCCGGACTGCCCGACTTCACTTTCAATCTGCCCACGCTTCAGGCAGGGCAAACGGTGGATTTGGGCGATTTGTATGTGGGCGCACGGACTATCTCTGTGCAGGGGCGCATCGTGGACGCACTGACGCAGCAAGTGATTGGCGACGCTACGATTACCCTGTTGGGGCAGCGCACGCTCAGCAACCCCACCACAGGGCGATTCACTCTCAATGGCGTCGCCTATGACCCCGAAGGCGTGTTAGACCCTGAAGGCGAAGTGCAGAAATCGGGCTACATTCCACGCCGTTTCCTTGCCGATGCACCCGTTATCGACGGCGTGATGGATGTAGGCGACATCCTGCTGCTCTCGCAGGTGGACGACAACCCGCCTGGTCAACCCGGCAACGTGCGCGGCGTTGTGCAGGTGCCCCTCAGCGATCCCGTGGGTGTGCGCATCGATATCTACACTCCGCCCAGCGCGCCCGTCCCTGCCGAGTCGGTGATTCTGTCCCAGCCCAACGGCGTGTTCCAACTTTGGCTGCTGCCCGGACAGTACCGCCTCGTGTTTACCAAAGGCACCCGCACTGCCGAGCGCACCGTGAATGTAACCAGCCTCACGGCTCAGGTGGATTTGGGAACGGTGAGCTTGCAGTGAGCGCTATCCCGTAAAACAGGAATATACTTCACAACGGCCAAGCATAGCGTTCGGAGCTTTATCGGTTTTGCTGTGTTTGAACCCTACGCTGCGCACTCAAACGTGTACGCATCACAGGCTTTCTTCAAAAGATTAGGAACGCACAGAGACAACCGTGCCACTCGGCGAGAAGTACCCGTTCGAGCAGTGTGTGCCGATGGTAGGGCGGCGTGAGAGGATGTTTGCAGCCACCCCCTCCCGCGCCTGCGAAAGGGGGTGAGTAGAACTTAGCTCTTCACGCCTGCAGCGACTTTCGCCTCGACTTTCGCTTCAGTCTTAGGCGCGTCGTAGCGGCGCGGACGCGGCTTAATCAGACTCACATCCACAGGTTCGTAGTGAATCTCGGGACCGTCGGGCGTCCAGCGTGCCATCGTGGTCTTGAGATAGTTCTCGTCGTCGCGCTGGGGGAACTCCGGTTTGTAATGCGCCCCACGGCTCTCGTTGCGATCGTGGGCGCACGCCGTGATACAAATCGCCAACTCCAGCTGGTGCTCCAGCGTGCGGGTGAACGGAATCACCTGATTCGTCCAGCCCGTATGGTCGGCGATGTTCACGTTTTTGACGCGCTCGCGCAGCTCCTTGAGGCGTTCAAGCGTTTGCGCAAGGCGCGGATTCTCTCGCACGACGGTGACATTCTCGTCCATCAGCACGCGCATCTCGTCGGCGAGACGATAGGGGTTCTCAGTGCCTGTGCGCTTGCTGATTGCCTCAAAGTGCCCCTGATGCTTGCGCTGCTCCTGCTCGTAGAGGGTGCTGGGCAGGTCGAACGCGGAGCCTTCGACACTCTTGAGGTACTCCACAATCGCGGGACCTGCCGCCTCGCCTGCAAAGATGCAGCTCAGTAGCGAGTTCGCGCCCAGTCGGTTCGCGCCATGATACTGGTAGTCCACTTCGCCCACGGCGTACAGTCCGGGGATGTTGGTCATCTGATTGCGCGGATGCACAGGTTCCATTACGCCCTCGCCGTTCACGGCGTAGTCGACCCACAGCCCGCCCATCGAGTAGTGCTGCGCAGGGTAGATGCGCATTGGCGTTTCGCGCGGATCGTCGCCTACGAACTTTAGGTACACCTCCAGAATGCCGAGCAGTTTCTTCTCTATCTGCTGGCGTGGCAAGTGCGTGATGTCCAGATAGACCTGGTTCTTGCCCTGAATGCCGCGGCGCTGGTTGACGCACACATCGTAGATCTCGCGCGTGGCGATGTCACGCGGCACGAGGTTGCCATACGCGGGATACTTCTCTTCCAGGAAGTACCAGCGATCGCTTTCGGGGATGTCGCGTGGGTTGCGCTTGTCGTGGGGGTCTTTGGGAACCCATACGCGCCCACCCTCACCGCGCACCGCTTCCGAAATCAGGCGACACTTGTCCTCGCCAGGAATTGCTGTAGGATGAATCTGGATGAACTCGCCGTTGGCGTAGTACGCGCCTTGCTGATAGCAGATACTCGCCGCCGAACCCGTGTTGATGATGGAGTTGGTGGTGTTTTTGAAAATCATACCCGGTCCGCCCGTCGCAATCACGACGGCTTCCTCGCGGAAGGCGCGAATCTCCATCGAACGCAGGTCTTGCGCGACGAGACCACGACATACGCCGCTCTCATCCAGGATCAGCCCGAGCAGTTCCCATCCCTCATACTTGGTCACGCGCCCTTCCACTTCCCAGCGGCGCACCTGCTCGTCGAGGGCGTACAGCAGCTGTTGCCCGGTGGTCGAGCCAGAGAACGCCGTGCGATGGTGGCGCGTGCCACCGAAGCGTCGGAAATCGATTAAGCCCTCCGGCGTGCGGTTGAACGGCACTCCCATACGGTCAAGCAGATAGATGATTGCGGGCGCGCGTTCCGCCATCCGGAGCACGGGAGGCTGGTTCGCCAGAAAGTCGCCTCCATAAATGGTATCGTCAAAGTGAATCCAGGGCGAGTCACCCTCGCCTTTGGTGTTCACCGCGCCGTTAATCCCGCCCTGCGCGCACACCGAGTGCGAGCGCTTCACGGGCACCAGCGAGAACAAATCCACATGCACGCCCGCCTCTGCGAGCTTCATCACGGTCATCAGACCGCCTAATCCGCCTCCAACGACGGCGACTTGCTTCTTAGCCATATGATTGCCTCCTCAGTGATTCGCCAGGGGGTTTGGCGGTGCCTCGTGCATAAAGAAGCCTGCCAACGCCGTAATCCCCAACGCAGTCAGTAGCACAAAACCGACCATGCAGAACTTGTACAGGTTGCGCTGCGCGCGGTCGCTAATCGCAATCCCCCAACGAATCGCGAAGTTCCACACGCCGTTGAACAGGTGGTACGAACTCGCTGTGATGCCTATCACATACAGCGCAACCACCCACGGCTCGGAGAAATGCGCCTGCATCCCGCTGTAGGAGATATCCTTGCCGTAGAGCTTGTGGCTCACGGTTGTGGAATATACATGGAACAGCAGGAAGAAGAAAATCACTACGCCCGACACGCGCTGCAGCGTGTATGCAAGGTTCTCGCGGAACTTGTATTTGAAGACATTCGTCCTGCCATGATAGGTAATCACGAACCCGTACAGCGAGTGAAACAGTAAAGGCAGAATGATCAGGAACAGCTCCATCGCCCACAGCACCGGTTTCGGCAGGATGGCGTTGAAGAAGTAGACCACCGCGTTGAAGTACTTGGGGTCAACGGCTGCCATCGAGTTGAGAAACAGGTGCTGTACGAGATAGTAGCCGACGGGGAAAATCCCCGTAAGGGAGTGCAACTTATGCAGGAAATAGTTGTCTCCCTTGAGTTTCTCTCGCCAGCCGAGTTGCGGTGCGGTTTGAACACTCATAGGTTATACGCCTCCGAGCAGATTATACCTGATGACAGCCCCTGCGGTACAATTACCCGCGTATCACGCCAATAATTTCAAGTGGAGAGGCGCATGAAAATCGCGGTAGCAGGAACGGGCTATGTGGGCTTGGTCACGGGCGTAGTGTTCGCTGACCTGGGCAACGAGGTGCTGTGTGTGGACATCGACCTCGCCAAAGTGGACGCCATCAACAAGGGACAGTCGCCGATTTATGAACCGGGATTAGACGAAATGCTCCAGCGCAATCTTGAGGAGGGACGCATCCAAGCGACGACCGACCTTGATGCGGCGACGCGCGAGGCCGAGGTGATTTTCATTTGTGTGGGCACACCTCCCACCGCTACGGGTGAACCCGACCTGAAATATGTGGACGCTGCCGCTGCGACCATCGGGCGCGCCTTGAACGGCTACAAGATTATCGTGAACAAGTCCACTGTGCCGGTGGGTACGGGCGATCGTGTGCGAAGGATTATTGAGCAACATCGTACGGAGCCGCACGAGTTCGATGTGGTCTCCAATCCAGAGTTCCTACGCGAAGGCTCCGCAGTTCACGACACATTAAACCCCGACCGCATCGTGATTGGCGCGGACAACCCCCGCGCGGCAATGAAAATCGTCGAACTCTTTGCCCCGCTGGAACGCCCCATGCTGATTACAAACCTTGCTACCGCCGAAATCATCAAGTACGCCTCGAACACCTTCCTTGCGCTGAAAATCTCGTTCATTAATGCAATCGCTGACCTGTGCGAGCGCACGGGCGCAGATGTGACGCAAGTCGCCAAAGCGATGGGCTACGACCAGCGTATCGGGCATGCGTTTTTGCAGGCGGGGTTGGGGTTCGGCGGTTCGTGTTTCCCCAAAGATGTGCAGGCGTTCGCCCATACTGTGCAACGCTATCAGCTTGACCCGACGCTGTTCCAACAGATACTCTCTATTAACGACTCGCGCCCCGTGGAGTTCGTGAAACGCATACGCGAGCGACTGGGCGATTTGCAGGGGCGTACAGTCGGCTTGCTGGGGCTGGCGTTCAAACCGAACACGGACGACATCCGCGAGGCACGCTCGTTGGAGGTCATACGGCTGCTGCTACAGGCAGGCGCGACGGTCAAAGCCTATGACCCCGTCGCGATGCCCCGCGTACAAGTCCTGTTCCCCGATGTCATCTACTGCCGTAACGCCTACGAAGTCGCAGAAGATGCTGATGCGCTCGCCCTGATTACCGAATGGAACGAGTTCCGCCAACTGAACTTCGAGCGCATCCGCAGCACCATGCGCCAGCCGAACCTGTTCGACGGGCGCAACCTGTACGACCCGCAACGACTGCGCAAACTGGGATTCTATTACTACGGCATCGGGCGCGCATCAGAGAATGGCGAGTTCAAGACAGTGTTGTAGCGCACACCCTGTGTAGGATTATCGCGCCACAGCCCACAGGTATACTTGGGCACACCCTATTCTAAGGAGAACAGGCATGGCAACCATTCGAGTCACAGTCTGGGACGAAAATCCGCCGCATGTCGATAAGACCATCTACCCCAACAGCATTCGTGGGGCGGTCGCTGACGGCTTAGCGAAACTGAACGATGGAAGTTTAGAGATTCAAACCGCACATCTGGACGAACCCGAACAGGGGTGCAGCTTAGAACGCCTGCAGCAGACCGATGTGCTGCTCTGGTGGGGGCACATTCGGCACGGCGAGGTGTCGGAAGAGACCGCCGACCGTATCCGTCAGCGCGTACATCACGAGGGTATGGGATTGGTTGTACTGCATTCTGGGCACTACTCCAAGCCGTTCCAGCGTGTGCTGAACTGCACGGGACACCTGAAGGGCGGCTGGCGCGAGAAGCACCCCGCCGAACCAGAGCAAATCCGCGTATGCGCCCCGCAGCACCCGATTGCACAGGGTATTGAGGACTTCACGATTGAACATGAGGAGATGTACGGTGCGCCATTCGATGTGCCTCCACCGCTGGTGGTGGTGTTCCAGTCCTACTTCCCCGCTGGCGGCGAGTATTTCCCCACTGGGCTATGCTGGACAGTGGGCGACGGCATCGACCCGAACTTCACCTCAGGACCGGGCCATGGTGTGAACCAGGGCTACGGCAAGGGGCGCGTGTTCTACTTCCGGCCTGGACACGAAAGTGTTCCCACCTATCATCACCCCACCGTGCAGAAGATTATCTACAACGGAGTGCTATGGTGCGCGAAGCGAACCGGCTGATCGACCTGCGTTCGGATACGGTGACGAAGCCCACACCCGCGATGCGCCGCGCAATGGCGGAAGCGGAAGTGGGCGACGATGTGCTGGGCGACGACCCTACAGTGCAACATTTAGAAGCAGTTGCCGCCCAGCGCGTGGGCAAGGAAGCAGGGCTGTTCGTGCCCAGCGGTGTCATGGCGAACCTCGTGAGCCTGATGACGCTGACAGGGCGCAACGAGGAGGTGATACTGGGCGACGAGTCGCACCTGTACACCTCCGAAGTGGGCGGGCTGGGCTTCTTCGGTGGCGTGTTTCTGCACGTGCTGCCGAACCAGCCCGATGGCACTATCCCGATACAACGGCTCAGGGGCGCAATCCGCAACGCTGTGTATACCCCCAAAACGCGCGTGATTAGCCTCGAGAGCACACACAACCGTTGCAGTGGCGCAGCCCTGCCGATGGAGTATATCCATCAGGTCGCCCTGCTGGCTCAGGAGCGGGGTGTGTCTCTGCATCTGGACGGCGCACGCATCTTCAACGCCGCGATTGCATTGGGCGTGGACGCCGCCGCAATTGCGCAGCCTTTCGAGGTGGTGAACTTCTGCTTTTCGAAGGGGCTGTGCGCGCCTGTCGGTTCCATCGTGTGCGGGAGCGAGGCGTTTATTCAGGAAGCGCGGCGCACCCGGCGGATGCTGGGCGGTGGCATGCGTCAGGCGGGCGTGCTAGCCGCTGCTGCACTCGTTGCCCTCAACGAGATGATAGACCGCCTTGCCGAAGACCACGAGAACGCCCGTATTCTGGCAGAGGGGCTGGCGAACATGTATGGCGTATGCATCGACCCCGCGCGCGTGCAAACCAACATCGTAATTTTCGAGCTTGACCCCGCCACAGGCTGGACGAGTGCAAGTTTCCAAGTAGCGTTGAAGGAGCGCGGCGTGCTGCTCTCACTCTCGGGAAGGCGCCTGCGCGCCGTGACACACTACGGTATCACCCGCGCGGATGTCGAGCGCGCTTTGTCAATCATTCAGCAGGCTCTGTCTCCAGCAATGGCGTGAAGTCCAGCTGTTCCAGGTGGCGTGTCAGCTGTTCCAGAAACGGCAGGTGCAGCCGCTCGGGGCGCAGATGCGCGTCCTCATAGCCCACGCTGAGATGGGTGCACTCTGCGCTGCCGTACTGCTTGAACACGGCGGAGTCGGTGAACAACCCTGTGTCATCGGGCACATAGTTGCCTCCCAGCAATTAGACCCGATGTGTCGTCCGCACCGATATTATGACTGCCGTCGCCCAGCAGAAAATCGCCCTTCACGCGCAGCGCGTTCTCACCTGGCTCGTCCACCGTATCAGTATGCGCCGTGAGGAACAGCTCACGACTTGTTTCCCAACGTATCACTCCGCCCTCGCACGGGGGGAACCTCACCGAACTGTCAAGTTCTCAAGCAAGAAGGACCGGGCGGAGGGGGAACAGCGCCCGGTCCTTGGGGGTGGGAGGGGATAAGTCTTCAGAAGTCGTCGAAGTCGCCGCCCCCACTTGGCGTCGGCTCCGCTTTCTTTTCGGGCTTCTCCGCGACCATCGCTTCGGTGGTGAGTACCAGCCCAGCGATTGACGCAGCGTTCTCCAGCGCGGCGCGGCTGACCTTAGCGGGGTCAATTATACCCGATTTCACCAGGTCAGTAAACTCGCCCGTGCGCGCGTCGAGACCCTCGTGCTTGCTGAGGGCTTTCACCTTCTCCACAATCACAGAGCCTTCCAGCCCGGCGTTCTCGGCGATTTGGCGCAGCGGCTCTTCCAAGGCGCGGCGCAGGATATTCACGCCGGTGCGTTCATCATCGGTCTCACCGATGCCGTTTAGCGCAGCCTGCGCTAGCAAGAAGATTTTACCACCGCCCGGCACGATGCCCTCTTCCACCGCCGCTCGGGTCGCCGACAGCGCGTCTTCAAAGCGGTGCTTCTTCTCCTTCAGCTCGGTCTCGGTGGCTGCGCCGATTTTCAGCACTGCCACGCCACCTGCAAGCTTCGCTAGACGCTCCTGCAGCTTCTCGCGGTCATAGCTGCTCTCAGTAGTCTCGATGAGACGCTTAATTTGGCTGATGCGCCCCATCACAGCCTCCTGCGAGCCTGCGCCCTCGATAATCGTGGTCTCCTCCTTGCCGATGACCACCTTCTTCGCCTGACCGAGCATATCGAGCGTTACATTCTCCAGCTTGATGCCGAGGTCTTCGGAGATGAACCGCCCGTTGGTCAAGATAGCGATGTCTTCGAGCATCGCCTTGCGTCGCTCGCCGAATCCGGGAGCTTTCACAGCAGCGACCTGCAACACGCCGCGCAACTTGTTCACCACCAGTGTCGCCAGGGCGTCGCCGTCCACATCTTCCGCGATAATCAGCAGCGGGCGTCGTGCCTGTGCCACACGCTCCAGCACGGGCAACAAATCTTGCGCCGAGCTAATCTTCTTCTCGTGAATCAGAATCAGCACGTCCTCCAGCACGGCTTCCATCCTCTCGGGGTCAGTGATGAAGTAGGGCGAGATGTAGCCACGGTCGAACTGCATACCCTCCACGATCTCGAGCGTGGTCTGCGTGCCTTTGGACTCCTCAATGGTGATTACGCCGTCCTTACCGACCTTGTCCATCGCCTCAGCAATCATCTTGCCGATTTCAGGGTCGTTGCCCGCGATGGTGGCGACATACTCAATCTGCTCACGCTCAGTCACGGGGATAGCGTGTTCCTTAATAGTCTCGACGGCTTTCGCAACGGCTTTTTCGATACCGCGCTTGAGCGCAATCGGGTTGCCGCCCGCTGCCACGTAGCGCATACCCTCATTTACGAGGGCTTGCGCCAGCACTGTAGCGGTGGTCGTGCCGTCACCTGCCACATCGTTGGTCTTGGACGCGACCTCACGGCACAGCTGCGCGCCCATGTTCTCCCAGGGGTCAGACAGTTCAATCTCTTTCGCGACGGTCACGCCATCTTTGGTGATAATTGGCGCGCCCCACTTGCGATCCAGCACCACATTGCGCCCTTTCGGGCCGAGGGTCACCTTCACGGCATTAGCGACTTTGTTCACACCGCGCTCGAGGGCGCGACGAGCCTCTTCTTCAAACTTCAGCATCTTCGCAGGCATATTGTCACCTCCTATAATTTAGTGTTCGCGAATCGCGTAGATTTGGTCCTCATCGAGGATGAGGTACTTCTTACCCTCATATTCGAACTCGTTTCCGGCGTACTTCGAGAAAACAACGCGCTGCCCTACCTGTACGGTCATCGGCGCGCGTTCACCATTATTGAGTAAACGACCAGGTCCCACGGCGACTACTTTGCCCTCCTGCGGGCGCTTCTTCGCCGTATCGGGCAAAATGATGCCCGTCTCGGTCTTCTCGTCTTCCTCCAACAGCTCAATCACAACCTTGTCGCTCAGCGGTTTGAATGTCATCCGCAATTCACCTCCTTAGGGTCTGAATTTGAACCTGAATTTAGCACTCTCAAGGCGTGAGTGCTAAAAATAGGATACCCCAACAGGGTATAGGGTTGTCAAGGGGTTAGAGGCTTTGTCACTAATCGGCTTACAGAGTTTCCAACCGAAACCGATACGGCAACAACTCTGCAAGCGTATGCTTCGCAACCACAGTATCGGGCTTCACAATCCACACCGTGCAGTTTTCCGGTAGGGGAGCGAACTCGGTCAACACCTGTCGGCATGCGCCGCAGGGGGTTCCCCCGTCGGGCGTGCAAACGGCGACGGCAACGATTGCGCGTGCGCCCGCTGCGATTGCGCTGAAGACCGCCGCTCGCTCGGCGCAGATGCTGAGACCGTAGCTGGCGTTCTCTACATTGCAGCCTGTGAAGATACGTCCTTCCACCGTGCGCACTGCCGCGCCCACGGGATAGCCTGAATAGGGCGCGTAGGCGTGCTGCTGCGCGGCGCGGGCGGCGTGAATCAGCTGCTGGTCTTCAGGCGGTATCGTCATCAGCAATCCCTGACGCTAACTCCTCCTCGAACAGCTCTTCCATCTCGTACGGGTCTTCATCCATCGCTGCGCTCATCTCGCGCATGAAGCGACGCATGGTTTGCGGGTCGTCGGGGTCGCCGGCGAACTCCATGTTATCGGCGAGGTCGTCGAGCATCTGGTCCTCGCTGCGCAGGCGCGCCACGCGCGACACGAGGCGTTTGGACCCTGTCGCACCACAAGCGGGGCACGGCTGGGGATTGTCGCGTTCGGCAATCCCCAGCAGCTTCGTGAATCGCTTCCGACAGCTTTGGCAGCGATACTCGTAAATCGGCATCTTACTGCATCACCTTGCCCAGCGTCTCTTTGAGGACGCTCGCGGAGGTTTGCAGCGCATTGCGCTCCTCGTCGGAGACGCCGATCTCGATAACGGCTTCCACGCCCTTGCGTCCGATGCGAGTCGGCAGCGAGAAGCACACATCGCTGATGCCCAGTGCGCCCGTCTGCAGCGTGGATACGGGCAGCACTTGGTGCTTATCCAGCGCGATGGCATTCACCACCTGTGCGATGGACACACCCACTGCGTAGCCTGCGCCGCCCTTGAGCCGAATCGCCTCTGCGCCAGAGTTCTTGGTGCGCTCGAACACGGTGTCCATCGCCTCTTTGCTGTAGCCGGGGTAGTCGCGGATGGGTACGCCCGCAATCGTGGCGCAGCTCCAAGCGGGAACCATTGAATCACCGTGCTCGCCCAGAATCAGTGCGTCCACATCGGTTGCTGCCACACCAAAATGCTCCGCCAAAAACGAGCGGAAGCGGCAGGTATCCAGCACCGTGCCCAGCCCAATCACGCGCTCGGCAGGCAAGCCAGATTCCCTCACTGCCAGATAAGTCAGGATGTCCACGGGGTTAGAAACGACGAGAATAATCGCGTCTTCGGCGAGTTGCACGCTTTTGACGCTGCCCAGAATCTCGCGGAACAGCCCCACGTTGCGGTTAATCAGCTCCAGTCGGCTCTCGTCGGGGCGTCGGCGCAGCCCAGCGGTTATAATTACCAAGTTCGCGCCTTGCAGGTCGGCGTAGTCGCCCGCGTGGAAGCGGATGGGTTGCGAATATGCTGCGCCGTGCCGTAAGTCCAGCGCCTCGCCTTCCACTGCCTCGCGGTTCACATCCAGCAGTACAACTTCCGACACAGCGCCCATCAGTTGCAGGGTGAACGCGGCGTTCGAACCAACGCGCCCGCCGCCACCTATAATGCCTACCTTCATATTCTTGCCTCCCTAATGAAATGCACTATCGCTCGCGCTTCCGCCCGAGCAAACAATATCATACCTGAAAGTGGACGTCCCCTGTTCGGAAGTCGTGCGCTCGAGAAAGTGAGAGGCTGCCTCAATAACAAACGTGGGTGTCGCCGATGAGCATCTGCTTGTGAAACACGCCCCTGGAGGGCGAGGCTCTCGCCGAGCCTCCAACCTATTCACCTTCACAGCATACCTACCACAGTCGGAGGGTGGCTCGGCAGGAGCCTC
>CAYVKB010000043.1:0-7052 GCA_964451985.1 uncultured Fimbriimonadales bacterium | reverse complement strand
CTCCAGGGCAGGTTGTCATCCTAAGGGACTGCTCCGACGCCAACGATGGAATACAGATGAACTGCGCCTCGTTTGCACTTGCAAGACGCACGCGGCTACAGGATGGGGAACTGCTCCAAAAAGCGCAGGTCGTTCTCCAAAAACAAGCGCAGGTCGTCCACGCCGTATTGGAGCATGGGGATACGCTCGATGCCCAGTCCGAAGGCAAAGCCGCTGTAGCGTTCAGTGTCAATCCCGTAGCGTTCGAGAATGTTGGGGTGGATGAGTCCCGCGCCGCCGAGTTCGAGCCAGCCACCTTTCCAAGAGATGGCAAAATCCACGCCCGGCTCCACGAACGGGAAGAAGTCGGGGCGGAAGCGCACCCGCACATCCGCGCCAAACATAATCTGAGCGAACTGCGTCAGCACGCCTTTCAGGTGCGCCATACTGACGCCTTCGTCCACCATGAAGGCGTCCACTTGATGGAACGTGTGTGAGTGGGTAGCGTCCACATTCTCATAGCGGTAGCAGCGTCCGATGGTTGCGATGCGCAGGGGCAGCTGGCGTTCCCCGCGCTGCAGTTGCTCGAAGATGCGCCCCTGAATGGCAGTAGTTTGCGTGCGCAGCAGGTAGCCTGGCGCAACGTGGAACGAGTTCTGCTCGTCCATCGCGGGGTGGTCGTCGGGGTAATTGAGTGCGCCGAAATTGTAGCGGAACTCTTCAAGGTCGTAGCCGTCCACGAACTCGAATCCGAGTCCCATCAGCGCGGCTTTCACGCGGCGCATAGTGAGCGTGAGGGGATGCAGGCGTGCAGGGCGCAGGGGGCTTCCGGGCAGGGTGACGTCCAGCCGTTCGGCTTCGATGCGCCGTGCGATTTCGGCTTGCTCCAGCTCGGCGCGCCGCTCGTTAAAACGCAGTTCTAGCTGCTCACGGGCGGCGTTCACCTGCTGCCCAAAGGCGGGACGTTCCTCAGGAGGCAGCGCACCCACCTGCCGCAACAACTGGCTTATCACGCCTTTTTTACCGAGATAGCGTGTCTCCACCTCCTGCAGTTCGGAGGTGGAGTTCGCCTGCGTAATTGCCTGCTCCGCTTCTGCTAAGAGCGCGTCGATGGTTTGCATAGTATAAGTCGCTTGGACAGTCTTGTCCAAGCACTACCGGTTGAAGCGTTCGGAGACCACCTGTGCTACGACGCGGGACGCACCGACTCCACGAGCATCTTGAACGCTTCGGGGTCGTGGATCGCCATCTCGGAAAGTTGCTTGCGATTAATCTCGATACCACGCTCGCTAAGAGCGTGAATGAACTCGTGGTAGCGGATACCGTTCAGTCGGCATGCGGCGTTGATTCGCGTAATCCACAGTCGGCGGAAATCGCGTTTGCGCTGTCGGCGGTCACGATAGGCGTACTGCAGCGACTTCATCACCTGTTCGTTCGCCTTGCGGAACAGGCGGCTTTTTGCACCGTAGTAGCCTTCAGCTAACTTGAGTATCTTCTTGTGGCGACGGCGGGTTACCGTTCCACCTTTCACTCGCGCCATAGTGTTTCTCCTCCTTACTTGCCTGCTAAAAGGCGATTAATGCGTTTGTACTCGCCCTTGAAAAGTTCATCCTCAAGGTCGAGTCGGCGTTTGCGTGCGGGCGATTTACTCAGGAACAGATGGCTGTTCCCTGCTTTCTTGTGTATCAGTTTGCCCGTCGCTGTGCGCTTGAACCGCTTGGCTGCGGTTTTGCTCGTCTTCATTTTGCTCTTGGACATGCGTTGAACCTCCTGCTTCAGCGGGCGTATCGGTTTTGGATTTCGGCGTCGGCTTCTTAGCAGGCGCAATCACCATCACCATTTGCCTGCCGTCCATGCCCGGCTGTTTCTCGATGACGCCGTATTCTTCCAGCGATGCCGCGATTTTCCGCAGCAGCTGTTCCGCCACTTGCGGTCGCCCGAACTCGCGGCTCCGAAAGATGACCACGAATTTTACCTTATCGCCTTCCTCCAGGAACTCGACAGCGTTGCGGACTTTGGTTTCCACATCATGCGTGCCGATGGCAGGGCGCAGGCGAATGGTCTTAATATCGCCGCCTTTCTGCTTCTTTTTGGCTTCCTTCGCCAGTTTCTCCTGCTCGTAGCGGTAGCGCCCGTAGTCCAAAATGCGACAAACGGGCGGGTTCGCCGTCGGCGCGACCTCCACAAGGTCTAAGCCCTTCTCCTGGGCAATTTTCACGGCGCGACGAATATGCATCACGCCCAGCTGCTTCCCATCCGAATCGATCACGCGCACTTCTTTGGCGCGGATGCGGTTGTTAATCCTCAGTTCCTTCTGAATGGCTCGCTCACCCTCTCTTTACGACGAATCTAACTACTCAATCAGCGTTTGACCTATCACGCGCAGAATGTCTTCCATCACCTCAGGTGCAAATCCCTCTTCGGCGTAGCGGATAACGCCCTTCTTGTCCACGATGTACATCGTGGGGAAGGCGTTCACGCGCGCGCGGCGCATCACTTCCTGCTGGTTCGTCGGTACGACGATGGGATAGGTCATCTTGCGCTGCTCCACGAACGCGCGCACCTCCTCAGGCGTGCCCGAGTCGAGCGCAACGCCCACCACCACCAAGCCACGATCCTTGTACTTATCGTGCAGCTCCTGCAGATAGGGAATCGCCGCCAGACACGGTCCACACCAAGTCGCCCAGAAGTCAATCAGGTACACCTTGTCCTGCTTACCTCCGAGTTTGACCTCGTTGCCCTTCATGTCTTTGAAGGTCATTTCGGGCATCTTCTGTCCCACGCGTAGTTGCGTGCTCGACGGCATCGTCGCGAACAGGATTGCCGCGACGCCCAACAACGCCAAAGGCAGGATATAGCGTTTCATAGAGTGCCTCCGGGTGCTATTATACCATGCGCAGAACGAGAGTCAAGGGGAGAGCGTTACGGCTTAAGATCCAGTGCTACGCAGACCACTCGTGAGCGAATACCTGCGCCCTCTCTTACGTCCCCACGCATCGGCTGGGAACTGAGACGCTTCCACAAAGGGATTTTACCTACTCAGCAGGAGATTGCTCACTGGTCGCGAACTAACTTGCTGGAGGTTTCAACAACGATGGCGCGACCAGTGACGCTTTTCACAGGACAGTGGGCAGACCTACCCCTTGAGACGATGGCGCACAAAGCCGCCGAGTTCGGCTACGACGGAATCGAACTCGCCTGCTGGGGCGACCACTTCGACGTGGAGAAAGCTCTCTCGCAGGACGGCTACTGCGAATCGCGTTGGGAGATTCTGGGCAAGTACGGGCTGAAGTGTTTCGCGATTAGCAACCACTTAGTGGGACAGGCGGTATGCGACCAGATTGACGAGCGGCATAAGGCGATAGTACCTCCACGCGTGTGGGGCGATGGCAACCCTGAAGGTGTGCGCCAGCGCGCCGCCGAGGAAATGAAAAATACTGCCCGCGCCGCCCGCAAACTGTTCAACTGTGCCCCAAACGAGGTGAAACAACAGCTGACCCGCGTGGTGGTGAACGGCTTCACGGGCAGTAGCATCTGGTACTACCTCTATTCGTTCCCGCCGAACCCGCCCGATTTAGTGGAGAGAGGATTTGCCGACTTTGCCGCCCGCTGGAAGCCAATCCTCGATGTGTTTGCACAGGAAGATGTCTACTTCGCGCTGGAGGTGCATCCCACTGAAATCGCCTATGACATCGTGACGGCTGAGCGAGCGATTGAAGCGGTGGACGGACATTCGCGCTTCGGCTTTAACTACGACCCCAGCCATCTTGGGTATCAGGGCGTGGACTATGTGGCGTTCATTCGGCGTTTCCGCGACCGAATCTTCCATATGCATGTTAAGGATGTCTGGTGGTCGGATACGCCACGCCCTGCAGGAGTGTTCGGTGGGCACTTGAACTTCGGCGATTCGCGTCGCTACTGGGATTTCCGCTCGCCCGGACGCGGCTCAATTGACTTCGAGGAGATTATCCGCGCCCTCAACGAGATTGGCTATCAGGGACCGCTCTCGGTGGAATGGGAAGATAGTGGCATGGATCGCGAACACGGAGCGCGTGAGGCGTGCGCCTACGTGCGCCACATCGACTTCGAGCCGTCCCGCGTGGCGTTCGACGCAGCTTTCGAGCGGAAGTAGCAAGCACTGCCCTTGATAGGTTCCTCACTTGCTCGGAATGATAATTTTCATCATTCCGAGCAAGTGCTGAGTGGAAATGTTATTTCAGGGGTAGCATCTGAGCAGGCTCTGGGTGAACTACTGTGTGAGTTTGCAAGCGACGCTGCCTATAGTGGGGCAAAGAATTAACTTGCTTGGAATGAATCTCGCCGATAACTTAACCACTCCTTAACCCCCTCTTCCTCATGATTATATGCATTATGAAACGCGGTTTTACCTTAATCGAGTTGCTGGTCGTGATAGCGATCATCGCCATTTTGGCGGCGATTCTGTTTCCCGTGTTCGCTCGTGCGCGGGAAAGCGCGCGCACTTCAACCTGTTTATCGAATGTACGCCAGATTGCTACAGGCATCATGATGTACATTCAAGATTATGACGAAACCTATCCCGCTGCGACCAATATCTCCCGTGCGTTCAATACCCAGTGGCCCCAGCTCCGCACGGTTGTGCAGCCCTATGTGAAGAACGACAAAATCTGGTTCTGCCCTTCCGAGCCGCGCCCAGCGTGTGGGAACAGGACGGTTTTAGCACGGGCGACCCCAGCTATCGTGGCGCGGGCACTTCCTACGCTTACAAGTCCCGCCTGACCACTGACTGCCCTGCAGGCACGCCCGCGAACTGCCGCGGCAATCTTGCGGGTGTCCCGCAAGCTGCCATCGATGTGCCCGCAAACATCTGGCTGTTCTGGGACGCCAACAGCAACTACAGCCGCCACACGGACAAGTCCACCACTGGCTATCTGGGTGCGCCAGACTGCCGCTGGGCTGGCGGAACCAAAGGGCAAATGGCAGCTTATGCCGATGGGCACGCCAAGCTGACGATGGGCATCCCGCGCCCGCAGTGGTACGAAAACATGGCGCTGGACGGCAGAAACTATATCCCGTTTAGCGGCTGCCGATAAGCTTACAACGCGCTGCCTGCAACGATGCGGGTGACAACCCCCAGAAAAGACCCTGGTTCACGCTCGCTAACAGCGCAGTGTGGCGGTGCAAATGGAGTTCACTAAGGCGCAGGGCGAGCGGCGCGTGTATCAGTGTGTGCTGACACGCTATGATCCGCACGCCCTGTCGCCATCGTGACCCGACGAAGCGCAACCACAGCAGGAATCTTCGCCGTCGTGTTGAATCCATCAACTCGGAGCAAGAACGATGGCTGTGGATACTCTGAGCAAGGCGTTCTGGCGCAGCGTGGAGCAGCACGCCGAGAAGCCCGCGATGCTGGTGAAACGCGAGAAACAGTTCCGCCCAATTACCTACCGCGAGTTAGGCAAGCGCGTGTATGCCTTCGCCCGCGCGTTGCACGAACTCGGTGTGCACAAGGGCGACCGCGTGGCGATCCTTTCTGAGAACTGCCCCGAATGGGCAATCACCGACTGGGCGACGCTCTGTCTGGGTGGGATTACCGTGCCCATCTACCCCACGCTTACTGCGCCGCAGGTACTGGAGATTCTGAGCGACTCGGAACCCAAAGTGCTGGTGGTCAGCGACAAGAAGCAGCTGCGTAAAGCCTGTGAGGCAGTCGCGAACACAGCGCTTTCCCCCCAAATGATTGTGATTGATCCCAAAGATGTCAGCGACACGCCTACCTTCGAGCAGATGCTGAACCAGCAGGGCGCACTGACCGAGAACGAGCTGCAGGCAATCGTACAATCCAGCCAGCCCGACGACATCGTGACCTTTATCTACACCTCAGGCACCACAGGTGAGCCTAAAGGCGCGATGTTATCCCATCGTAACCTAACCACCAATATCGAGGCGGTGCTGGAACTCATCGACTGGCAGCCAACCGACTTATTCCTTTCGTTCCTGCCGCTCTCGCATGTGTTCGAACGGATGGGCGGGCACTTCCTGCCGATTTACGCGGGACTGACCATCGCCTACGCCGAGAGCCTCTTCACTCTCGCTAACGATATGCAGGAGGTCAAACCTACGCTGATGCTGGGCGTGCCGCGCTTCTATGCGTCGGTGATGGATCGGATACTTGCCTCTGTGCGTCAAATGCCTCCCCTGCGTCAGAAACTATTCTATCGAATGCTGGAGGTAGGCAAAATCTATTCCCAGTGTTGGCGCGAGGGCAAGAGCGCGCCGCTGAGTGTGAAACTGCAGCACGCAGTTCTGGACAAGTTGGTGGCGTCCAAAATCCGCGAGCGTGTGGGCGGGCGGCTGCGCTACTTCGTGTCGGGCGGTGCAGCACTGCCTAAGGAGGTCGCCGAGTTTTTCCACGCCTTCGGCATTCTGATTCTGGAGGGCTACGGGTTGACAGAGACCAGCCCCGTACTCACCGTGAACCCGCCCAACGCGCCACGATTCGGCAGTGTGGGTAAGCCCATTCGCGGCGTGGAAATCAAAATCGCTGAAGACGGCGAGATTCTGGCGCGTGGTCCCAATATTATGCTCGGCTACTACAAAAAGCCCGAAGCGACCGCCGCCGCGATTGACCCCGACGGCTGGTTCCACACAGGCGATGTGGGGCACATCGACAAAGACGGCTATCTCTATATCACCGACCGCAAGAAGGACATTATCGTGCTGGCGAACGGCAAGAATGTCGCCCCGCAGCCAATTGAGAACCTGCTGAAACAGAGTGAACTGATTCAGGAAGCGGTGGTGTACGGCGATGGCATGAGCGCGCCCGTCGCGCTGATTGTTCCGAACCTCGACGCCCTGCGCGATTTCGCCAAACAGCAGGAGCTGGGCATCTCTGACCCTGACGCGCTGCTGAGCCACGAAGCGGTACAGAAACGGTTCCGCCAAGAGCTGGAGCGCGTGAACCGTGAGTTGGCGGACTTCCAGCGTGTGAAGGGCTTCCGCCTGATTGCCAAACCGTTCACTATCGAGAGTGGCGAACTGACCCCCACGCTGAAAGTGAAGCGGCGCGTGGTGGCGGAGAAGTATGCACATCT
>CAYVKB010000042.1:7521-22255 GCA_964451985.1 uncultured Fimbriimonadales bacterium | reverse complement strand
CCTAACATCGCAGATTATACCCTGTGAGTGCGAAATTTGACTCGCTGTTCGAAAATCGGGGTGAAACCACCTGATGTTGTCGTGGTCGGAAACCACAAACACGTTCAGGCGAGCGGTAGGTACTGGGGAAAGCATGCTCAAGCCACTCCATCCGTCAGCGCATGCAAGCTCTGGACAGTCGTTTCAAAATCGGGGTGCTCGTCCCGGGTTTGGCGCAGGAATGCTCGGATGGCGTCTAAGCGGGCGATGGAGGTGTCCACCAGCGGGTTCGCGCCCTGCTGGTACGCGCCGATGGCAATCAGGTCTTCGGCTTCCTTGTAGGCAGCGAGCATTCGGCGCAGGCGGTTAGCGGCGTGCAGGTGTTCGGGCGCGACGATATTGGGCATTACACGCGAGAGGCTCGCAAGCACATCAATTGGCGGATAGTGCCCTTGCTGCATGAGGGCGCGTGAAAGCACGATATGCCCGTCCAGTATGGCGCGTGCGGTGTCGGCGATGGGGTCGTTCAGGTCGTCACCGTCCACCAGTACGGTGTATAGGGCGGTGATGCTGCCGCGTGCGCTGTTGCCCGCACGTTCCAGCAGGCGGGGCATCAACGCGAACACGGAGGGTGTGTAGCCCCGCGCGGCGGGCGGCTCGCCTGCCGAAAGACCGATTTCGCGTTGTGCCATCGCCAAGCGCGTCAACGAGTCCATCATCAGCACCACTTGCTTGCCCTGATCGCGAAAATACTCGGCGATTGCGGTGGCGGTGAACGCGGCTTTCTGACGCACAATCGCGGGCTGGTCGGACGTAGCGACTACTAATACCGAGCGTTGTAAGCCTTCCTCGCCGAGGCTGTCCTCAATAAACTCGCGTACTTCACGCCCGCGCTCACCAATCAGCGCGATAACGTTCACTTCGGCGGCGGTGTTGCGGGCAATCATGCCCATCAGCGTGCTTTTTCCCACGCCGCTGCCCGCAAAGATGCCTATACGCTGTCCATAAGCACAGGTTAGCAAGGCGTCGATAGCGCGCACGCCCAACGGCAGCGGTGTGCGCAGAGGCGGTCGCTCTAAGGCGGGTGGGGCTTCGGCATTCAACGGATAGCGCGTAGCGATGGGTAGCGCGGGTTTGCCGTCGACGGGGTTGCCCAAGCCGTCCAGCACGCGTCCCAGCAGTGCGTCCGACACCCCTACCGACGCCGTTTGGCGAGTGGGGATTACCTCACTGCCGGGCGACACGCCGGTTAGCTCGCCCAACGGGGTCAGCAGTGTGCGCCCATTCCGAAAGCCCACCACCTCCACCTGCAAGGGGGTTTCGCGTCTGCCTCGCTCAATCAGGCACAACTCGCCAAGCTTCGCTGGGGGACCCTGCGACTCGATCAGCAGCCCCACTGCACCCACCACACGCCCGTGCACGCGCATCGGGTCGGAGACGCGAACCGCTTCTAATGCCGAACGCCAGTTCATCGCCTTAATTGTCGGCGTTGTGCGCGTGCTATCACAGGTGTCCAAGGTAGCCTAATCCGCAAACCATTCAAAATAGCTGCGGGGCGTCTCCCACAGGCGCACGCCCGCCAATCGCGCCGCGCCTTGCAGATGGGGCTGCAACCGTGCCACGATGAACGCCACAAGATTCTCCGAAGTGGGCGGAATCTGGTCAAACGGGGGCGTCTCCTCATTCAGAAACTTGTGGTCTAAGTGTGCGAGTACCTCCCCGTTCACCAGCGTGTCCAGCTCAGTGATGTTCATCACCATGCCCGTGCTTGGGTCGGGCACACCCTTGACAGTGATTTCCAGTTTATAATCGTGCCCGTGCCCGTGCGGATTAGAGCATTTGCCGTAAATCGCACGGTTTTCCTCATCGCTGAGTTGCGGATTATACAGCCTGTGCGCCGCCGAGAAGATATAGGTGCGTGTCATCGAGACCACAGGGCGCGAGTTGCCCCCCGAATCGGACGCTTGCTCGCCTGCATAAGTAGATGCCAGCGTGTCCGACTCGTGCACGCTGACCACTTCCACAGGTGCGCCCAGCGTATCGCGCAAGTCGCGCCACAGATATAGTGCGAGGTTCTCCGTCGTGGGCAACTGAGTCTGAAAGGCAGGATGTTCGACGTTGATGCAGCGGTGGTCAAACTGCGAGTCGATACGCCGGCGTGTGGCACGAGCAAGTTCTTGGAATTGGCAGGGCGGTTCTTGAGGCGCAGCACGGTAGACCACTTGCACGCGGTAGTTATGTCCGTGATGACGCGCCGCTTTACCAAACAGACGCGCGTTCTCTAAATCGCTGAGGTGGGGCAAATGGTAAAAGTGCGACGCCTCAAAGGCGAACCAATACGCCACACGCTGCGCCATAACAAGAGTATACCCCGATGTGAATTTCGCCCCCGCTTGTGGTAAAACCCCCTTGTGGAGGAATAGCGATGCCAACGACGCTCACACGGACGTTTCAATCGGCGGATGAACTGATTGCCCGCATGCAGGATTTGCCCAGTTTGCCTGCGGTGGTGATGCGCGTTTATCAAATGGTGGACGACCCGAACGTGCATGCGCAGCAGGTGGCGCAAGAGATTAGCAAAGACCAGGGATTCACGACGCGCGTGTTGCGAATTGCGAACTCGGCGTACTACGGTATGAGTCGTCAGGTGGCGACGATTGAGGAAGCGGTGGTGGTGCTGGGCATGAATACCGTGAAGAATCTTGCCCTAATTGCCGCGACGTATCCGCTGTTTCAGCGTGCGCTGATTGGCTACACGCCGCATGTGAGCGGGATGTGGACGCACTCGCTGGCGGTGGGACTAATCACCCAGATGGGTGCGCGACAGTTCGATACCCGCGTGCGCAACGAGGCGTTCACTGCAGGCTTGCTACACGATGTAGGTAAACTGGTGATTAGCTCTGCCCTCACCAACTGGATGGGCGAGCTGCATGATATGGTGCATCATCAGGGTAAGCCCGTGCATCAGGCGGAGCAGGAGCTGTTTGGCTTCACGCATGAGGAAGTGGGGGCGCTGTTGATTGAACGATGGAAACTGCCTACCTCGATTGCCCATATGGTTCGCTATCACCATCAATCGATCGAGGTGAACGATTCGACCTGCGCCCTGATTGAGTACGCCGACTATTGCGCGAACCAGCTGGGCTACCAGATGAACCCCGAAGCGCCACAGGAACCGTTCGATACCCGTGTGCTGAACCGGCTGAACATGACACTTGAAGAGTCGGAGTTGTTTTTACAACGTGCGAGCGAGCTATTATCTGCGTCGCAAGCGTTGTTCCAGCTGAAGTGAACAGTTAGATTGTGTGGGAGGGGGCGCGGCGGCGTCTTGAGGGGGGACGCCGCCGCGCTTGGATTCTTCAGGGGCAAGGCTATCACCCCTGCCGAACAACACCCCTAACAATCTGAAACGTACGGAACTCCATACGCCTTGCGTAGGTGTTTACGCGAGGCACGTGGAACTCTGCCCAGGAAATCCCGTAGGCACCTCCGCAAGTCAGGTACACTCATGCCCCCGCAGTACGCAGGCAGGAGGTTGGTTATGAAACGAGGATGGCTGTTGGCTGGGCTATGGATAGCGTTGATGTCTGCAGGCTTCACGCAGGCGGTTCCCCGTTCGGTAGAGGCAATCCCCCGCAGCACAGAGCGAATCACTTTGTTCTGGCTGCCCCCGCGCAACGACTCCCCCGCAGGCTATCGCGTGTTCCTGGACGGAGTGCAGGTCGCCGAAGTGGGCGCGGAGGTGAAATCCTACGACTTCACAGGGCTGACCGCAGGACGCGAATATCGACTATCAGTGCAGGCAGTTTACGCCGACGGGCGCGTTTCTGAGGCGGTAGAGCGTACCGACCGCACCTATCGTGCCTTGCCCCCAGAAGCCCGCTACCCGATTCTGATTGTAGGTGGCACAGCGTCGGGCGTAGGCGCGGCGATTACCGCAGCGCGCATGGGGGTTAAGGTCGCGCTGATGGAACCGACCAACCGACTCGGTGGGATGATTACCAATGGCGTTGCCGTCACCGATGTGCGCCAAGCCTCACGCATTAACGGGCTGTATGAGGAGTTCCGCCAGCGCGTGGAAGCCTACTACAAAGCACGCGGTGACGATACCACCGTCTACTTCTACCGCAACGGACTGAACTTCGAGCCGTGGGTCGCGAATATGCTGATTAAGCAGATGGTGTACGCCGAGCCGAACATCGATTTATACTTCGGCGCGCGCCCCACACGCGTGTTCAAGCGAGGAAACCGTATCACGGGCGTGGAGTTCGTGACTTTAGATGGCATGCGGCGCGGGCGGTTCTTTGCCGATGTGGTGATTGACGCCACTGCCGAGGGCGACATTGCAGCGTGGGCGGGCGCGCCCTATCGCATCGGACGCGAGCCTCGCAGCCCCGAAGAACCCCATGCAGGCGTAATTTTTTACGACCGACTCAACGACCGCCTGCTGCCCGGCAGCACGGGCGAAGGCGACCGCCGCATTCCCGGCTACGCCATCCTGATGATTGTGCAGAACTACCCGAACCCACAGGTGGGCGACCCGCCGCCGGGCTATAACCGCCTGGAATATGTGCTGTCGCCGCCGTGGGAGCGGTCGTGGGCGTTCCAGTTCGGGCGCATTCCGGGCAACAAGTTCGAGGTGAATCAGCACCCGCACGGCACGACGCTTCAAGAGGTGAATTACCGCTACCCCACCGCGAGTTGGGAAGAGCGTCAGCGCATCTATCAGATTTACAAAAACCACGTGCTGGGCTACCTGCACTACATCCAGACTGAACTGGGGCAGCCAAACTTAGGGCTGGCGGAGGATGAGTTCCGCGACAGCGACAATCTGCCGCCGATTCTCTACGTGCGCAAGGCGCGGCGCATCGAGGGCGAGGTGTTCCTGCAACAGTTAGATATCACACTGGCGCGGGAGCGTGTTCGTGCGGATAGCATCGCGATTGGCGACTATCCGATGGACTCGCACGCCGTACGCCGCGTAGTCGTAAAAGAAGGCGAACCTATACCCGACATCGCGCACATGGGCGAAGGCGAGTTCTGGATTTTCCAATATACGCCGTGGTACCAAGTGCCTTACGGCGTGTTGGTGCCTAAGCGCGTGGAGGGCTTGCTGGTGACCACCTGCGTCTCGGCGAGCCACGTGGCGATTGGCAGCCTACGCATGGAGCCGGTGCGGATGAATATGGGGCAGGCAGCGGCGATTGCGGCGGCGATTAGTTTGCAAACAGGTGTTCCCTTGCGACGTGTAAACCCTGCCGACATTCAGCGCGAGCTGCTGCGGCGGTTCCAGCAGTACATCTACTTCTTCCCCGATGTGACGCCCGCCACGCGCCACTTTGAAGCGATTCAGTTTTTGGCGGCGCGGGGCTACTTCCCAACGGAGCAGATGCAGCCCGACCAACCCCTCACGCGCGGCGAGGCGGCGCGGGTCTTGTGGAAGCACCTGCGCACTCTCAAGCCCAACCTGCCCGAAGAGCGGTTTCAGGGGCTGGCGTTCATCGATGTCGTGTTCGGACACCCCTACGCCGTGCCCGTGCAAAACCTCTTTCTGCTGGGCGTGATTGAGCGCACGGAGAACCGCCGCTTCAACCCTGACGAACCTATCAAGCGGCGCGACTTCATCCGCTGGCTAACCCGCGCGATGGCGATTCTGGAACCGGGCGAGTGGAACCGCGCGATGGGGCAAATCTCGCCCTATATCGATGTGCCGTCCACCGACCCCGACTTTCCGTTCATCGCGCAGCTGGCGGAGCGACGCTTCAGCCCTGTGATTTGGGACGGCTTCGATGCGTTCACACCTGAAGGGCTACGCTTCCAGCCCGACGCGCCCATCCGCCGCGCGGATGCGGCGCAAACACTGTACCTACTGAGCGGGCGCCTGTTTTAAGTACTCCACGGCGCGTTGCAGCACCGGGTCGGGCGAGTCTCGAAACATGGCGCGTGTGAGTTCGACCACAATGTCGGGCTTCACACCTGCGCCCTCGAGGCGGTTCTTACGCGCCGTCTCGTAGTCCGCCAACACGCACTGCAGGTAGCCTCCGTGCGGTAGCTGCACGATTTTGGAGGGCAACGCCTTGCCGGGCGTCGGGCGTCCAATAACCGTAGCGCGTTTCGCCTCCTGCAAACCCGCCGCCAGAATCTCCGCTGTGGAGACCGAGAACTCGTCTACCAGCACCACCACGGGCTTGCGATAGTTCAGATTCTGCGGATAGGCGACGATGCCGAATGTGCCGTCGCGCAGGCGCATGATGCCCAGCGTCGTCTCGCGCTGCACCAAATGCCCCATTACGCCGCCCGCCATCAGCCCGATACCGCCGATGTTCTCGCGTAGGTCGATAATCAGCCCGTCGGTATTCGCCATTTCGCGCAGCCGTTGGGGCAACTCGCGCATCACGGGCGGGAAGAAGGCGTTGAACGCAAGGTAGCCGATGTTCCCTGGCAAGATACGGCTTTCAATCTGCACGCGGATTTCAGGCAGGAAGCCGAACTGCACGCGTTCGCCCCGCGCCGCCTCGCGTGTCAGAGAGACATCTCGCTCCTTGCCGTCCAAATCGCGATAGCGGATACGCACCTCACTGCCCCTGCGCCCGCTCAGAAACGCCCGAAACGCCAGATACGCCTCGAACCGTTCCTCCACAGGGGGCAGTTTGCGTTCGCGGATGCGCGATAGGAGCTGTTCCGTATCCACATCGTCAATCTGAAGTATCTCCGCGCCTGGAGGGACACCTATCCGTGCCGCAGCCGAGCCTGCCCGCACGCGTGTCACAACAGGGCGTCCTTCCACCAGCTGCACGGTCAGCCCTGTCTCGCCGTCGGCGAGGCGTGCCCGCGCCTCCTCCTGTGCCACGAACGCGCCCGGCGGAATCACGCCAAAATGCGACTGCTTCAACTCGCCCAGCATCTGGTTCAGCACCGCGTAGAACTCGTCGTCGGTCTTCGCTTCGCTGGCTTTCGGTTCGTACTGCGCCCGTACCGCGTTCCAATCCACGCCGCCGAGTTTGGGGTCGTAATGCGAGCGTTGCACCTCCTCCCAAACGAACCGGAACACCTCTTGCCGTTGCGCCTCGCTGAGTCGCTGGCTGTTCGCGCAGGCAGCAAGCGCGAGCAAGGGCATTAGCAGCGACACTCTACGGAGCCATCCGATTTGAGTCAGTGGTTTCATCGCAAAAGGTATACCCAATAGGGTATAATTGCTGTCCAAGCCGGAGTGGCGGAACGGGTAGACGCGCCGGTCTCAAAAATCGGTCTGGGGCGACTCAGGTGTGGGTTCGAGTCCCACCTCCGGCACCAGAATTAGTGCACGGACATTCCCGTCCGTGCCCTGTCGCTTGGACAAGACGGTCCAAGCCACGTAGTGGGAGGGCGCATGCAAAGGCGAGGTGTGGCGCAGGAGAACTCGGAACAGTGGGTGCAGTGCGCAAAATGCAAGAAGATTCTGTTCCGCCCCGATTTTGAGCGGGCGATGCGCGTGTGCCCCCACTGCGGGCATCATCATCGCCTGCGCGCTCGTGAACGCATTCTGCTAACCGTAGACCCCGACACATTTCAGGAAACGGACGCCGACCTACGCCCTGCCGACCCGCTGGGTTTCCCCGACTACGCCGATAAACTACGCAAAGGCGCGACGGCATCGGGCGAAAATGAGGCGATTCTCTCGGGCACTGCGCTGCTGGGCGGCTATGAAATCGTGATTGGCGCGATGGACTTCGGTTTTATGGGGGGCAGCATGGGTTCGGTAGTGGGCGAGAAAGTCGCCCGGTGCTTCGAGCGCGGGGCGGAGCGCAGGCTGCCCGTGATTCTGTTCTGCGCGTCGGGCGGGGCGCGGATGCAGGAGGGGTTGATTTCACTCATGCAGATGGCGAAGACCACCGCCGCCGTAACCAGACTGCAACGTGCGGGCATGCCCTATATCGCCGTGTTCACCGACCCGACGATGGCGGGCGTGTTGGCAAGTTTCGCCTCGCTGGCGGATGTGATTGTAGCAGAACCGGGCGCACTGGTCGGCTTTGCGGGGCAGCGTGTCGCGGCACAAGCCAGCGTTGGGAAGCCACCTGCTAACTTCCAAACCGCCGAGTTCCAGCACGAACACGGCATGGTAGACCTTATTGTGCCCCGCAAGCAACTGCGCTCGTCGCTGACCTATCTGCTGGAGATGTTCCTACCTGTGGAGGCGCACGCGCGATGATGACGATTTTCGACTTCGAGAAGCCCATTAGCGAGCTGGAAAGCGCTATCGCCGAGCTGCGTCAGCTCGCTGCCGAGAAAGGCTTAGACCGCTCGCGCGAAATTGCCGAGCTGGAAGCGCAACGCGAACGCCTACTAAAGCAAATCTTCGCTCACCTGCGCCCGTGGGACAAGGTGCTGCTTGCCCGCCACCCGAAACGACCCTACGCGCTGGACTACATCCGCCTGATGTGCGAAAACTTTTTGGAGTTGCATGGCGACCGATTGGGCTTTGACGACCCCGCGATTGTGGGTGGACTGGCGAAGCTGGGCGGCTATAAACTGGTTGTTGTGGGGCAGCAGAAAGGGCGCGACCTCAAAGAACGCCAGAAGCGCAACTTCGCGATGGCAAAACCTGAGGGCTATCGTAAAGCGATACGCCTGTTTCGACTTGCCGAAAAGTTCCGTCTGCCTGTGCTGACCCTTGTGGATACCCCCGCCGCCGACCCCGGCGTGGAATCGGAATCGCGCGGCATCAGCGAGGCGATTGCGCAATCGATGTTGACGATGTTTGAACTCACTGTGCCCGCCGTCGCTGTGATTATCGGCGAAGGGGGCAGCGGCGGCGCGATTGCCTTAGCTGCTGCCAACCGCGTGCTGATGCTGGAACACGCGATTTACTCCGTAATCCCCCCCGAAGGTTGCGCCGCCATCCTCTATCGCGACCCAAATAAAGCCCCGCAAGCTGCCGACGCGCTCAAGCTCACCGCCGAAAGCGCGTTGGAGCTGGGGTTGATCGACCTAGTCATCTCCGAACCGCTGGGCGCGGCGCATCGCGACCCGCAAACCACCGCCCTTAGCGTACGCTCTGCCGTACTGCAGCAACTAGACGAGCTCAGCCGCATAGAACCCGACGCCCTACGCGAACACCGCTATCAGCGGTTCCGACGGATGGGCATATACGAAACTGTACGCTAACAACAAGCGTGTCCAATCGCCCCGATGGCGCTCCACTAACGCGGGCAAAGATGGTATACTCTCGGCATCGTATTCAACCTCCGTAGAGAGTGCTTCACTTTCTGCAAGTTGAATTAAATTCCACCTTGCCCATGCAAGTACCCATTTGGCGTCGTGTACCGAAGGCATGGCGTATCGCTGTGTATTTAGAAAGCCGACGGTTCCTCAACAGCCTGCGTCTCAGTTGGGGGGTACAGGTGGGCAAGTGGAGCTTAGTGGCGGCGGCGCTGATAGGGCTACTGCTTGTCCTGATTGCGCTGACAGAAGGCGCACTGCCCCAGTCCGACGAGTGGCTGAATGCAGCAGCGCAAGAGATTAGCGAAAGCATGCGTCCTGATCAGGCGCGCACGCTGCTCACAGCAGTTTTCATGCTTACGCTGACGTACCGGCTGGTACGCACCTGCGTGCGCACGCATCAGTTCCTACGCGCGTTCACCTCCAGCGACGGGGAGTATCTGTTTCCTACGCCCGCCGCCGACACGCGCCTGCTCCAGACGTTAATGACAGCGCGCCAGACGCTGGAGAAGGGCATTTTCGCGCTTCTGGTGTTCGCAGCTGCGTTCCTATCGCTGATAGCATCACTTAGGGAACAGGTCGAATCGTTACAAACACAGCTGTTTTCGGGCGCGTGGCTTTTCGTGAGTTATCTGACGTTGCGCTATCTGGAGGGGTTGTGGTTCAGCGGATTGGAGTTATGGCTATTTGTGCGCACGCGCCAGTGGCGGTGGCTGCGCCTCGCTTTAATTACCCTTGCAGTTGCGTGGGCAGCGTGTGTGTTAGGCATCATGATTTACCGAGGGCTTCCCCTACTCGCACGAGACGCGCCTTCCGAGCGTGTCATCGCCGCGGCGGAGTTTCAAGGGCTGACGCTGATCGCTTTGCCCGCCCGTGCGCTGGCAGATGCGTTCCTGTCGCCGGTTCTGGGGCTGACGCCCACGATTGGAGTGATGCTGACACTGTGGGCGGTTGGGCTGTGGGCGCTGGGACGTTACGTGCGAAGAGTTGCGCCCGTATTGCGTCAGGCGGTCGCCCTTGCAGTGCAATACGGCTACAGTGCAGACAGAGATGCCCGTCGCCTGCCTTGGATGCTGCGCACGGCTCTGGAAGATAACATAGCTCCTGTATCGTCTCCCGCGCCGCCGCGCAGATTGGAACGCTGGACACCACGCGGTGTGGGCGCGCTGCTCTGGCTGGATATGCGGCTCGCCTGGCGGAGCGCAACCCTATGGACAAGCGTGTTGGGCTGGTCAATACTGCTGCTGACTGCGTTGCTAATGCCCATCATCGCACGGCTTATGGACGCAGCGGCGACGATGACTACCGCGACGATCTACTCGCTGATTGTGTTGCTCTACTGCGTCGCGCTCAGCTTCTGGGCGCACCTCTCGCGTCGTGAGGCGCATCTCGACGTCCTGCGCGCACTACCGTTTAACTCCCGTCAGTTGCTGACTTACTTCCTGTTGCACAGTTTCGGAGCGTGGGGAGTGCTGTTATTGCTGAGCACACTGGCGGGGCTTATCGCTTATCCCAGCGTCTGGTTCTTGTGGCTCGTGGGGTGTTTCTACAGCGCACTGCTGATGCTTAGCCTCACACTCACAAGGCTTCAGGCATCACTTAGTATGTTGGATAATGCCATAGAGACGGTGCGCCCTGTCTATAACGTGCTGACGCTGCTATGGCTGTGGTTGCGGGCAAGCTTGCCAACGCTGCTACTGTTTGGCTTGCTGAACAGTGGCTTGGAAGGGGCGAGTATTTTACTCGTTCTCAGCGGTATAGGGGCGTTGCTACTGCGACGCCATTTTCGGAAAAGTATCAGCGCATGGCTGGAATGAGATTAACGCCACTCTGCCCACGCCTTGTAGGCGATGTACGGCAACTTCGGCAAGTAATAGCCCAGCAGCCCCATCGCGGCTCGCCCGAGCGAGGGCTTAGCCGCATGCGGCTCGACAGACTCCCAGCGCCCTGTGCGATAGGCATTGTTCAGTCGGGCGTACGTGCGCAACAGCCCCTCCTGCGTCATACACGCCGCCAACTCGTCGGAAATCGTGCCTATCAGGAGCGTCTCAGGCAGCTCGCAAAACTCGCGCAGCTCGGCGTAGAGGCGTCTCAGCTCGATGGTGTAGCCCGCGTGAGCGGCTTGCTCGCGCAACACGGTATATCGCGCCAAATCCTGAGAACGCGCGTCGGGCAACGCTACAATCGCGTCTACCGCCCGCACCAGCCAGCGCAGCCGTTCCAAATCCCAGATGGGGTCGAGGGCACGTATCTCTATGGTGCCCAGCCTGCGCGAAATAATCAAGTCCTGAAACCGATAGTAAGCATCGCCGCGCAGCGCGCCAATCGCAAACGAATGTGCTATCCGATACGACTGCCCAAAGTACCGCCCCGCCGCGTAAGGGCTGCTTGCCGAGAGCAACATCAGCAACGGCAGGAAATAGGCAAGATTGGCATAGACGATTTCGCGCCGTTCAGGAACGACGCCGATATGCAGATGTAATCCCCCTGTATTGGTGGGCGACTCAATATCGAACAGATGTCCTACAGGCACAAGGTACGCCTGCCCCGCCGCCTGAGCCAAATCTGCACGACGCATCTGCAAATCATTCAGCAACGCTTCGGGATCGCTGTGGGGGCGTGTGGCGATTTCAACGCTACTCATCAGGCACTGGCGAGCGTCCGTTATGCGCGCGAAGTTCGTGGCGGAGTGCTTATAATAATAGCGTGGATTGCGCCAGAGCAGTTTCGCCATCCCATACAGCGCGCTCAGCGCAGGTCGCGTCGGCTCCGTGATAAAAATCTCCTCCTCGATACCGTAGGTGGCAACGGATAGCGCGACGCGCCCCCGATCGGGCGTCTGTGCCTGTGGCGTTGGAATCACACGAATAGAATACCTGAAACGAGATTGTGTGTCCTTCCTGTGGAAGCTGCTCTTCCTACTCGGGCGCAGAGAAAAATCTCTGCGCCCTGGGTGGTTGTTGACTCTCCGGGTTCTTTGCGTTCCAGCCTCAGCACCCTGTGCCGAAGTTGAACAACACAATCAACAGGTCGGCGTCGTCCACGATGCCATCGCAGTTCATGTCGGCAAGGTTGAAGCCCGTTGCGCCGAAGTTGAACAACACAACCAACAGGTCGGCGTCGTCCACGCAGCCGTTGCCGTCGGCATCGCCGTTGGTGGTGATACACGACACGAACCAGAAGCCGCCCGTCATGCGAAACGCACCGCCGGCGAGTTCGTTCAGGCGTGTGGCATCGGGCTGACCCACCGTGCTGCCGAGTTGAAAGCTCCCACCGGTGGCGAAGGTGACTCCGCCGCCGTCGATGGTCCACCAGGTCAGGTCATACCCGCCGCCCGATTGGGCGTGGGCGAACATCAGGCTCAGCAGCAAGGCTACTGAGAGGCTCATAAGTTTCGTCAGTGTTTTCATTGGCGTATCTCCTTGAAAGGGTTTCCCCTCTCCCGCGTGCAGGAGAGGGGTTGGGGCTGAGGGTTTACGGCGCGCCGATTCGCACTACGCCGGAGGTTCCACTGCGCTCCAAGCGCATTGCGCGCCACACGCGGAACCGCTCGTTGTAGTTGCGGGGCACGATGCGCACCGTACCGCCGGTGGGCACGCAGAAAGTGCCCTCGTACACGGTGTTGAACGGGTTGCCCGAAGTGCCGCGTTCGGTATCGCCGTTATTATTGGTGTCGCCTGCGACTGCACCGTTCACAAAGGTCGGGTTCGCCATCTCAAAGATATACCAGCGAATGTTGACAAACGCTAAGTCCATCCGCCCCCAACCAACCCAGACCGGGTTGCTCGCGGTGGGGCATATCCAAATAGGGTTGCCGAAGGCGTCATCTCCCGCAGTTTCCGCACAGGCGCAACTGCCTCGCACACGGAAGTTGCTGTCCAGCCCTGCGGAACCCGATGAGCCGCCTTCAATCGTCCCATTCCCCAGATAGACCTGAGATGACCAAAGGCTACGACCACATCCTGAGGCAGTGCCGTCCGTGGTGAAGAAGGTCACTCGCTTGAAAGCACCGTCGGGATGATGCACCGCGCTGCCGTTGTTGCCCGATGCCCAAGCACCTACATCCCAACCGAGATAAAAGTTCCCAGAGGGCGGTTCGTACAGTCCCAACAGCGTCCAGTCGGAGTTGAAATGCTGCTTGAGTAGCAGCGCACCTCTGGTGCGGGGCACGGTGTTGAGGCTCGGCGGTGAGCCATTGCAAGTGGCGGTCTGGTAAAACCAATAGGCTTCCATCCCATGCGCTGATGCCTGAGTGCTGATGCAGTGCTGTGCAGTCATAAAGATTGGCGCGAAGTCAGTGCCTATCCGATTGAGCAGCTGTCCCGTGCATAAGCCCCACGAACTGCCCTCAGGGAACAAGATTCGCGCCACTGCCTGCCGCACGTCGTTGTAGGCGGGGTAGCAGGTCACATCGCGGTGGCAGCCCAGTTCCGCAGGCGAAAAGTCGGGTTCGATGCCTGTGTACATACAACCGACAGCGACAATCTCGGGCACGTGTTGGGCGTCTACCCCGTCAGGCACGAATACCTCAATCCCAATCGTGTCGCTATACCAGAGCGTCGGCGCCCACCACTTCTCGTCCTCGTCGGGGTAGGCGCGTACAGGCAAGATGACATCCCCGTTTGGGTGGTAGATACTGATTTGAATGTCGGGGTGGGAACGCCCCTGCAGTTGCAGGCGCAACCCGACTGCGTTTTGGGAACGCAGCTGCAGATGGGCAACCCAGCCCGAGGGGACGGCATCCCCGTCGCGACGGACACCTTCCACCCGTTGCCACTGCGCACGGGCAAGTAGGTTGGGGGGCGCGTCGATCGAGTAGCCGACCTCGAGTTTCGGTTGCGCCGTACTTTCGCCCCCTTGCGGATTCCCTGAAAACGGTCGTTCGGTAGGTGGTAGCGTGATACGAGCCGGTTTCGCTTGCGGGGCGACGAGTGTGGGTGGCTTCGTCGGGGCACCCTCGCGCGTTTCAGGGCGCATCGCTCCGTCGATGAATGGCGCATCGCCTTCTTGAGCCATCCCGATACTTATCAGCAGGATAAAACACCCTGTTAGCCAATAGCGTTTCATGGTCGCCTCCTTATTGCAAGTTCACGACCACCAGCACCATTCCCGTTTGCCCTTTTTCAAGGCGGGTCATCGCTTTGCCGATGATTGCGCCCTGTGCTTTGGCGAGGTCGTCTGCCGCCATCGCGTAGCCGGGTTTGTCGGCGGTGGTCAGGAAGTCGCCGGGTTCAATCGCGCGTTCGGTGGCGTCGGCGTAGACCCACACACGCCCGCTCATCGCAATCGGAGTGTGATTCTCGCTGCCTTCCAGATTGCCCAGCACGATGCCTTTGGACAGTCCGTTCGCACCGGCGACCACGCCCACCACGCGGCGATTGTACGCGCCCTGCGCCTTGCGCAAGTGTCCGGGGGTGTCGGGGTCAATCTCCACGACCATGCCGGGTTCTACCGAATCAGTGGTGGGGAACTTCTCGGCAAGGTCGGCGCCTGTGATTTCCAGCACTCTTACGGACACCGTGCCGTCGCCGCGAATGCTCATTATGTCGCCCACCGC
>CAYVKB010000042.1:0-7421 GCA_964451985.1 uncultured Fimbriimonadales bacterium | reverse complement strand
AGGAAAAACCCTGCCCATGCGTTCGCGCCTGTGGCACTAGCACGTATTGCCATGCCGTCCGTCCCGTTAGCAGTGCTGACCAGACCATAACCGAGGGGTGCCGAGACAGAGATATGCAATCCGTCGGCTAAGGTTCCGGAGTTAGTGTTGACGATGTTCACCAGGCGAGCGTTGCGGTCGCTGCGCACAACATCCAGCAGATAGGCAGGCGAACTCGTGCCCACGCCTACGTTGCCTGTGTTCGTGTTGTAAATGTTGGTTCCGCTCACTGCCCACACGCTCGCGCCTGCCGGCAAATCTTGCCAACTCGCATCGCCCGAAGCGTTGCTGGTCAGCACACGCCCAGCTGCCGCGCCTGTAGGAATTCGGAGCACGCCAGGAATCTCGACTCGACCGTCCATCAGTCCAATTCGGAACCGCGAGAAGCCTGCTGCCAGAAAGTGGAAGCTGTCGTCGGAGTCGCGATACTGCAAGCCCCAATCGGGAAACGCTGGCGAGTGGGTAATCACCATGCGGTTAGGGTTGTCTGTACCCGACTGGAACATGTTCACAAGCGAGGCGGTGTTGGCGTAGGGGGTCGGGTTCAGGCGCACGCGCGGCGAAAGCGTGGTTGAGCCGACCTGAATCTCCAGAAACCGATCCGCGCCACTCCACACGCTCGCAGGGGCGTTCAGCAACACGGTGAACAGCCCGTTATTCACATTCACAGTGACCGCGCCACTGTTCCAGAGCAGCGTGCCACCTGTTAGCGCGTCGTAAACCCGAAAGGTCATTTGCTGCGACGGGTTGGTCAGGGGTGCGCCACCTTGACGCAGGAAGCCCTGATAGGTAAACGCTTGCGTAACGCCTTGCGCCCAGACACCACTGAGCGTCGCCAGCGCAAGAATCGCGCTTAGTCCAAAAGTCTGTAATCGGTTCGACATGGCTAATCTCCTCTATACGCCCGTCGAGAGCGTACAACACCATTATACGAAAAGGGTCTTACAAGACTCTTACACGCTCAAATTCAGGAAAAAATCGGAACCTCGTGACATGCGGATTCCGCGCGGATTATGGAATAACCTTTTGTGGAGGCGTATCGGGCGGCATGACCACGATTATCGGGTTTGTGATAGTGTTCGGCGCGGTGTTTGGCGGTTTTATCATGCATGGCGGTAAAATCGCCACGCTCATTCAAATCTCGGAGTTCGTGATTATCGGCGGCGCAGGCTTGGGTGCGCTGGTCGCCTCCAATCCGCCCAGCGTCATCTCCGCCATCATCAAAGGCTCGATGGGGCTTATGAAGGGCAGTCCCTACACGAAAAAAGAGACCTTTCTGGAGTTGTTGCAGGCGTTGTTTGCGCTGTTCACCCTCGCCCGTAAGGAAGGATTACTCGCGCTGGAGCAGCACGTGGAGAAACCCAACGAAAGCTCGCTGTTCCAGCAGTATCCGTTTCTGTTAAGCAATCACCACGCGCTGGACTTTCTGTGCGACACGATGAAGGTGGTGCTGACAGGCGCAGTGGGCGCGTTCGAACTGGCAGAGCTGACCGAAACCGACCTGGAAAAACATCACGAAGAGGTGATGCGTCCCTCCCACGCGATTAGCAAAATCGGTGACGCGATGCCAGGATTTGGGATTGTGGCGGCGGTGTTGGGCGTGGTGATTACGATGGGCTATCTGGATCAGGGACCCGAGACCATCGGACATAAGGTCGCCGCTGCGCTGGTGGGAACTTTCTTGGGCGTGTTGCTGGCATATGGGCTGTTCCAGCCATTGGCGGCGGCGCTGGAACATAACGCGCATGCGGAGGGGCAGTACTACCAGTGCATTCGTCAAGCGCTGATTGCGTTCGCACGGGGCGACGCGCCGCTCACCTGCATCGAGTTCGCCCGACGCAGCATCGAGCCGCACGTGCGCCCATCGTTCCAAGAGATGGAAGAAGCCGTGAAGGGCGGCGGCAGTAGATCCGCACAAGCAGCCTAACGGAGAAAAGGTATGGCAAAGGACGGCGGCGGCGAGATTCGAATCGTCAAGAAGAAGAACGCGGGGCACGGGCATCACGGCGGCGCGTGGAAAGTCGCCTACGCCGACTTCGTAACCGCGATGATGGCGTTCTTCATGGTGATGTGGCTGATTGGCATGGACGCCAAAACACGCGCAGCCATCGCTGCCTATTTCCGCGACCCCGTGGGCTTTATGGAAGCCGTACGCAAAAATGAGGCTATCTTCTCCATCAACGACGCGCTTCCCCCCGGCGGCAAAAACACCCAACACATGCCCCGTGCTGCCAAAGACAGCAAAACCATCGTCAAAAAAGACCGCAAAACCGAGCAGAAAGAGCTGGAAGAGTTCAAACAATACATGGAGCGCGCCCTTTCGAACATCCCTGAACTCTCGCGCCTGAAAGAGCATGTGAAAATCGAGTTCGTCAAAGAGGGGCTGCGCATCGAGCTGCTGGAAGGCAAGGAGCCGGTGTTCTTCCAGACAGGCAGCGCGACCATCACGCCCGCCGCGCGACGCCTGCTGGAGCTGATTGCGAAAAAAGTGGGGCAGTTGGATAATCGCGTGATTGTGGAAGGGCACACCGACGCCCAGCCCTATCGCTACGGCGGAGGCTACTCGAACTGGGAACTGTCTGCCGATCGAGCCAACGCCGCGCGGCGCGTTCTGGAAGCCCACGGCTTATGGAAAGGACAAGTGGCGGAAGTGCGCGGCTACGCCGACACCCGCCTGCGCGACCCGATGAACCCGTTTCATTATTCTAATCGGCGCGTGTCGTTGTTGGTGCCTTACACCACTGAGGCTGAAAACAAGGTAAGCAAGTAAAATAAGTTTTCAATGAGGGTTTGTTGCGGGCGTCGGCGTCCTCACGGCGGCTTCGCTGGCGGTGCGACGCCTTTCGATGCGCTCAATGATGCCCCAGTCGGCGCGGAGCCAGTAGTTGCCGTAGGGTACGGCGTAGGCAGGTAAGGTGAACTGCTTAAGGTGCCGTTGCTCCTTCTGCTCGGCGGCAGCAGCGTCGGCGTGTAGTGTGTGGTCGTTCTCCACAAGGCTGCCGTCGGGGTTGTGCGACTCGTTTGCAAGGTCGATACGGACACTGCCCTCCTCTAAGCGCACCTCGTGGAACGCATACGCTCGAATCGTGCGCGTGTTCAAATCCAGTGCAAGGAACGGACGCTCAGGGGCTGGCTCGTAGCCCGGCTCGATGTGCACGATGCCGTTCTGGAGCCAATAAGGCAGCGCGTACTGCGCCAGTGTGGTGAGCGTGAAGCGGGGGTGATAGTCTGCCCCCACCAGTGGCAGTTGCCACACGCGCCTGCGATTGAATCGGCTATACAAGCGCATTTCGTACACCTCGTGTTCAGGCAGTAAAACCGCGATTGACTGAAACCCCACCTGCGCCACGAATCGCACCAGCTCGCCCATTATGTGCAGCACCTGCCTGCCAGACGGCGGTTCAGGGGGCAGGCATTCCGACCAGTTCATGCAATCCATATACACACGCCCGCCACTGCGCTTCAGCAACCGTGCTTCCACAGGGGTCAACACCAGCGCGACCTGTGAAGCCTTCCACATCAGCCACATCTGGCGTAGGAAGATTATCAGAGCAATTGCGCCCAGCGTACCGATAGTGAGCTGCGCCCAAATCGACAGACTGCTCCAGCGCGGTAGAGGTTCCCACTTGTCCCAGAAGAACCACAGTACTACCCCCGCCAACACACGCCAGCTCAGCTCGCGCCGAAACCGGCGCACACTCAGCGGTCCCCAACGCTTGCCCACGCCCTCGAACGGATTCGCCCCACATTGGTCACACTGTTCCTGCAGCGGGTCGCACCCCGCGCCGCATGAAGAGCAGCCCACCTGCGGAACCGCATACCCCGTACTGTTCACATCGGCAAATTGTACCTTGTACATCGGGTACAATTGCGCCGATGAACGACCCTCTAATGATTGCAGGGAAACCGTTCCGCTCCCGATTGATGGTGGGCACCGGCAAATACCCCAACGCAGAGACCATGCGCCGCGCGATTGAAGCCTCTGGTGCAGAGATTATCACCGTCGCGCTCCGCCGTATCGATTTGGACGCGCCCAAACGCTCGATTCTGGACGAGATCGACTGGAGCCGCTATCAGATCCTGCCCAACACGGCAGGCTGCCGCACGGCGGAGGAAGCCATCCGCGTGGCGAGGCTCGCCCGCGCGATGGGACTGAGCGACTGGATTAAGGTGGAGGTCGTGCCCGACCCGAAGTACTTACTGCCCGACCCCATCGGCACTTACGAGGCGTGCAAAGTGCTGGTGGACGAGGGCTTTGTGGTGCTGCCTTACATCCCCGCCGACCCGGAGCTGGCAAAGCATCTGGAAGCGATGGGCTGTGCAACGGTGATGCCACTCGCCGCGCCGATTGGCACGGGGCAGGGCTTTGCGGTTGGTCTGGAACCGATACGGATTATCGTGGAGCAAGCGCAAGTGCCTGTGGTGGTGGACGCTGGTTTGGGCGCACCCTCGGAAGCCGCGCTCGCGCTCGAAATCGGTTGTGACGCCGTGCTGGTGAACACTGCGATTGCCAAAGCGCAAGACCCGGTGGCGATGGCACAGGCGTTCAAACTCGGCGTGGAGGCGGGGCGATTGGCGTACCGTGCAGGGCGCATCCCGAAACTGCCCTATGCGTCCGCGTCCAGCCCGCTTGAGGGCGTTGTGCGTGGGTAGGGACTACTTCCACGCCCGCACCATCACAAACTCGCGAATTTCGGGGCGGTGGCGAGCGACTGCTTCGGCTTGATGCGCCTGCAGCAACTCCTCAGCGGGCAGCGGCGGCGGATGGTGGGGCGACGCGCTCATCGCAATCGCACGGCTCATCGCATACACACGCTTGCATAGCGGATAGTAGGGCAGAGGCTCAATCCGCGCAAAGCCTGCTTCGTGCAACAGGCGCGTCAGCGAACTGTACGTAAACACCACCAGATGGCGCGGGATGTCTAAACCGACCCAGTTTTCCCCATAACGGGCATGTCCTTGCGCGTCCAAGTTGGGCGTCTCTATCCACAGCCAACCGTTGGGCTTAAGCAGTCGATAGCACGCCTCCAGCGTCGCGCGCGGGTGATGCACATGCTCAATCACATGGTTCATCGTGATGCCGTCGAACACCTCTTGCTCGTGCGACAGCGTCTCCACCCCGCCCCAGTGCACAGTCAGCCCTCGCATGCGGGCGGTCTCGACGGCTTTGGGGTCCGGTTCTACGCCTTCGGCCTGCCAGCCCGCACGCCCTGCAAATTCTAAAAAATCGCCGTTGCCACAGCCCACATCCAGGAGTCTACCCTTGGGCTGTTTGGGGAGGTGCCGTCCGCCGGCATCCAGAAGGGCGCGATAGTCGGGCATCAGCATCGCCGCAAGCACGCCCAGCACACTGGCAGGACGCTCGCGCATCCCGAACCGATAGTTCCGATAGCCGTTGCCGACTATGCGGCGCAGCTTGCCTGCCCAGCCGAGTTGCTCGTAGGCAGGAGGCGATGTATGCGCGTGTGTATAATACTCCTCATATAGTCTGCCTACAGTTTCAGGCGTCGGGCGCGGATTGAAGTAGCCCGACCCGCATACCTCACATCGGTAGAAATCCTACACGCCAGGCGTGCGGTGGTATACCTTATCGCGCAGATTAGTGTAGAGAATCGCCTGACCCGTCGCCGACTCGCACACCGGGCAACCCGCGAGTGACTCCAGTTCGTCTAACTTCCAATTCATATCACCATTCATCGCCAACACGCACCTCAAGCTCGGGAATCAGTGGGGTGGTAAGAGTATCGTCCCTATCGCCTCGCTAATGAAGGTACCCGATTTTTAGTGCTGGTGGGGTGTCTACTTATTGCCCTCACCCCCTACCCCTCTCGAACGGAGCGGGAGTGAGAGCAGAACACAGGTTCGTGAACTATTTGTCCGTGAATGGCTATGTCCCCTCTTGCCACGAGTCGAGGTACTTCGCCTGCTCGTCGGTGAGGGTATCGATTTGCACGCCCAGTGCTTGCAGTTTGAGCTGGGCGACCTGCGCATCGATGGTGGCGGGCACAGGGAATACGTCCTTCGGTAGTTGGCTGTGGTGCTTGACGATATACTCCACGCTGAGCGCCTGGTTCGCGAAACTCATGTCCATCACGGCGGCGGGGTGCCCCTCGGCAGCAGCGAGGTTAATCAGGCGTCCCTCGCCCAGCAGATACAGCCGTCGTCCATCGCTAAGCTGATATTCGTCCACAAATGCGCGTACAGTGCGCTTGCCCGTCGCCATGCGCTCCAGCGCAGGGATGTCGATCTCCACGTTGAAGTGCCCCGTGTTGCATACGATTGCGCCCGATTTCATCGCGCGGAAATGTACCTCGCGCAGCACATGGTAGTTGCCTGTGACGGTGATGAAGATATCACCCACCTGCGCGGCTTGGGCGAGCGTCATTACTTCATAGCCGTCCATGATTGCTTCAAGGGCTTTCAGCGGGTCGACCTCGCACACAATCACATGTGCGCCCAGCCCGCGGGCACGCATCGCCACGCCACGCCCGCACCAGCCGTAGCCAATCACGACCACCTTGCGCCCGGCAATCAGCAGGTTCGTGGCTCGCATAATCGCGTCCATCGTGCTTTGCCCCGTGCCGTAGCGGTTGTCAAACAAGTGCTTAGTATAGGCGTCGTTGATGGCGATTACGGGGTATTGCAGCACGCCCTCCTTCGCCATCGCGCGCAGGCGAATGACACCGGTGGTGGTCTCCTCCGTGCCGCCAATCACGCTGACAAGCCCCTCCTTGCGGTCGGTGTGCAGAACGCTCACAAGGTCGCAGCCGTCGTCCATCGTAATCTGCGGCTGGATGTCTAACGCCTGATGGATGTGCTTGTAGTAAGTCTCCTTGTCCTCGCCCTTGATGGCAAAGACGCTTATGCCTTCGTATTTCACTAACGCCGCAGCGAGGTCGTCCTGAGTCGACAGTGGGTTCGAGGCGCACAGGGCAATCTCTGCACCGCCCGCTTTGAGCGTGCGCATAAGGTTTCCCGTCTCAGTGGTGACGTGTAAGCATGCCGCAATTCGGACGCCCTGCAGTGGCTTTTCCTGCTCGAAACGCTGACGAATCAGGCGCAGCACGGGCATCTCGTTATCTGCCCACTCCATGCGGAGCGCGCCTTGCTCCGCCAGCGCGAGGTCCTTCACATCGTAGTTCATCGCTCCATAACCTCCAGTAGAGGAATTGTACCACCTTTCACAGGGCTGCCGCATATTCCGAAACTTTTTCAGGCTTATCAGAGTATAGTGCGTTTGGTATGTAAAATTTATTAACAGGTGGTTGAGCTGCACAGGCTCGCACTACGTTGCATTCGCCCCTACAAAGGGGCAAGTAGCTTTTTCAACCGTTTTCTAACCCCCTCCGTAGGTTCCCCCTGCACGCAGGGGGAACCGTGTC
>CAYVKB010000041.1:0-22256 GCA_964451985.1 uncultured Fimbriimonadales bacterium | reverse complement strand
TACGGTAGTGAAGTGATTTCGTCGGCAGGGTGCTGACGATACGCGGATAGGCGCGTAGCGTCGGCGTCCTCGCCGACGATACACGCCATCTCAAACCCCGACTGGTTCTTCCGTGAGGCATTTATTTACCTCTGCGTTTTCTGATTTCGCCTTTGCGCCAAGTGTCGTGGGAGCGGTTTGCAAACGATCACTCCGACAGTAGATCATTCTACGTTTTCCTTTGTATACGGGTATATTTAGGGGCATGGAACTTGCATTGCTGGTTCGGCGTGTGCTGGAAGGGGACGATTTAGACGCGGCGCAGGCGGAGACACTAATGGACGCGATGATGCAAGGTGCGCTGACGCCCGTGCAAATCGCCGGCGTGCTGATGGCGATGCGTACGCGCGGCGAAACGCTACATGAGCTAATCGGTTTCGCACGGGCGATGCGTGCACACTCAGTCAAAGTGCCTATTGAGAATCCAGACCTGCTGGATACCTGCGGTACAGGGGGCGACACATTAAAAACTTGGAACCTTTCCACAGCGACAGCGTTTGTCGTCGCAGCGGCAGGTGTACCGATTGCTAAGCATGGCAATCGCGCTGTGAGTAGCCGCTGCGGCAGCGCGGATGTGCTGGAAGCGTTGGGCGTAAACCTGAACCTGACGCCAGAGCAAATCGCACAGGGCATCGAGCGAGTGGGTGTGGGTTTTATGTTCGCACCGATGCACCATCCCGCGATGCGCCACGTCGCACCCGTACGGCGCGAACTGGGCGTGCGCACGGTATTCAACTTACTGGGACCGTTGACCAACCCTGCCAACGCGCGCCGGCAGTTGCTGGGCGTGTTCAGCTGGGAGTGGCTCACGCTGATTGCGGAAGCCTTAGCGCAACTCGGAACTGAGCGCGCGCTGGTGGTGCATGGGATAGACGGCTTGGACGAGGTCTCGCCCATCGGCGTGACGGTCGCCGCGCACCTGAAGCCCGACGGCTCCATCGAGACCTTTGAGTTCACGCCAAGCGATTTGGGACTGGAAGCGGTTGCGGAGGCTGCTCTTATGCCCGGCGAGACGCCTCAGGAAAACGCGCAAATTCTGCACTCGGCCATTACGGGGGATGATGAGCGGCGCATGCGGGCGATCCTGCCCAGTGCAGGTGTGGCGCTATGGGTTGCTGGGCGTGTGGATGACATCCGAGACGGGGTGTTTCTCGCCCTGCGCGCGATTGAATCGGGACGCGCCGAAGAGACGCTGGAAGATTTTATTACCTACACGCAAGGGTGTGCGACTGAGGGACAGTAAGTGACTGTCGTGAGAAACGCAATACTTATTACCGCACGCCACGCGCAAACACGGTAGGGGGCGCGCCCGCAACGCGCCCTACGACAATCAGACTTTGCCCATCTGCTTCATCGCTTCGAAGCAGAGTCGAATGGTCTCAATCGGCGTGTGAGCGTAGGTCTCCTGTTCCACGATATACCACTGCGTGCCGCCGACGGTCTCGCAGGCGTCGAAGAAGTCCGTCCAGTTCACTTCACCTTCGCCGATGACCGCGCTGTTATTGGTACTGGAGAACTCCTTGCAGTGAACCGTGATGGCGCGTCCGGGATATTGGCGCACAAACGGCGCGGCATGCGCTCCGCCGTGCAGCGCATTGCCCGTGTCAATTTGCATAATCACATCGGAGCTGGTATTGCTGAAAAATACATCCCACGGCAGCTCGCCATTTTCAAAGGGCTGAAATTCGATCCAGTGGTTGTGGTAGCCCGTGCGAAAGCCGTAGGGCTTAATCTGCTCGGCGATTTCATCGAAAAGGCGTGCCGTCTCCAACCACGCCTCGCGGGACGCTGTGCGCTCGGCGGGCAAACCCGGCACAATCAGGTAGGGACACTTCAGCGTTGCGTGGAACTCCAGCGTGCGCTGCAGAGTGTCGCCTAGCAGCATGTCCAAGCCGATATGCGTACCGCAGCACTCCAAACCGTTATCGTCGAGCATCTTGCGCAGAGTCGCGGCGTCGTAGTCATAGTAGCCCGCGAACTCCACGCCTACATAGCCAATCTTCGCGACCTCTGCAAGTGTGTAGGGCAAATCGCGCCTGCAGTCTTCGCGCACCGAGTAAAGCTGAACTCCAACCTTAATTGCCATCGTATAGACCTCCGCAGGAGAGTTCGGGGTGGCGTGTGGAATTCCTGCACTGCCAGCGTCTCCGAATGAGCAGTTTGCAACGGTGCTCGGTTTATTTTTCGCAACGCCAGCCCTGTCCTTTCAAGTAGAGCGAGGAAGCCCATTCACGACACTCACAGCAACTGCATCGGGTCGATATCCACCTTGATTTGGGCGCGGTTGGTAAGCGGCAGGGCGTTCAGCACAGGTGCGAGCAGCTCGGCAGGCTCGGAGTCGGGTGCGCACTTGAGCAACAGGTGATATCTATACCGCCCCTCGAGCCTCTCCAACGGCGCAGGGGCAGGACCCAGCACCTGCAACAGCGCCACGCCCAGTTGCCCCGAGAGCGCGTCAGCAACCTGCTGCAGGGGGCGCTCCGCTGCCTGCGGATTGGTGTCCGTACAGATTAGGTTTACAAGGCGTACGAACGGTGGATAGCCCACCTCACGGCGGGTCTCCAGCTCCTGCACAAAGAACGCCTGATAGTCTTGGCGCAGGGCGCACTGCAAGGCAGGATGGTCAGGATTGTAGGTTTGTATCAGGGCAAGCCCCTGACGTTGGCGTCTGCCTGCGCGTCCAATCACCTGCGTCAGCAGCTGGAACACGCGCTCGCTGGCACGGAAATCGGGCAGGTACAGCCCTGTATCTGCGCTAATCACGCCCACCAGTGTCACGCGCGGGAAGTCCAGCCCGCGCGCTGCCATTTGCGTGCCGATTAGCACATTCAGTGCGCCCGCACGGAAATCGGCGAGTATCTGCAGGTACTGTCCGCGCCGCGCGAAGGCGTCCCGATCGAGCCTTGCCGTGCGTGCATCCGGCAACAGTTGCTGCAGCGCGGCTTCAATCCGCTGCGTGCCCACCCCAAACGGACGAATCTCCAGCCCGTTGCACTGCGGGCATGTGGCAGGCGCGGTTTCGCGATGTCCGCAGTGATGGCACAGCAAGAACGATGTCGCACCGCGATGGTATACCAGTGCCACCGAACACTGCGGGCACATCGGCGTAAAGCCACACTCACGACACAAGAGCAGCGGCGCATAGCCCCGACGGTTCAAAAACAGTATCGCTTGCTCGCCCCGCGCAAGGGTCTGTTGCAACGCATCCAGCAGTTCGGGGCTGATGGGCTGGAACGGCTTGCCTCGCTGGTCAATCAGGTGCGTTTCGGGCAGGCGCGCACCGCCGACACGCTCCGGTAGCTCCAATCGCCGAAGCAGCCCCTGCTCGGCACGATAGTAGGTCTCCAGTGCAGGCGTGGCAGAGCCAAGCAGCAGCACAGCGTTCGATTCGCGAGCACGTGCCTCTGCCAGCGTCCGCGCGTGATAGGCGGGCGCGTTGGACTGCTTGTACGAACTCTCATGTTCCTCGTCGATGATAATCAGCCCGATGTTGGGCAGCGGCGCGAAGATTGCCGAACGCGCCCCTACGACAATTGGTGCGTTGCCCCGCTGGATACGCAGCCACTGCCCGTACCGTTCCGACGGACTCAGATGGCTATGCCACAGGGCAACGCTTGCACCGAACCGCTCGCGGAATGCTTGGCTTAGCTGCGCCGTGAGTGCGATTTCGGGCACGAGCGTTAGTACGTTGCGTCCTGTGCGCAGGCACTCAGCGGCGGCGCGCAGGTACACCTCCGTTTTGCCGCTGCCCGTAATACCGAACAGCAGGAACGGCTGATACGCGCCCCGTTCCAACGCTTTGCGCAGAGCGTCTACGGCGTGTGTTTGGGCGAGTGTCAGGCTGGGCGGCGGCGCGGTAGGCGTCGGCGGAGGGGTGTCCGCCCGCACCGTGCGTACCAAGCCGCGCGTCTCCAGCCCGCGCAGGCTTCCCAAGCTCACGCCCGTCGCCTGCAACAGGGCATTTCGGGACAGCGCGCCCTCCGGATGCTCCAAGAGGTGCATCAGCAGCGCAGCTTGGGCGGGCGCACGCGCTGCGTGCGACTCGAAAAACGCCTCCAACGCCTCAGGCGAGGCGATTAGCTCCACCAGCGTTTCGGGGTGTTCGGGGGGCGGGGGCGGTTCCAGCTCGTAGCTCATGTGGATGCAGCCCTTCTCGCGCAAGCCGCGCAGCCCCGGCTGCCAGATGCCCGCCGCCAGCTCGCGCTTCAGGCGGTTCAAACTCACGCGCCCACCGTGCCTGTGAATTGCCTCCGCCGTCATCCGCTGTGCCGCCGAGCGCAACGGAGGCAACGGCTCCAGCAGCTCAATCACCGTGCGTAGCCGATACCGCACGCCCGCCGGCAATACCGCCTGCGCCGCCTCCGCTGGCGAACACAGCAGCGTACGCTCCATAAGACCCATTAGATTTAGCAACGGCTCGCTCAGCAGCGGCTGACTCAGCACGCCCGCGATAGGCTTTAGGTCATACGACGGTGTGTCCTCATCCAGCGGGTGCACGCGCAGCACCAGCCCTAACGACAGGCGATTCTGCAACGGAACCAGCGCACCCACGCCCGCCCGAACCGCCCCTACAAACGCCTCTGGCACAGCGTAGTTCAGCGTCTGATACGCCAGCGCGCCCCCTGTAAGCAACAAAATTTCCGCGACCATGCCAAATAGCGCGCTAATGATACCGCACTACTCGCTCCACAACATCGGCTGGATTGCCAACTCCTTAACAGGAACCGTGCGCTTCGTCAGGCGGTACTTCTCGCATATCTGCCCCGTGCGCAAACGCTCCAGAATCATCGCGTGGTAGGTTGGGTCAATCTCTGCTGTGAGGAACCGACGCCCTAACCGCCGACACACCTCCAGCTCCGCCCCGCTGCCCCCAAAATGCACCAACACCACATCGCCCGGCTGCGTGCAACTTAGAATCAGCATCTCCGATAACTTCTGTGGTATCTGGCACGAGTGAAAAGTCTTCTCGCGGCTCACATTCTTCACCAGGTCGAAATAGAACCAGCTATACGGCATGCGCCCCTTCTGCCCTTGCGCCATCCGCTGCTGAATGCGCCTGTCGGTTGGGTTCTGATACGGCTGCGCCACCTGTTCCTTGTAAAACTTGTTGTGGGCAGCCTTGCGACAGTGCAAAATACTCCGATGCGCCGTTGTGAACCGCTTCGGGCTGTGTCCCACATTCGTATTGAAAATCCACGTGTCTATTAGGCGTTCTGGTATGTCCATCTGATACCGACTCTACCATTAATAACATATAGGCTCCACCAAATTAATCATGCAGGAAGTTTCGACGTTTGGGCATATATATAGTACCGGGAGGCACGGTATGGTTTACAAAAGTCCTTATGCGAGTGTGGAGATTCCGAATCTCAGCGTGCCGCAGATGGTGTATCAGCACGCGCTACAGTATGGCGAGAAACCTGCAATGGTCGACGGCGTCAGCGGGCGAACACTTAGCTACGTTCAGCTCTATGGTGGCGTGCGGCGCGTGGCGGGCAACTTAGCAAAGCGCGGACTGCGCAAAGGTGAAGTGGTCGGAATCTACAGCCCGAACCTGCCCGAATATCCACTGGCGTATCACGGCGTAGCGATGGCAGGCGGTGTTGTCACTACCGCGAACCCGCTATACACCGCCGACGAGTTAGCCTATCAGTTGCGCGACTCCAACGCAAAGTTCCTGATTACTGTGGGACCGTTGTTGGAGAAGGCGATTCCTGCGGCGCAGCAGGCGGGTGTGCAGGAAGTGTTCGTAATCGGCGAAGGCGAGGGCGCAACCCCATTCACTGAGCTGCTTGCCGAAGCCGAGCCACCCGAAATCGCTTTTGACCCTGCGGAAGACCTTGTGGCGCTGCCCTATTCCAGCGGTACAACGGGGCTGCCCAAAGGCGTGATGCTAACTCATCGCAACCTCGTGGCGAACATGGTGCAGACGCTTGCATCAGGCGTTAACCTCCAGCAGGACGAGCGCGTGATTGGTATCCTGCCGTTCTATCACATCTACGGCATGTTGGTCATCCTGAACCTGTGTCTTTATCGAGGCATGACCATCGTGACCATGCCACGTTTCGAACTGGAACTGTTCCTGAAAGTGATGCAGGACTACAAAATCACGCGGGCGAATCTGGTGCCGCCGATTATCCTCGCGCTGGCGAAGCACCCGATTGTGGACAACTACGACCTATCGCACCTGAAGATTATCATGTCGGGTGCGGCGCCGCTGAGTGCGGAACTGGCGCAGGCATGTTCCGAGCGACTGGGCTGCATCGTGCTGCAAGGCTACGGACTGACTGAGACCAGTCCTGTAACGCATGTGAACCCCGAAGATCCTGCGCGCATCAAGCTGGGTTCAGTGGGCGTGCCCATCGCCAACACCGAGTGCGCCGTCGTGAGCCTGGAGTCGGGCAACCCGCTGGGCGTGCGCGAGGAGGGCGAAATCTGGATTCGCGGTCCGCAGGTAATGAAGGGCTACCTGAACAACCCCGAAGCGACCGCGCAGACCCTCACACCCGACGGCTGGCTGCGCACGGGCGATGTGGGCTACGTGGACGAGGAGGGCTACTTCTACATCGTCGACCGTGTGAAAGAGATGATTAAGTACAAAGGCTTACAGATTGCCCCCGCGGAGCTGGAGGCGGTGTTGCTGACCCATCCTGCTGTCGCCGACGCCGCCGTCGTGCCCAGCCCCGACGAAGAAGCGGGCGAAGTGCCCAAAGCCTTCATCGTGTTGAAAGGGCAAGCCACCGCCGAGGAACTGATGGACTACGTGGCGCAGCGCGTCGCACCCTTCAAAAAGATTCGGCGCGTAGCCTTCGTAGAGCAAATACCCAAGTCGCCCTCCGGTAAAATCCTGCGGCGCGTGCTGGCACAGCAGGAACGCGAGACGCAACGACAGTGAACATCGCTGCGAGATTCCTCGCTCCGCACAGAATGACAGGGCTATTAGCGCGAAAGGATTTGTCATCCCGAGCCAAAGGCGAGGAATCTCGTCCTGATAGAAAATGGCGTACTTAATAACCTAGAATTAACCATTAATCAGGTATATTCTAAGCTATTGAGGTGTTTTTATGCGAAAGGCAGCGATTCTGGCAGGGCTTGGGACGACCCTACTTAATGTGTGGGCGCAATCCATCCAAATGACACCGTATTTGGAGCGTGAACCGAACGGTAGCCTCAGCGCGCCGATGGTTATCGATACACCTGTGAGCCAATCCAGAGGCTTCGTGGTGTGGGAAGCGTTGCTGGAGCCTGTGGGTGACCGCGACTTCTACCGATTCCAGATTACCCAGTCGGGAACCTACTCCATTCGCGTAGATACAAATCGCGATACAGTATTGCGTCTGTATGATGCGAACGGCGAACAGATTGCCTTCAACGACAACGGCGGTAACCCCGACTTGCCGCTGAATCGATTTGCTTCTGGTCTAACGGTGAATCTATCGCCTGGCGTCTACACCGTGGAAGTGTTCTATTGGCAAAATCTGGCGCGGGCACGCTATGCTCTGCGCGTGTTTCCCGGCGTCAACGCCCCCGACTATGACCCGACTGAACCCAACAACACCGAAGCGCAAGCGATTTATCTGGGGCGTATCTCAGGTGGCGAGTTCATCACTGACAGCTATCGTTTCCTCACTTACAACGCAAATGACGTCGATGTCTACCGCTTCGATCTGGACGCTACCGCCCAAACCCTCACCATCCGCACGCAAACCTATGTGGACACCAACCTGCGCGTGGTCGCCCCGAACGGACAGGTTTATGAAAACAACGACTCGGAGTGGGACTTTCTGAACCCCAGCGCGTCGGAAGTACGCATCAATCTTGCGCCTCGAGGCACTTACTTCGTGTTTGTGCGCGGTAATTCAGGCTGGGGTGGCTATTATCGGCTGCGTGTAAGTGCGCCGCTACCTGAAGAAATCGTGCTGCAAGACGGTGATGCTCTTTTCCGCCTCAACGACCTGCGCGGCGAGGGCACACGCTACCCCTTCAATAACGCCGACTGGGTTCAAAACGGCAGAGACCACTTCTATCAAATCGGCTGGTGGTATCGAATTGAAGGAACTCAAAACCGCGAGTACACGTTGGGGAACCTGACCTATTATGATCAAGAACACCCAAATCGCGCGCTGCTTTCGTACATAGAGCCAGAAGGGCTTATCCTTGCCGTGCAGTACGAGCTGAAGCGTGCTGCAGGTGGGGGCAGTCGGCTGTACGCCGATTTGCTGGTAATCAATTTCCAGTTCCAGCCCCGCACGATTCACATCTTCCACTACGCCGATTTGGATGTGAGTGAAAACCCCACCAACATTGCCGACTGGGATGGGGAACGGATTCTTGTGTCCACTGCACAAGACCAAGTGTGGTTATCTGCGCTTACGCCCTTCACACGCTGGCAGGTTGCTCCATATCCAGGTGTTCTCAACATACTACAAGACGACGCCCCAGATAACCTATCGAACGGCGAGCTACCCTTAGAAGGCGATTTCTCCGGCGCGTTCCAGTGGACGCTGAATCTTCAGCCGTTTGAACACCGCACCATGCGAATCGCCTATACCCTCAATACTAACGCCGTGCCTAATCGGGGCGATATTAACCGCGACGGTTGTGTAGACGACGCTGACCTGCTGAAGGTGCTGTTCGACTTCGGGCGCATGGGCTTCCTACAGGAAACGGATGTAAACGGCGATGGTATGGTCGACGACGCTGACCTGCTGGAGGTGCTGTTCTTTTTTGGCACAGGCTGCGGATAGGGTATCCTTATAGCCGGCGAGGTTGCCAGTTCAACGGAGGAATCTTATGAGCGACAAGGAGATTATTCCCTATCGTCCGGGCTTAGAGGGCGTGACGGCGGGCGTCAGCGCGATTTCCGATGTAATAGCCGCCGAGAACCGACTGATTTATCGCGGCTACGACATCCGCGACTTAGCAAAGCACTGTTCATTCGAGGAAGTTGCCTACCTCGTGCTGATGGGGCAGTTGCCCACCCGCGCGCAGTTGGAGCAGTTCAACACCGAACTTCTGGCGAATCGCGAGCTGCCTACAGAAGTGTACGACGTGCTGCAAGCGCTCCCCAAAGAGAGCAACTTGATGGCGGCGCTGCAAGCGGGCGTCGCGACGCTGGGGATGATGGATCATCACGCCGACGACCACTCACACGAATCGAACCTCAAAAAAGCCATCCGCCTTACTGCGAGCATGGCGACACTGGTGGCAAACGGCTACCGCATCTTGCATTGCCAAGACCCTGTGAAGCCCCACCCGAAACTGGGGCACGCAGCGAACTTCCTGTACATGCTGTCAGGGCGCGAGCCGGAGCCACTACACGCTGAAGTGATGAACCTCACCTTCATCCTTTATGCCGAGCATGGCTACAACGCTTCCACCTTCACTGCGCGTGTGATTGCCTCCACGCTGGCAGACATGTATTCGGCGGTAGTGGGCGCGATTGGCGCACTACGCGGCTCGCTGCATGGCGGCGCGAACGAAGCAGCGATGGAAGCAATGCTCGAGATCGGTACGCCCGAACGTACCGAGTCGTGGGTGATGGAGAAACTATCCCAAAAAGCACGCATTATGGGCTTCGGGCATCGAGAATACAAAACAGGCGACATTCGTGCCGTGATTCTGAAAGATTATGTGCGCCAGGTCGCCGAGCAAACAGGGCGCACCGACCTCTATCAGATTCAGGAGACGATGGAGCGCGTGATGCTGCGCGAGAAGAACCTGTTTCCGAACGTGGACTTCCCGGCGGCGGCGGTTTACTACATGATGGGCATCCCCATCCCGCTCTACACGCCCATCTTCGCGGCGGCGCGTATCGTGGGCTGGTCGGCGCATATCATCGAGCAGCACGACAACAACCGCCTCATCCGTCCGCGCAGCGACTACAACGGTCCACGCGACCTGCCGTTTGTGCCTATCGACCAGCGCGGATAAGTTCCGAACCCCCGAGGGAGGCTTCGAGGCTTAAGTGATTGCCCGACGGCGCAATTCGGTTTGCTGGTAGACTCGCCGTCGGGTTCGCCTGTATTGGCTGGCGAGGCTCTTGGGGGCAGATATGTTGGGCGTGCTGGATGCGCTAAGCTTGGATGGCGAGGCTCCCGCCCAGCCATTCAGTGTGGTTCCACATGAAAGCAGCCAATTTCGGAAGGCACGCTCTCCAGAGGCTTGTGCAGGTCTGTTAGGGGTTACTGCGTCGTAAACGCCGTGAAGTAGACCTCCAGCACGCTCTCTTTCTCCTGTGTTTTGTGTTCCAGCACTTCGTTCACACGCTCGCGGATTTCCTCTTTCACTTTGTGCTTGCCCTCCAGCGAGTTCAGTTCGGAGCGCGTTTTGCCTGCGAACGCCATCAGCGCCGCGTCGCGCAGGGGGGCAGTGTCCTCTTCCAGTTTTTTGGAATCGATGCCCTCTTTCAGCCCCAGCGCGACACCCGCCTTGAGATAGTGATCGTCGCCAAGATTGATAATAAACTCACCCAGATCGAGCGATTTGCCGACAGTGGGCGGTTTGGGTGGAGGCGGGGCTTTGGGCGCCACCAGGCTCTTGCCCGCAAACACGCCGCCTGCCAGCCCAGCAATCAGCACGACAATCATCATCAGCATCGGGCTTTTGCCCTTAGTGCCTCCGCCGCTCTCGCCACCGTCTGCCTTCTTCGCCTTACCAGCCATAGGTATCCCCAGCGGGATTGTTCCATAATCGGGACAGTAAGTGAATGTGAAGATTGCGGGGCAATTCCATACGCCGCATCAGGTACACTTTCGCACCGATGGAGAAACGACTCATCGAGGGCGTGCAGCTCAAGCCCTTAGTGGCGCATGCCGACGAGCGCGGCTACCTGATGGAGATGCTGCGTTGCGACGACCCCCTCTTCCAGAAGTTTGGGCAAGCGTACGTGTCGCTGAACTATCCGGGCGTTATCCGCGCATGGCACTGGCACGAACTGCAAACCGACTTCTGGGTCGTGGTGAAAGGTATGGTAAAAGCCGTCCTGTACGACCGTCGCCCCGACTCGCCCACATTCGGCATGATTAACGAGTTCTTTCTGGGTGAGCATAACCGCGTACTGCTGGTCATCCCTCCGCAAGTGGCGCACGGATACAAAACCATCGGTGTGGAGCCGTCTCTGCTGATTAACTTCCCCACCGAGCCGTACAACCGCGCCAACCCTGATGAGCTGCGCCTGCCCTATAACACGCCCGAAATCCCCTACGACTGGGAGATACGAATGGGGTGAGCAATTATTACTTTACCGTTCCCACAGATAAATCGGGTTTTAAGTTAGAAAACAATAGTCCACAAGGAGGCTGTTTTATCCTATGCGTCAATATATAGCGTTATTGAGTATATGTATAGCCGTTACCAGTTGGAGTCAAGGAGTTGAGCCTACTGCTATTCCGGCGCAAAAACTGTCCACAGAACCTGTAATCGACGGCGTGGTGGACGCGACAGAGTGGGCAGAGGCATTGGAAATCGCGACTTTTTATAACCCCGTGCGTGGAGGACGCGCTGAGCAACCCACACGCGCCTACTTGGGCTACACAGATGAGGCGATTTATGTGGCATTCGTGTGCGACGACACTGAACCTGAGCTGATTCAGGCGCAGCAAACCCGCCGCGATAGCAACTTGGAGAACGACGACCGCGTGGTGTTTGCTGTTGACCCGCAGGCGCGAGGGCTATCGCCGTATCAGTTTATGGTGAATCCGCTCGGCACGCAGCGACTGAATGTGCCTGAAGGTGCGCTGGAGAATGTGCGCTGGCAGGGCGATTGGAGTGCTGCGTCGCGTATCACCGCAACGGGTTGGAGCGCGGAGATGCGCATTCCGTTTCGGATACTACGCGTGAGTGCAGGGCAAACGCAACTGGGCGTCGCCCTTGCAAGATATAGCCCGCGCCGAGCGGAGAGCTACCTATTCCCGAACACAGGCGGCTACTTCAGCCTGCGCTTGCAGACTCTTTGGCAGGGCATCACAATCCCTCGCCGCACGGCGTCTGTGGTCGCGCTGCCGTACCTGCTGAGTGAGACCGCCACCAACGCAAACGGCTCGCGCGGGGGCATCGATGTCAAATGGGGATGGGGTCAAGGGCAGACAGCACTGCTCACTTTCAACCCTGATTTCTCGTCAATTGCCTCGGAGGTCGCCAGCGTTGATTTCTCATACACCGAGCGCGCCCTACAAGAGACGCGCCCATTCTTCATCGAGGGCAGCGGCTTTTTCCCGTGGCGGCGGATGTTCTATTCGGTACGCATTCCGCAGCTGAACGCGGGCGCGAAGGCGTTCGGCAGAGTGGGCGCGTGGGAGTACGGCGCGCTTCTGGGCGAGTATGAACGCAACCACAGCAAGGGGCAGTTCGCCGTCGGACGCACACGCTATCGGTTCAACCCGCAGTCGTATCTCGGCGTGATTTTCACGGGCAACACGCAGCCGCTTAGTGAGCGCATTTTGGGCGTGGAAGGTGCGTTCGGGCAGCTGACGGGCAGCGGCGAATGGCAGCTGTACGCCACCCACGCCCAACTGGACGCCCAGCGTGACGGAACCTACACCGTGATTTATCTGTATCGCAGCGCGCCGCCCGGACAACTTAGCTTCAACCTGGACTATACCGACATTTCGCCGGGCTATGCCCCAACGCTGGCGTTCGTACCCGAGCGCGGTTGGCGCGGCTTTGAAGCGGAAATCAATTACAGCGACCAACCCGCTAACTCCGCTGTGCTGAACTGGGGCGCACGCGTCCAGTACGAGACGCGCCGCCGCTACGCTGGTGGGCTACTCGACGAGGAGTTCAGTCTCGGCGCAGAGGCGTTGCTCCGCACTCAGGTCAAGCTGGGTGCAGAGGTAGAACTGCTCAAGCGTCCGCCGTTCGACGACCGCACCTTGCTTGTATCGGTCGGCTGGAATACGCAGGATGCCTACCGCAACGGCACGCTTACCTACCAGTTCGGCGATCAGAACGGCGGACGAAGCGCGTACTGGAGCTTCGAACAACTGCTGGAGCCACTGCCGCGTTTTCGCATCGGGCTGCGGGTGGAACAGCTGAACATCCGCTACGCTAACAGCCGCCCGCGCGACATAGCGAACCAGGCAATTTTTACACTCAACTACGAGATCGACCCTGAGCGTGTGGTGGGCTTGCGCTGGGTGAGCAACCATCTGGAGTTCGAAGGCGAGCTAAGCTCCACCAATAACCTGTACCTGACCTACCTGCAACGCTTGCGCTCAGGGCAAGAGCTCTATCTGCTGTGGGGCGCGCCCAACGCTCGCCAAACGCAGAACAAGCTCGCCGTCAAATTCGTTTCGCCCGTCGAGTGGTGAGGTCCTATCGCTAAAGAGGTTTCACCGATGTTCCGATAATCTCCGCTGATGATACGCGGACTGTACGTGGCCGCCGAGGGAATGGCTGCCCGACAGAGAGCGCAGGACGCGATTGCAAATAATCTGGCGAACCTGAACACAACAGGCTTCAAAGCCGACCGACCCGCGTTCGAGACCATCTACGAACGCCAACTCTATCGCATGCAGGGTGGACAGGCGCAACCCGTCGGATTCCTTTCGGCAGGCGTGGTAGTACGTGAACTCTATACCGATTTTCGAGCGGGTGCGCTGACCACCACTGATAATCCCCTCGATGTCGCTATCGACGGCGAAGGCTTCTTTGCGATTCAGACCCCACAGGGCGTACGATATACGCGCAGTGGCGCATTTCAACTGAATGCGCAGGGCGTTCTAACCACGCGCGAGGGCTACCCTGTGGTGAGTGTGAACAACCAGCCCATTCAGGTTCCGCGCAACGCCCAGATACACATCGCCGAGAACGGAGCAGTGCTGGCAAATGGAGTATCTGTGGGGCAACTGCTGATTGCGGGGGGTAATTTGCTCAAAGACCCTGAGGGCTTCTTCACAGGCGCAGCGCAGCCCCTACCTAACCCGCGCGTGGTTGGGGGCGCACTGGAAAGCTCGAATGTGAACATGGTGCGCGAGATGGTGAGCATGATAGAACTCATCCGCGCCTATGAAACTAACCAACGTGCCATCCACGCACACGATGAGACACTAGGGAAAGCCATCAACGAACTGGCGAAGATTTAAAGGTGAACCACTATGATACGCGCACTACACACCGCCGCAACCGGCATGGAGACGCAACAGTTCAATATCGATGTGATTTCGAACAATCTGGCGAATGTAAACACAAACGGCTACAAGACGGTACGTGCCGATTTTGAGGACTTGTTGTACCAGACGCTACGCCCTGCAGGAGCAACGACGGCAGGCGGTACGCAGCTGCCGAACGCCCTGCAAGTGGGTCTGGGTTCGCGCCCCGCGGCAACCTACGGGCTGTTCAGCACGGGCGCGTTGCAGGTTACGGGCAATCCACTCGATATGGCTATCGAGGGGGACGGATTTTTCAAGGTGCTGCTGCCCGACGGTGCGGTCGCCTACACACGCGATGGGGGGTTCAAATTGGATGCGCAGGGCAGGTTGGTGACCTCCAGCGGCTACCCACTGGAGCCAGAGATTATTATCCCGCCGGACGCTGAGCAGATTATGGTGGGGCGCGACGGCGTGATTAGTGTGCGACGCGGCGGGCAGGACGGCGTGGAGGAAATCGGGCAGATTACACTTGCGCGGTTCATCAACCCTGCGGGGCTGACCCGCATCGGGCTGAATCTGTATCGCCTGACCCCCGCCGCGGGCGAGGCGATTGAAGGCGCGCCCGGTGCGAACGGCATCGGCAGCATCGCGGGCGGCACGTTGGAAGCCTCGAATGTGCAAATCGTCGACGAGATGGTACGCCTAATTATGGCGCAACGTGCCTACGAGGTGAATTCCCGCGCGATTCAAACCGCTGATGAGATGCTAAGCGTAGCGAAAGATTTGAAGCGGTAATCTGACACTACGCTCCAATCTCCATCGCTTGCAGCTTGCGCGACTGCTCTTCCGCCAGCAGCGCGTCCAGCAGGGGCTGCAAGTCGCCGTCGAGGATACCCTGAATGTTGTGCAGGGTCAGCCCGATACGGTGGTCGGTCACGCGCTGGTCGGGGAAGTTGTAGGTGCGGATTTTTTCGCTGCGGTCGCCCGTTCCGATTTGGGCGCGGCGCTGCTGGTCGCGCTCCGCCCGCAGGCGTTCCTGCTCCAGCTCGTACAGGCGCGTGCGCAGGATACGCATCGCCCGCTCGCGGTTCTGCAGCTGCGAGCGCTCGTCCTGACAGGCGACGACCAGTCCCGTCGGCTTATGAATGATTCGCACGGCGGTCTCGTTCTTCTGCATATGTTGTCCGCCAGGACCGGACGAACGAAAAGTCTCGATTACCAAGTCTTGCGGGTTGATTTGCACATCGACTTCTTCGGCTTCGGGCAGCACGGCGACGGTAGCGGTGGAGGTATGGATTCGCCCCCCACTCTCGGTGACGGGCACGCGCTGCACGCGATGCACACCCGACTCGTGTTTCAACTGACTGAAGGCACCGTCGCCCTGAATGCTGAACACGATATGTTTGTAGCCTCCCAAATCGCTTGGCTCGGCGTCCATCACTTCGTATTGCCAGCCTTTGCGTTCGGCGAAGCGCATATACATCCGCGCGAGGTCGCCTGCGAACAACGCGGCTTCGTCGCCTCCGGCGGCGGGGCGGATTTCGATAATCACGTTCTTTTCGTCGTTGGGATCGCGCGGTAGCAGTCGCGCAGTGAGGGCGCGCCCATACTCTTCCAGCTGCTTCTGGGCGTTCTCCAGTTCCTCTTGTGCCAGCGCAGCGAGGTCGGGGTCATCGCCCGCCTCGAGAATCTGCTCTGCCTCGCGGATTTGGCTTTCTGCCTGCTGGTAGCGGGTGTACAATTCGCGCAGTTCGCTCAGCTCGGCGTGCTGTTTGCCTAACCGTTGCAGTGCGCTGGGGTCGCTCAGCGTGGTGGGGTCTGCCAGCTGCGCCTCCACCTCGGGCAGTTTCGCAAGGGTCTCACTCAGTTTCGCGCGGAGTTTGTCGGGTAGCATCGGTGGAATTGTACCATATGGGCAGCTGTGCGCTTAGCATCGCGTTCAGCAGTGGGGCGACGCATTGTGTTTTCAGGGCACGCTCTAAGCTTTTGCGCTTGAGGGCGAGCCGGAAGCAGTCAGGATTCGGGCACAGGTACGCGCCTCGTCCAGGTAGTTTCTGCGTCGGGTCGTGCTGCACTTGATGGGTGTGGGGATCGCGTGCGAAGCGGATGAGAGTGCTTTTGAGGGCGGTGCGCCGGCACGCAGCGCACCGCCGAACGGGTTCACGCGGACTTCTCTTTCTCGGCTTTGGCAATCTCTTCCTCCGAGCGCACTTCTAGTTTCCAGCCTGTGAGTTGCTCGGCAAGACGTACGTTCACGCCGCCGCGTCCCACTGCCTGACGCAGTTGGTTATTCGGCACGACGACCAGCGCGCTGCGGTTCGCCTTGTCCAGAATCACACGGTTCACACGGGCAGGGTTCAGCGCGTCGCGGATGAACTGCGCTGGGTCGCTGCTCCACTCGATGATATCGATATGCTCGCCGAACAGTTCGTTGGTGATGGCTTGCACGCGCATACCGCGCTGCCCCAGGCATGCGCCGACGGCGTCGATGAGCGGGTTTTTGGAATGCACCGCGATTTTGGTGCGTTCGCCCGGCTCGCGCGCGATGGCTTTGATTTCCACATCGCCACTGGCGACTTCAGGAGCTTCCTGCGCCAGCAAACGTGCAACCAGCAACGGCTCGGTGCGCGAGGCAATCACCTTCATATCGCGCAGGCGCGGTTCGCGACCGCGCTCGGTCTGCGGAATCTTCACCTCCAATACCAGCACCTTCAGTGGCTGCCCGATTTCGTAGGTGTCGCGCGGGCTTTGATGCTTTTCAGGTAGCACCACCTCGATGCGCCCATACGAGAGTAACACTTTCGGTCCGATGAACCGTTCAATCCGCGCGGTAATCACATCGCCCACGCTGGCGTTGAGTTCCTTCAGGGCGTGCTCGCGCTCCAGCTCACGCAGGCGCTGGGTCAGCACCTGAAAGGCGTTCTGCACCGCCACACGCCCGAACTCCTCGATGGAGGCTTCCATCTGCACGGTGTCGCCCACCTCCAGCGCGGGGTTGAGCTTCTGCGCCTCCTCCAGCGGAATCTGTGTGCTTTCGTCGGTCACCACACCCACGACTTCCTTCTCAATAAAGATACGAAAACAGTTCGATCGGTCAGGTGTGAACTTTGCTTGCACCCGCGCATTCTGGGGTAGGTGCATCTGTTTCCGGTAGGCGTTCGCAAACGCGCTTTCCAAAGTCGCCAACAGGTCGGCGTAGGGTATCCCACGCTCGCGTTCCAGTTGCTTCAAAACCTCCACAATTTCGTTGCATAACATCGCGTTACCCCCTTTAGGGGCGTATCGGTTATAAAGAAAAGAGTGGGCAAACCCCACTCTTTTCTCGTCCGTCGCCGCCCATTAAAAGTATACCCGATGGAAAAGTCGAGAGGACTACCATATCGCGTGGACAGACTGTGACGCTTGCAAAGTTGTGCACACACTTCCTTTTAATGTATACCGATCACATAGAGTCAGTCCAGAATAACGTGAATAATCGTCTACATCACCGACTGGTTTTGGCACCGAGATAGTCATTCCAAACACGCGCCGAAACCGACTCTATCCCGACTGCTTGTGCAGAGCCATACCCCGCACCTCGTTAACGGCTCGCCTAGCTCGTTCTACGAAGGCTCCTTGCGCTCCACCGACGTATCTTCAGTACACCTGCAGGGAATCGTTCACCCGAAGCGTATCTATAGGTGGTGAAACTATGCATAGGCTCGCTCTTTTGTGGGGATTGTTAGCGTTTTGCGTGCTTGTGAGTACGCCTGCCGACGCGCAAGCGGGCACGCGCAGCTATGTGATACGGCGGCTGTATGAACCCGGTCAGAAACAGCGGTTTAATGTGGTCTACACGATGCGGGGCGACACACGCTCTTCGACCTTTGAGCAGAGTTTGCCGATTGCCGTCGACGCGCAGCTGCGGTTCGACACTGAAGTATTGCAGGTGTTGGAGAACGGGCAGGCGCGGATGCGCGTCTCGCAACGCTATGTGAAGCAGAGTATCGATTACTTTGCGGAGACGGAGCTGCCACCGCCCTACACAGAGACGGTAAAGGTGACCCCGTCGGGCTTCCCCAGCGAGGACGACGCGGAACGCTTGGTGGAGCGTGCCCGCCGCAGCCGCAACCAACAGCGCGAGGAGCAAAGCTTTCCCGGCTTGGACTTCCTGCTGCCGCCTTCGTACTTTTTGCAGCTGATAGGGATTAATGTGGTGCCGGGTCCGTTCGCGCCCCTACCGCCTGGCTCGGTGCGCGAGGGCGACGAATGGGAAGTGCGCTATCCCACGCCGTTCATCGACACGCGCGGGGGCAAACTTTCGATGGAGCAGGCAACGGTGTACACCTATCCTGCTACCGTGCGCGTAATAGGCGCAACAGAAATCAACGGACGCCCTGTGCTGCATGTGAAACAGATTACCGATGCCGACATCAACATCCGCCTCGACGATTTGCTGATTGAAATCTCGCGTTTGCGCGACCGCAATATCCCACGCGGCTCCCTCAAGGGCAAAATCACGGGCGAGATCGACTACTACTACGCGCTTTCAGACGGCGCGCTGGTGCAGGCGTCGGGCTTCGAGAAGCTCAAACTCCGCGCCGAGTACGATGCGCAGACTATTCGCGAGTGGGAGCCTGTGGAGGACTGGGCGGAGTGGGAAGTGCAGGCAAACTTTCGGCAAGTGTTAGCTGAGGAGCCAACGCCCGCGCCCAAGCCACAGCAGCCGCAACGCTCTACGCCGCGCACACAGCCTCGCCGACGCTAAAGCGGAGGCTTGACAGGTAAAAAAGTTAGCCCTAGGCGCAACAAGCTCTTGAACCGCAACGGATAGAGCTGCAGCGATCGCAGGTACGCCCGACGCGCCTGCTTGCGGTCGCCCAGCAGCGCATACTCGGTGCCTAAACAAGCGTAGGAGTGCGCCAGCGCCAAGCGCATCGCCTTTGGGGCACTCGCCCGCTGCCACAGACGCGACTCGCAGGCGTGAATTGTCTCTGTACGCACTTTCACATCGTCTTCGTACACGCGCCGATGCTGAAATGAGGCGTTGGAGCCGTGCACACGATACATCGTCAGCGGCTCGTCGATGTAGCCGATGTCGTACGCCAGCGCAACGCGGAACCACATCTCCCAATCGCCCGAACCGAACAAATCCTCCCGAAAGCCCCCCAACCGTTCGTAACAGGCGCGTCGGATGAGCACCGACGAGGCGATGATTTTATTACAGCGCACCAACGCCTCGATAATATTGCCCGTGGGGGTGCGGGGCCACTCGAAGCCCAGTGGGTTGCCCGGCTGAATTTGTCCCTCACCGTCGATGAAATACCCCCCTGTGTGAACCAGCCCCACCTGCGGGTGTGCCTCCAGCATGGCGACCTGCTTTTCCAATTTCGTGGGCGCCCATAAATCATCCGAGTTTAGGATTGCCAGATACTCCCCGCGCGATTCGGCGATGCAGCGATTCAGTGTGGGGTAGGTACCGCGGTTCTGTTGCACGAACAGCCGAATGCGCTCGCCGTAGGATTGCAGAATCTCGACCGAGTTATCCGTGCTGCCGTCGTCTACCGCCACGATTTCGTAGTCGGTGAAAGTCTGCTGGAACACGCTCTCCAGCGCGTGAGGTAGGAACCGCGCGTGATTGTAGCTGGGAATCAGCACGCTCACTTTGGGCATCGTGAGTCATGATACCCTTAAACGCCGATTAGTGAACCTCCACCTTTTTCTCTTCCGAACGCTTAGCCCCCAACTCCTCAGGCAACTTCAGCCACTCTATGGTGCCTGCACGCAGGTCATACACGCCCCCGGCGAACTCGAGCTTGCCCTTTTGGTGATACTTACGCACGATTTCACTACGCTGGAAGATGGTCTGAATCGAGTGAATCACATGCTCGCGAGTTACGCGCTCTATTAAGGCATCGCCTTTGAGATGGGGGTGCGTAGTGTGCAGACGACGCACTACAGGCTTAACGTGCGCCACCAGTTGGGGCAGATGCCCTTCCAAGCTTGTGTCCGAGACCGCCGCCTTCACCACGCTGCAGTGCGTGTGTCCCAGCACTACAATCAGCGGGGCTTTCAGGTGTTCTACGGCGTACTCAATCGAGGCAAGGTTCTCAGGGCTGACCACATGCCCTTCCGTGCGCACCACAAACAAATCGCCCAGTCCCTGATTGAAAATCAATTCAGGAGGTACGCGGGAGTCGGAGCAGGCAACCACGATGGCGAGCGGCTCTGACCCGTCAGACTCCAGTTTATAGCGGGTCATCTCGTCCACGGACGGCGAGATAAGTTTGCCTTTTGCGAACTGCGCATTGCCGTATTGCAGCTTGCCCAGCGGCTCAGCGGGAATTGGGTCAGGTTTAGGCGCAAGCATTCGCCCCCCAACCACGCCCACGCCCGCTGCAATTAGTCCCACTGCCAACGTCTTCACAATCGGTTTCATCGCATGGGGGTTATTCCACAGCGCGGGGTATACTCTGGGTTGCTATGCGCACGGGTCAGCGGTCAACGACGCGGCTTGCGCTCATCGTGCTGGGGGTGTTGCTCGCCTTGTATCTGGGCAACATCGGCGTCGGATATTACCAAACCAGCCGTATGCAGTTAAGCAAGCTCACGCCGTCGCAGTTCACAATCTTCGGTTTTCCTGCCCGCGAAATGGAAGAGCGGCGGTGGAAGATTATCATCACGCACGAAGTGCCCAAAGTGGTGGAGGTGCTACGCGAGCAGGGCTTCGAACGCCCCGAGTTTGGCGCGGAAGACCAGCAGAATTTCAAACGCGTGCCGATTGAAGATGTCGTGAAAACACTGCCCGTCGTGCTAACTGAGCAACACATCGAGCGCGTGTGGGTGGAAGAGCGCGCCGCCGAGACGCTGCGGGCGCAGGGTAGGTTCTTCGTGGTGCATGTCCAGCTGACCAGCGAGGGGCGTGCTCGCTTGTGGAACTACGCCCGCGAGCAGGTGGCACAGTTCCGTGCCCTCGGCGAGAAGCCACGCGACGAACGCCTGCTGCTGATGGTCGGCGAGCAGCCATGGGCAGCGCCCTTGATTAGCCCCGAAGTCGGCAGTAGCTGGTGGTTGATGAGTCGATTCTCGATGCTGCAATCGTCCGATGTGCAGATTTTCCCCATCTACGACGAGGAAATCGCAAACACCATCGCGCAGGGCTTCGACGAGGCGAAACAGAAGGCTTTAGCCAACGCTTCGGAGGGTATACGATGACGATTCGACTTGGACACAGCCCCGACGCCGACGACGCTTTTATGTTCTGGGCGCTGGCGGAAGGCTTGGTGGACACGCCCCTACAGTTTGAGCACGAGCTGCGCGATATCCAGACACTGAACGAGTGGGCGCGCGAGGGCAGGCTGGAGTTCACCGCGATGTCAGTACATAACCTCGCGTATGTGGCGGACAAGTATGTGGTGCTGAATCAGGGAGGCAGCTTCGGCGATGGCTACGGACCGATGCTGGTCGCTCGCGAGCCGATTCCGCTGGACGAATTGCACAACTATACTATCGCGGTGCCGGGCTACCTTACCAGCGCGTATCTGGCGTTGCGCCTATTCCTACCTGAAGCGCAAACGGTGGAGATGCCCTTCGACGCGATTATGCCTGCTGTGAAGCGTGGCGAGATTCCTGTGGGTTTGCTGATTCACGAGGGGCAACTCACGCACAAACAGGAGGGCTTGCACTTGCTGCTGGATTTGGGCGTTTGGTGGGGCGAGCAAACAAGCGGACTGCCCCTGCCGCTGGGCATTAATGCGATTCGGAGCGACCTGCCTCTGGATTTGCAGCGCGAAATCGCCCGTGCCTTCCGCGAGAGCATCCGCTTGGGATTGGAAAATCGCGACGCTGCCATGCGCTACGCGATGCAGTTCGGGCGCGGCATCGACCCGCAAACCGCCGATAAGTTCGTGGGCATGTATGTAAACGATCTGACCCTGGACATGGGCGAGCGAGGCAGACACGCGATTACGGAATTCCTTGCCCGCAGTGCAGCGCAGGGGATAACGCCTGCTACGACTGTATGTTTTTTGGACTAATATTTTCATTCCTACCAAAGCCACGATTTGTACCAACTGGTGAAGCAAATGTATTGAGTCGTCGGCGAGGACGCCGACGCTACGAACCTTCCCCGTAGCGTCGGCGTCCTCG
>CAYVKB010000040.1:0-23073 GCA_964451985.1 uncultured Fimbriimonadales bacterium | reverse complement strand
CCGAGCCGTCCCCTTTTAGGACTGCCATCCCTCAACGCGCTATGGAGGGCGAGGCCCCTGCCGAGCCATTTATTTGTAGTCTTCGCGGCGCATAAACAGGCATGGTAGATGGCTCGGCAGGAGCCTCGCCCTCCACGAACAGGATAGATGGCTCGGCAGAAGCCTCGCCCTCCATAGGGGGAGTTGCAATCGGCTAGCAAAAGCCACGCCCTCCACAAATACGTTCCACCTGTGGACGGCTCGGCAGGAGCCACGCCCCCCACAAATACGTTCCACCTGTGGACGGCTCGGCAGGAGCCTCGCCCTCCATGCATGTGCTTTGCTGGGCGAGCCGACGATCGAACCCGCCCTTCGCATTCCTAAACAGACTTCCAGAAACTTAACATTTGGGAACTAAACCTCGCCCACCTGCGCCGCCAGTGTGTTCAGAATGCGCCGCCTGTAGTCCAGGTATGCATCCTTCTCGCGCGAGTAGTAGACATGGTTCGTGAGTAGGATCACCGCCATCTCCACCTGTGGGTCGAACAGCAGCACCGTGCCCGTGAAACCCGAATGCCCCACGCAGCGTGAGGGGAACAGGTCGCCGCGTGGTAGCAGCGGGTTCGGATGCGCAAACAGCCCAATCGTATGCATGCTGGACGGTTGGTTCGCGACCTGCGCCTGCGGAGTCAGCAGCAACTGAATGGAGTAGTACGAAAGTATCGGACGCCCACCGCTTAACACCATTCGCGCGTGGCGAATCAGGTCTTCCAGCGTGCTGAACAGCCCTGCATGCCCCGCAACGCCCCCCATCGCGTAGGCGTTCTCGTCGTGTACCTCGCCGCGAATGGTCTTGTTGGGACGGCTCTCAGAGTGCCCTGTGGGGGCGATGCGCTCGCGCCACTCGGCAGGTGGGCAGTAAGCGGTGGACTGCATACCCAGCGGCTCGGCAATTTTGGTCTTGAACAGCTCGGCTTGCGACTGTTCATACACACGCTCCAGAATTGCGCCCATCAGGATATAGCCAAGGTCGCTGTAGGTGTAGCCATGCGCGGGCGGGCGCGTGCGCGGGACATTGAGCGCAGCTTGCAACACTGCCTCGCGCGAGTCGGCGTCTTTATACAGTGCACGCCATGCAGGCAGCCCCGCTGTGTGCGTAAGTAGGTGTTTCACTTGCACCCCCTCCAGATGCTTCGTGTCGGGGAAGAAGCGCGTGACGGGCGTCTCCAGCGTCAGTTTGCCCTCTTCCAGCGCAATCAGGGCGAGCGTGCTGGTGCTGATGGGTTTGGTGAGCGACGCGAGGTCGTAAATCGTAGTGGGGCTAACCTGGGTGTCGGATTCGGGGTCAGGCTTGCCGAACGCCCCCTGATACCGCACGCGCCCGCCCAACAACACGGCGCATACCGCGCTGGGGAATATCTTCTGTTCAATCGCCTCTTGAATCACGCTCTCTACGCTGGGCATGGTTTTCTCCGCTCCGTTTAGCCGAAAGGGTTGGGAAGCACCTCGCGCTCAACTTTACGCAGGTAGGTCTCGCTTGCGCCGTTTTGAGTGATGGCGTCATAGGAGAACAGGCAAAATCCGCTTGCGCCGTTGCGGCGGATTGCCCGGATTTTGTTCACTGCGCTGTCGGGTGATACTTGCCACGCGCCCACGCCCACAATCACAGGGCGTCCATCCGCTTGCTCCACCACGCGCGCGGACTGGCGTTGTACGACGGCAGTGTCTTTGTCATATGCCATCGGCAGCACGGTATCCAGCCAGTCGCGGCGCAGCCAGTTCAGCCAATCCTGCAGTTTGTGTTTCGCGGATAGCTCGGGTACGGGCCACACCGCCGCCGAGAGAATCAGGTTCGGGTTAATGCGCCGCGATTGCTGGCTGAACGCCTGCACGAACGCGCTCACCTGCTCGCGTCGCCAGTCGCTCCATTCGGCGGGGAGGGCTTGTATCCACGCGAGCGGGTTGCGCCCTGCAGCAAGGCGGTCTAACTCGGCTCGGCGCGAGGCTGAGACACGCTCAGCCATTGCGTTTCGAAACCGCGCCCGACAGCCAGCGCAATAGCAGTAGCCCTCGTAAGGATAGCGCACATAGTCCAGGTGCAGCCCGTCCAGCTGCGGATAGCGCTGAGCGACCTCCGCGAACACTTTCAGCGTGTGCGCTCGCACATTCGGGTTGCTGGGACACAGGTACACGCCTTCCACTTTGCCCGCAGTGGTCATCTGGTAGCGGTTATTTATGTCCCGGGCAATCCAGTGCGGGCTGCGGTTCACCACATGCCGACGGCTGCGCGGTAGTTGCGGCTGGCTCCACACATAGAACACATTCAGCCACGCATGCACCTGTAGCCCCGTACCGTCGGCGCACTCAATGAGGTAGCTCAGCGGGTCGAAATCGGCTGGCTGGCTTGCCAACGTCTCGGCGCGGGGTTCATAACTGGAACGATAGTAGGCGTCGCCGCGCCCGCGCACCTGCACAAACAGCGCGTTGTAGCCGTAGCGTGTCGCCAAGCGCACAGCACGCTCAATCGAACGCGGCGAGACCATCGAGGTGCGCACGACCCACAGGGCGCGCGTCTCTTCGGGCAACCGATGTCGGGCTAATGCATGCATCGGCACTTAGGTTCGGCGTGCGACGACGAGTTCCTGCTTGCGCGGTTTCAGAAACTCCACCACCAAGGCAGTGTGCTCGTGCTGAGCGTACCGCTCAGCACGCCGCCCCAGCAGCACATCGCCAGCACGGACAGCACAACCGAGATAACGCCCATCACGTAGCCCGCAGTCGCCATGCCACGGTCGCTTGGGTTGCCTATCCCTGCGTCGATTTGGCTGATGGCGTTCTTGCCTAGTATCCATGCGAGGATGCCGAGCACCAACGGCAACGGCAGGCATAATACCCACCAACATCCCGCCGACAGTAGCAGAAACAATGCAATAATGCCCAGCACCAGACTTGCAACTGCCGTGCTGTTCGTCGATTGTTGCATTTGTATCCCCCTCAGTATTTAGAGTATACCTTACTTCTCGAAGAAGGCGAGCGCAACCTCACTGTGCCAGAGCAAGCCCTCCTCTGTGAGGCGAATCGTGTTGCCCTCGCGCTCCAGCCAGCCACGGCGAGTGAGTAAATCAATAGTCTCCGCGTAATGTTCGCGTGCGGGTAGGCTGAACCGCTTTTCTAAATCTATTAGGTTAACGCCGCTGCGTATGCGAAGGCTCAGCATCAGCGTCTCGGCGACCGTATCCCAGCCCGTGAGCCGTTCCCACTCCAGCTCCAGCGACTCACCTGCCTTCACGCGCCGAATGTATTCGCGTGGATGCTTGATGTTTGTCCAGCGCTTGCCCTCCATGTACGAGACTGCGCCTGGTCCGAAGCCCAAATACGGTTCGTTGCGCCAGTAGATTAGGTTGTGCTGACACTCGTAACCTTCCCGTGCGTAGTTGGAGATTTCGTACTGCCTGTAGCCTGCTTGCGCCGTGAGCTGCTGTGTGCAGCGGAACATAGCGACCTGCGTCTCGTCGTCAGGTAGGCGGAGTTTACCCTTCTGATAGAGGTGATAGAAGCGCGTGTTCGGCTCCAGCATCAGCGCGTAGAGCGAAAGGTGTTCGGGCTGCAGGGCGATTGCTTGCTGCAGATTCGACTCCCACCGCGCCAACGTTTGCTTTGGCAGGGCGTAGATGAGGTCTAAGTTCAGGTTCGTGAAGCCCGCCTCTCGCGCCCAAACCACGCCTTGTATTACATCGTCGGGCGAGTGCATGCGATCCATCCGCTGCAGCTCGTCAGCGTCGAACGACTGCACTCCGAAGCTGAGACGATTGAACCCCGCGCGGCGCAAGGTCAGCAGTTGTTGGAGCGTCACACTGCCTGGATTTGCTTCGCAGGTGATTTCGGCGTCAGGCTTAATCGCAAAACGGCGCGCAAGGTGTTCCAGAATCCCCGCCAGTGCATCGCCCGATAAGTACGTAGGCGTGCCCCCACCCAAAAAGATCGTGTCGAACCGTTCCCCCGCGTAGGGTGACTGCTCGATTTCTCGGTGCAACGCCTCTGTGAACGGCTCCACGAGCGCATCCATCCCAGCGTAGCTGTTGAAATCGCAGTAGCCGCACTTGCGATGGCAGAATGGAATGTGAATATAGATACCTTGCTGCACAGTTTAAGGATACCCCTTACGCTATTCAGTTTCGGGCGCATCGAAGGCGTTTTTATAAAGGCGCACCTGTACGGGCAGTACAGTCATATCCACCACCGTCACGTCGAATCGGCACTCGCGGAAGCGCAGGTTCGGATGCTCCGCGATAAACCGTTGTGCGAGGCGTGTGAGTTGGGCCTGCTTGCGAGCATCGATGCTCTCTTCCGCTGCGCCGTAGGCGAGTGTGCGGCGGGTTTTGACCTCTACAAACACCAGCGCGTCGCCGTCCATCGCTATGATGTCCAACTCGCCCTCGCGTTTGCGCCAGTTTCGTGTGAGCAGCGTATAACCCTGTGCCTGCAGATGTTGCGCTGCCTGCTCCTCCCCAACACGAGCCAACTGCGTGCGCTTCATAGAAAAATTGTAGCACGATTAGTCGTGTCCGTGCTACGCACTTCACGAAACTCTTACCGCACGGACAAGACTGTCTGTGCTACGGTATCAGTGGGCTTGGACAGGAACGTCCAAGCCACTATTCGCCTTGACGACCGAAGTTGAACAGAACGGTGAGTAAATCGGCGTCGTCGATAATGCCGTCGCCGTTCAGGTCTGACGAGGCGTTATTCTGCCCGAAGCTGAACAGGATTTGCAGCAGGTCGGCATCGTCGATGACATTATCACCGTTCACATCGCCCGGAATAAGCGTTAGGTTTAGGTTGCTGACACCCGGGTAGCGCATGCGGGCGTTAGGCACGCGCTTGAGGAGGGTGCCCTGTGCGCGAATGGCGAGGTCGTAGTAGCCCAGATAGTTATAGAAGCTCACGTTGAAGTCGCCTGCAGCGTTCAGCGTTCCAGTCTGGGTTGCGAGGGAGCTACCCCCACCCTGAGGACGCAACACGACCTCTACCGTGCGCCCGTTGTAGCTGCCACTGTAACCCTGAATCTGCACACGCCCGCGCACAGGCACCGTGAGAGCCTTTTCAACAGAGGCTTGCAGGTCGATAATACCCCAGGTGACATAGCTCACAGGGCGCGCTGTGGTCTCAATCAGTTCGCGTACCGCCTGCGCCCGCGCAACGGAACGGTCGTTCGGTCCGTCGGCGACCAGCGCGTAGAGCATCGCCGCTTGCGCCGTTACAAAAGGCGCGGCGTAAGATGTCCAACCATTCTGATCACGCCCGTAGGTATTCACGCCACTGCGCGTAGTGGAATACACATCCCCGCTGGGCGCAGCAACATCGACCCACTGATTTTGAGAACTATTGAAGTTTGATGGTGCTGACTTTGTACCATCCAGATTACACGCAGCGACGGCAATACATACGGGATACCAGGCAGGGTAGAAAGGGTTGCTGTTGTTATTGTTGCCTGCTGCTGCGACAATCACAACGCCTGCGTTCCAGACGTTGTCAAGGACGCTGGCGAAACTGCCCCAAGAGCCGCCGCCAAGACTTAGATTAATCGAGTGCGCTCCCTGAGCAACGGCGTAGTTTAGCCCATCAATAATATCGCTTAAGAAGCCTTGTAAGCTGTCCCGAAACACTTTTACGGGCAGGATTTTACCGTTCGGCGCAACTGCCGCCACGCCGAGGCTGTTGTTGGTGAGGGCACCTGCGATACCCGTCACATAAGTGCCATGTCCATGAGGGTCGCTTGGGTCGTTGTCACGCACGCCAGAGGCATCGCCGCCGAAGTCGTAGCCGGGCAACAGGCGTGCTTGCAGGTCTAAGTGGTTTAACCGAGCGCCCGTATCCAGAATCGCCATAATGAACCGGTCATCACCGCGCCACAGCGCCCAGGCTTGGGGGGCGTTGATGAAGGGCTTGGCGGGCTGGTTAACATAGAGCGGATCATTAGGTGTCCAACCGTTGGCAAGGTGGATGCGCCAGTTCGGTTCGGCAGCCTCAAACCAGCCCGACTGTTGCAGCTGCGCCGCCACTGTTCGCATATTGGCGTAGGGGTTGAACTGCCACAGTTCGTAGTCTAAATATTCCCCGCGTCGGATGAGCTGCGCGCCAGCTACCTGACGCGCCCACATGCGTTGCAGAGGTGTTATCCCTTCACGAAACTTTACCAGAATTTGACCTGGTGCATAGTCCTGCTCAGGCGTCTCTATCGTGCCGCGCAGCCCTTGCTGCGCCATAGCCTGCCCAAAACAGATCGCAAGTGCGACCAAAACGATGCGTTTCATAGGACTATTATACATCGAATCCGATCGAGTGCGGCGTCCTTTAGAGCCCTTTGAGCAATCAGTGGCTTAGCCGATGTCCGAATGCGTGCGATAAGGATTGAGGCAGCTTGATTGGTGGTGCGCCTTGCGAATTTTGGGACGATTTTATCGGTGAGGAATGCTGCTAAGGTACAGGGGCGGATTGCAGCCGTTATGGTACAATCCGCTCCGAACAGGATGTTAGGACGCCCGCTGAATGTCTTCTTGGGTCAGAATCTCGGGGTCTTTGCGCTCAGTCACAGTCTCTTCAGTGACGACGACGCGTTTGATGTTGGGGTTTGAGGGAACCTCGTACATCACGTTCAGCATCGCCTCTTCGAGGATGGCGCGGAGCGCGCGTGCTCCCGTGCCGCGCCGGATAGCCTCGCGGGCGACGGCTTTGAGTGCGCCTTCCTGCACCACCAGTTCCACGCCGTCCAGTTCGAAAAACTTCTGGTACTGGCGCACGAGGGCGTTTTTCGGCTCCACCAAGATGCGGGTCAGCGTTGCCTCATCCAGCGCCTCTAAGGTTGCCAATACAGGCAGTCGCCCGATAAACTCCGGAATCAGTCCGAACTTGAGCAGGTCTTCGGGCATCACGTGTTTCAGGAGGTCGCCCGCCTGACGCTTGCGCCTACTTTCAGGGTGTGAGCGGAAGCCCATGGACTGGCTGGTGAGGCGTCGCTCGATGATTGTCTCCAATCCGTCGAACGCGCCACCACAGATAAATAGGATGTTGGAAGTGTCGATCTGGATAAACTCCTGATGGGGATGCTTGCGTCCGCCCTGTGGGGGCACATTTGCGACTGTGCCTTCCAGAATTTTGAGTAGTGCCTGCTGCACGCCCTCGCCCGACACATCGCGCGTGATGGACGGGTTATCGGCTTTGCGGGAGATTTTGTCGATTTCGTCGATATAGATGATTCCACGCTCGGCGGCTTTGATGTCCATGTCCGCCGCTTGAATGAGGCGCAGCAGAATGTTTTCCACATCCTCGCCCACGTAACCCGCTTCGGTGAGTGCTGTGGCGTCGGCGATAGCGAACGGTACGTTCAGAACCCGCGCGAGGGTCTGCGCCAGCAAGGTTTTTCCGCTACCTGTGGGACCAATCAGCAGGATATTGCTCTTTTGGAGTTCGACGTCGCTATTTGCGCCCGCCTTCACGCGCTTGTAGTGGTTATACACCGCCACCGACAGCACACGCTTGGCGCGTTCTTGACCTACCACATACTGGTTCAGTACGCGATAGATATCTTTGGGTTTCGGCACGGTGTCCACCGAGCCGATGGGGTGATGGGCAGGCGTAGGTGCGCCCGGTTCCGTTTTCAGAATATCGCCCGCGAGCTTCACACAATCGGCGCAAACGCCTCCGTACATTCCCAGAATCAGTTTGCGCACCTGCTCCCGCGACTTTCCGCACAGCACACACCGATCTGTCATGCGTGTATCGTTCATTCGTGCCACAGATGACCTCCTGATTTATCGACCACTGCGGTCTAGTACATGATCGATTATTCCATACTCCTTTGCCTCTTGCGCGGACATGAAGTAGTCGCGGGCGGTGTCCTGTTCCACGCGCTCGATGGGCTGCCCCGTGTGCTTGTGCAGGATATTGTTCAGGATGTCTTTGTAGCGTAGCACCTCGCGCGCTTGGATTTCGATGTCGAGTGCCGTGCCCTGAAAGCCTGCGTGCACCTGATGAATCATGATGCGTGCGTGAGGCAGGGCGTAGCGTTTACCCGCCGCGCCACCTGCCAGCAGCACTGCGCCCATGCTCGCCGCCTGCCCGATACAAATCGTGGCGACGTCGGGGCGTATCATCTGCATAGTGTCGTAAATCGCCAAGCCCGCGCTCACCACGCCGCCAGGCGAGTTGATGTACATGTCGATATCTTTATCGGGGTCTTCTTTCTCCAAAAATAGCAGCGACGCCACGACGAGGTTCGCGATGTCGTCGTTGATAGGCGTGCCCACGAACACAATACGGTCTTTGAGCAGGCGTGAATAGATATCGTAGGCGCGCTCGCCTCGTGCCGTCTGCTCCACCACCATTGGTATCAGTTGGTTTTTGAATTCGCTCATAGTCAGGCTCCTCCCTCTGTATTTTGGACGATTGCCATCAGTTTTTGGAGTGCACGCTCCAGTCGGAGCTCCTGGCGCACGCGGCTGCGGAACTCGGGGTCTTCCAGCATGCGCACGCGCTGCGCGGGATCTTGCACTGTCTCCGCCATGCTGCGCACTAAGGCGTCCACTTCCTGTTCGTCGGCTTCGATGCCCTCCTGGTCAGCAATCGCCATCAGGATAAAGGTGTTTTGCAAGCGTGTGATTCCCCGCTCGCGCAGCTGCTCGATAAGTTGCTGCTGTGTCATGCCCGATTGCTGCAAGAACATCTCGACGGTCAGCCCGTTGGCACGCAGTTCCTCGGCGAAGTCGCGGGCTTCTTCACGCAGTTGCTCTTCGATGAGTGCTTCAGGCAGATGTACGGTGCTGCGTTCGCGCAGGGTGGTCAGCGCTTGCCCTTGCGCCTGCTCGTACAGGTAGTTCATTTTCTGCTGCGTGATGCGCTCGCGCAGTTTCTCGCGCATGTCGTTCAAATCGGCATACTGCATGCTTTGGGCGAACTCGTCGTTGATTTCGGGATACACGGGCATATGCACGCGCTGCAGCTCGACGGAGACATTCAGCGTTTTGCCCGCGAGTTCGGGGTCATCGAAAGTCTCGGGAAAAGTCAGCGTTGCCTCTTTGGTTTCGCCTTCGCGCATGCCCGACAGCAGGTTATCCAGCTCGCCGAAGGTTTTGCCCAACGTGACCATATAGCGGTTAGGCTTGGCGTCTTCGGCTTCCAGCGACTTGATGGCGATAACCAGCCGATCGTCGGGCTGGGCGGCGCGGTCAGGCGCGTGTTGCAGGCGCATCATCTGCTCACGGATGGACTCCAGCGCCTGCTCGACTTCTTCGTCGGGGGTTTCCTGTTGAGGGATCGGAAATCGCAAATCGCGATATTCGCCCAGCGGCTCCACTTTCGGGCGCAGGGGTACGGTGACTTTGAATCGGAATGGCTCGCCCTCTTGTAGCAGTTCGATATCGACACGCGGGGCACGATAGGGTTCTAATTGCGCTTGCTCTAGCGCTTTGGGGATGAATTCGTCCATCATAAGTTCGCCTGCAGCGCGGCGCAGTTGCTCGTCGGGGATGAGCCGGCGGATTGCGCTCACGGGCGCCTGACCGGGTCGGAATCCCGGCACGCGCACGCCTTTGCCCATCATGCGCACGGCGCGATCGAACATGCGTTGGGTGGTCTGCGCGTCCACTTCGATGGTCAGTAGCACCGTCGCAGGCGAGGGTTCCTCGCGACTCAGGATTTGAAAGGGTTGTTGGATGGATTGCATTTGCATGATGACGCCTCTAAATTAGAATGGAGCGGGAGACGGGACTCGAACCCGCGACCCTCTCGTTGGCAACGAGATGCTCTACCACTGAGCTACTCCCGCACTTCTGTCGTATTATACCCGATTTGGTGGGCGAGGGGAGACTCGAACTCCCACGGGCAGTGCCCACCAGATCCTAAGTCTGGCGTGTCTACCATTCCACCACTCGCCCGCGTGGTGGTGCCGAGGGGCGGAATCGAACCGCCGACACCCGGATTTTCAGTCCAGTGCTCTACCTCTGAGCTACCTCGGCCTGATGGCGGGGCTGACGGGACTTGAACCCGCGACCTCTAGCGTGACAGGCTAGCGCTCTGACCTGGCTGAGCTACAGCCCCCCGGTCTCGCTCGCGCTGGTGGGCGAAGCAGGGCTCGAACCTGCGACCTCTTCCTTGTAAGGGAAGCGCTCTCCCAGCTGAGCTATTCGCCCGATAACTCAGGCGAAGCATATTATACCACATCCCCACGCGGATTGTCAAGACCCTAATCACGATGACAATTGCAAATTATCCGCGAGATACCATCCGCCCATCAGCGCAAGGAAGAGTAGATTGCCCCCGAACAGCGCGGTGTTTAGCCAATCGTGGGGGTATAGAAGGGCGAAGCCGAGCGTGAGTGCGCCGCCGATGGCGAACACACGCGCAACTGAGCGGCTCAGCCCACCCTGTGTGAGCGCAAGCAGGGTGTAAAGTAGTACTGCCAGCGGGAAGCAGAGCGCGCTCAGACCTACCAGTGCACCTCCTGCGGAAATCTGCCCACCACGCCGCCGCCACGGGAATGCGTCGCCGATGGGGGCGACCCAGCGGCTCACCGCCATCAAAAAGCCTGTGAGGAAACCTGCCAGCCCCAGATATGCCAGCAGGTTCAGGCTCCAGCCCAGTACAAGGGGCGCACCAGGCACGGCATACGCCAGTGTGAGTAGGAACAGCACCGCGCCCCAGCCCAGCGACTGCGCCGCGTAGAGTTTCCACTCAGGGGGCAGCTTCAGCACGGGCAGGTTGCGCAACACGGGCGATGGGGGCGCAGCAGGCTTGGATTGCGTGCGTTCAATCATCGCGTCCAGTTTGCGCTGCAAATCGGGGTTGTTTGGGTCTAACTGTATTGCATAGGTGTATGCGTTCAGGGCAGCGTCGTAGTGCCCTTGAGTGCGATACACATCGCCGACAATTTCATGCCCTTTGGGATGGCGCGGGGACAGACGCGTGGCTTGCTTCGCCCAGTAGAGCGCGTCCTGCATGCGCCCTTGCAAAAACGCCCGTTCCGCCTGAATAATCACGCGGCGCAGTTCGTCGGTGGGTGGGCTGCTCGGCTGTGCCCGCGAGGGCTGCGAGGTTTGGGGGGGCGGCTTCTGCGTGCGCGGCTGGCTGTAGCGCGCACTGGGTGGCTCCCCCATCCGTAGGCGCAACAGCGCGTCGTAATGTTTACGCCGCTCTGGGTCGGATAGCACCTGATAGGCTTCCTGAATGCGCAGGAACTTCTCTTGCGCTTGGGGCGACGGGTTCACATCGGGGTGGTACTGACGCACCAACTCGCGATAGCGACGCCGAATCGCCTCCTGCGTCGCGTGCATCGATAACCCCAAAGTTTCATAATGATTTTGCATCGCCCCAACAGTCTACGCATGGGCGTCCCGCCCACGCGACGGTGCCAAAGCCTCCCTCGTGGGCGAGACGCCCACGCTACAGTGCCAAGCTTCCTTCGTGGGCGGGACGCCCACGCTACAGTGCCAAGCTTCCTTCGTGGGCGGGACGCCCACGCTACGGTTGACCGGCTGCACCGAAAATCGAGCTGAAGTAGCCCGCGTAGTATTGGATGACGATTATCGCCACATAAATCGCCACGCCCAGATAGACTACTACGCCAAAGACATAGCCCGCCTGATGCGAGCGCAGCTTGCCTTCCTCTTCGTAATACTCGGCGACTTTGTCCATCATAAAGCCGAGTTCGCCTGTGTTCTCGCCAGTGGCGACCATATCCATCACCATCGGTGGGAAGACGCCCGTGCTGGCGAAGGTGTCGGTGATACTGTAGCCTGCCTCAAGCTTGGAGCCTGCGGGCTGGATGCGACTGCGCAGGTACTCGTTGCCCGTAGCGTCAGCAGCATAGCGCATCGCTTGCGAGAGGGGCAGCCCTGCGCCGTAGAGTGCACTCAGTGCACGGGCGAACCGCGCCAGCGCCAACTGGCGCACGGTAAAGCCAATCCACGGCAGCATCACCGTCAGTAGCCCCCATGCATAGCGGAAGCCCTGCGCCTGCATCGCCAAGCGAAACGCCGCCCATAGAGCAAACACCGTGAATAAGATCTTAGCGTAAGTCCGCACGATGCCTGCCAGCGTCTCGCCCACCGGCGCGCCGCCCGGTGCGCCCACCATCGTAATCAGCGCGGGGATTAGCCCCGGTATCAGAATCGCGAAAAATAGCACCAGCTTGGGATAGAACGTGACTCGGCTCAGCAGGCGGCGCAGCTCCAGCTCGTTTTCTAAATAGTTCGCAATCTGGCGCAGGATGTTCTCCAGCATCCCGCTGGTCTCGCCCACGCGAATCATAGCGCGCACGATGGGTGGGAACAGCACGGGGTGCTTCTCGAAAGCGTCGGCGAGTCGCTCGCCTGCCAGAACTGAGTTGCGGATGTCGCCGAGGGCGCGACGCAGTTTCGCGTTGCCCCCACGCTGGTTGCCGAGCGTCTCCAACGTCTGATAGATGGGCACGCCCGCCGCCAGCATCGCTGCGAACTGTCGAAAGAACATCGCGAGGGTTTTCAGCGGTACGCCCCCGAATAGGGGTTGCCACACGCTCCGGTTCGCGGTGCGCAGGGGCGTAGTCGGCTCTGGCTCGACGTAGAGTTCCAACAGCCAGTAGCCCTGCTGTCGCACAGCGTCTGTCGCCTCGAGACGGGTGGACGCCTGTACCGTGCCGCGCACCTCGCGTCCTTCGGGCGTCTGCGCGATATAGCGGAAGATAGGCATCGCGCGCTAATTATACCAATCCGCTATTGCCCTTGCGGTTCCGTCATCGGCTGCGGTGACTGTATCGGTTGTGTTGGCTGCGATGGCTGATTTAGCGGGATGGTGTACGTGTCGGGTGCGCCGGGTGGCTGAATGCCGTACTCGCCCGTGCGGGGGTCCAAGCGCACGTCGCCCACACTCGGCGGCGGCGTGGACTGCGTAGGCATATTCTGGCTCGCAGGTGGCGGCGCGTCGTAGCGGTTCGGCGGCGGAAGCAGGTTCGCGTTGCCTGTGTCAGGGGTTGAACCACCCCGTTGATTCGCGCCTCCGCGAGATGAAGTGTCTATTTCCACAGGCGGCGCAGCGCGCACATTCCGCTCTATCTGCACTTGCGCCTCGCGCTGCTGTTCTGCTATCGCGCGCTGCACATCGGCTTCCGCATACGACTCGCGCCGCTGACAGCCGATGAACGCCCCGAAAACCAGTAGCCCCAAACAACCCCAAATCGTCTTACGCATCGTAGGCTCCTGCTTTTATATTATGGCATATCGTCGGAGGTGTTCCAATCTCCGACGCGCAGCACCTCGCGCTCCAGCGATACGCCGTAGGCTTCATACACTACGCGCTCGATATGTCGCGCCAGTGTGTCGAAGTCGCGCGCGGTTGCCCAGCCGCGATTGACGAGGAAGTTGGCGTGTTTGCGCGAGACACATGCGCCTCCGACCGAGTAGCCCTTCAACCCGCACGCCTCAATTAGATAGCCCGCAGGCACGACGCCTGCTTCGCGCATCGGTAGGGGCAAGTTGGGCAACCGCTCCGCCAGTGCGCGGTCATACACATTCTTGAAAAAGCTACCTGCTGACGACTCCGGGGGCTGCTTGAGGATGCGCTGCCTTTGGAACTCGCGGGCACGTCTAAGAATCTCGCGTCGGCAGTCGGGCTTGAGGCGCATACGCACTGCCAGCAGACTGGTCGGGGGCGCGTTCGGACGGCGCAAACGGCTATCGCGATAGGAAAACTCCATCCAGTCGGGCGACACACGCATCCGCTCGCCCTCCGAAACCAAATCTAACTCTATCAGTAAATCGGCGATGTTGCTGCGGTACGCGCCCGCGTTGGAGACCAGCGCGCCGCCCAGCGTGCCGGGAATACCTACCGCGAACTCCAGCCCACTCAGTCCTGCCTGCGAGGTTTTCAAAAACAAATCGCGGAACGCCACGCCTGTCTCCGCGTAGGTCTCCTCGCCAATCTGCATGCGCTGGCAGGCGTTGTAGAGCACCAGCGCAGGCAAGCCCTTATCGCTGACCAGAATATTGCTGCCGTGCCCCATAATGAACACAGGCACGGCATTCTGATGTGCCCAGAGGGAGATTCGGGCGAACTCTTCAAGGTTGCGCGTTTCATAAAACAGGGCGGCAGGCCCGCCCACGCGCAGGGTGGTGTGGCGACGAAGCGGCTCTGCACGGCGTGGCATGCCGACACAGAGCCGCGATAAAGGTTCAAGTAGCGCGTCCCAGTTCATCCAATCGCGCGCAGCACCTTGCCCGCCTTGATGCAGCGCGTGCAGACGCGCATGCGCCGCACGGTCTTGCCGCCGTTCACATAGGCGCGCACCGTCTGCAAGTTCGGCGACCACTGACGCTTCGTCTTCGGGGCGCGATACCGCCACTGCCCCGAATGTTTGTGCTGAATGCTATTGCCGAACATCGGACCTTTGCCGCACACTTCGCAAACCTGTGCCATAATTGCCTCCTGTATCGCTGAAACGGTATTATACCTGATACAGGCAAAAAGTAAACGCGCCCCCAAGTGCGCAGATTGAGGGCGCGTTGGCTGTTTTTGGGGCTACTCACCTACTGCTTGCGGCGGCGCAGCCTCACCAGCCCCGCCAGTCCTGTGCCCAGCGCAATCAGGCTTGCTGGCTCTGGCACAACATAGAAGTCCATATAGAACACGCCCGAATCGCGGAAGGGAGCGTAGCCCTGCGCCGTGTTCATGTCCAGCAGGCGGAAGCTGGCGGTGTAAACGCCCTCCGGCGTGCCGTCCGTTACCCAGAACACGGGGTCAAACACCCAGTCCACGCTCGTGCCCAGCGTCAGTACCTGACCGGGCTGCAGGTTGATAGGGGTTCCATCGCGGCGAGCGATGTTCAAGCCGTTGCTAATCTCCATTAGCTGCAGTCCGATAATAGCGTCGGTGGGCAGCATCGTGCGCCAACGCCCACGCGAGCTATTGATCAGTCGGTTGACGCGCTCGTCATTTTGGAAACCGAACAGATAATCGAACGGGCGCAGGCGAAGATTGCTGTATTCGCCTCCATCCAGCCCGCTAATCCATTTACCCTGAAACACGCCGCTGCCTGGGCGCAGCTCCAGATATCGCTGTCCGTGCTCGCGTTGCCCCAGTTCAGGGATGCGATTGTTGAGGTTGGTATTGCGCACGATGGGGTTATCACGATTGCCACTGTAGGTCCACGCACCGATACCGTGAAAGTGTTCAGTGCCAGGCGTGTAGTGCGCATATAGCAAAGTGAGCCGCCTGTAGTTCGGATTGGGCAAACCTGCATAGGTTCCACTTGTAAGCGTCTGCAGAGAGTCGACACCAATGATATAGACATCTGTAGGCATATCGCCGTCAGCAAGCGCCGTCGTCGCCAGCGCAATCACGCTGACGCTTACCATCCAAAAGTGATGAAGCATGTTTCGCATCACTATCCTCCTTTCCCTGTGTGCAGGGTGTGTGTATAATACCATATGACATACACACCTTGTCAAGGGGGTTCGTGTGTTCGTTCCTTAGAGTGTAGTTGTATCAAAAGTTTTGTGAGTTTCAATTAGCACCCACCTTCAGGGGCGAATGCAACTCGTCGCGGGCGAGTCGGCGATTGCCGCCGTCTTGCCCAGTTTCAATTAGCACCCGTAGGTTGCCGGGATGTGGCTCTGGGGGTAAGGCAGTTAATGTGTCAAGGGAGCGGAAAGCGTGAGAGTCGCCTCCTACTCACGCTCTCGGAGTTTTTTAGATATATCTGTGGCATCTGTTTTGCATGCACTCGATGCTCCACACTGGAGGGCGAGGCTCTTGCCGAGCCGTCCTCCGACTGTGAGAGATATGCTTGGAAGGTGAACAGGCTGAAGGCTTGGCGGGTGTGTTACTCTTTGGGGGTAGCGTTGGGTCATCGGCGAGGACGCCGACGCTACGAAGGAGGCAAGATCGTCGGCGGGACGCCGACGCCCACGCTTTGTAGTTCCTAAACAGTCTCTCAAAGCATCACTACGAACCGCTCCGCTTCGCGGGTGTAGGTGTTGAACGGGTCGCGCATGTCGACCTGGCGGTTGCGGTCGACGTACACGATGTCCCAATCGATGTAGTAGCGGTTGTAGCGTCGCTCGGCGAGTTTTTTGATGACATAGCCCCGCGCGTGGGCGCGTGTATCGGCAGGCGGGGTGGTGATACCCGCGTCGATTTGCACATCGTCGATGACGCGCACCACCTCGCCCATCTGTTGTAGGGCGTAGTACAGCCCCTGTTCGGGGTTGATGTTGTGGTACTCCAGGTCGATGGAGTGCAGCGCGTCATCGCCCCACTGCGTGCCCGTGTCTTCCATGTACTGGCGCAGGATTTTGAGCTTAATCAGCCAGTCGAGACGGTCTTCCAGCTTTTCGGGGTCAGTCTCGAGCGTGTCCAACACATACTCCCACTCTTGTAGCACCCAGTCGGTTTCGGGGTCGCGCCCAGCGAAGCGTTTCTGCGCCAACTGCAAGTAAGCGCGTTGCAGGTCGATGGCGGAAATTGTGCTGCCGTCCAGCATCGTCACAATCCACTTGCGGGTGGGGTCACGCGAGATGCTTTTGAGGGTGTGCAAGGCGTCTTGTAGGCGCAGCCAGTTCGGAATGGCACGGGCTTCGGCGAGGTCTAACACCAGGCAGGTGGTTCCGATTTTCAGCGCGGCGGCATACTCGCTCATGTTGCCCTCGCCAAACAGCAGGTGTAGCCGCTGATAGTTCTGGTAGCCGTACACACTGTCCCACTTTGGGTTGATAATTGCGCGGTTGAAGCGCACGCGCGAGGCGTTCTCGCGCACGATGTGGTCGGCGCGTTGCGAAAGCTGGTACTGCACAGTGGGGTCGGGTTCCACATTATACACATTCGAGACCCAGATGAAGTCGATAGGGTGGTCGGCGACTTCGGAGAGGGAGGGGCGAAATCCCGCGTGTTCGAGCCGGTGTCCGCCGACGCGCCCGGCGCCCGCGAAAATCTGCCGCGTGGTCAAAAACGGCAGCACCAGCTTGTGCCAGTCGCTGGGCAGGCGGTCATCCGTACGCACCAAGTAGTTTTCGTGGCAACCAAAGGTATGCCCCGCGAAGTGGTCGACGTTGTTGTTGTGGAAGCTCACACGCTCGTCCCAATTCATCTGTTTGAGGGTGTTGTAGACGATGCGTTGTCCCGCTTTCTCATGCGCGACGATATCGAACAGGCTGGCGCATTCGGGCGTGGCGTACTCCAGATGGCTGCCCACCGCATCGATGTACAGTCGCCCGCCGTTAATGAGGAATCCACCGCTGCGAGCGGGTTCGAACGCCTCATCGCGGGCGGTCAGGTCAATCAATCCCAGTCGGGCTTTGTGGAACACAAAGTTCTTGACGGCTTCCACAACGGTCTCGGAAGTGCCCACACGCTCGTCTCGCACGAAGCACCCGAATTCGGTCTCGATGCCAAACACGCGACGCCCTATCATTTCAGGCTCCCCCTACGGCTCATGCCTATATTATACACGATTTGGCGGGGCAAGGTTCCGCTGTAGAATTGACATCTAGTTTATATGACAACAGTTGCATATAGACAAGATGTCCGTGCTTTGGGGGCTGGTATTCCGTGCTACCCCACGTGAAGTGGGGGAACCCCTTCAGGTATCATTCCCACGTGGAATGAATGCACAACGTCCCATCTCCACGGCGTATTTGGTACTGGCAGCGGCGGTTTTGGGGATAATTCCTCTTGTAAACGGGCTGATAAAGGGCGAGTTCGTGTATGCGCCGTTGAAGTTGTTGTTTCATTTCGAGCCGTGGCGGGGTATGCCGCACTCATTCGAGAAGCCCGCGTGGGATGTGCTGATTTGGGACGGCGCAGCGCAGTTTTACGCGTGGCGCGACTTGGTGCGCACGCTGTGGCTGAGTGGCGAGCTGCCGTTATGGAATCCGTATGCGCTGTGCGGAACGCCCCTGCTTGCCAATAGCCAATCCGCGCCGTTCTATCCGCCTCATTTACTGGCGTTGCCGCTACCCACATGGTTGGCGGTGAGCGTGCTGGCGTGGTTCAACCTGTTCTGGGCGAGTTTGGGGTTGGGCTTGTGGCTGCGCAGGCGTGGGCTGAATAAGTTAGCGATAGCCATCGGCATGACGATTTGGGCGTTAAACCTATTCATAGTTGCTTGGCTACCGCTGAGTTCCGTGCCAGCGACGCTGAGTTGGTTCGGCTGGCTGCTGACGGGGCTGGAGGTACTGCGCGAGCGAGGCTGGCGGGGCGCGTGGGCGTTCGTGTTGCCGCTGGGCATGATGCTACTCGCGGGGCACCTGCAGTTCGCCTTTTACGGGGTACTGATGAGCCTGCTGTACGCGCTTTACTTGGGCTACGAGACGCGCACACAGGGCGGACTAGCGCGGTACACGCTTACGCTATGTGTGTCGTACTTGTTGGGCGGGCTACTGGCGGCAGTGCAGCTACTACCCGCGCTGGAGCTATCGGGCTACAGCCATCGGCAGGCGGTTCCGACAGAGGCGGGCTATCAGGCGTACGCGCGCAACGCCTTGCCGCTATTCCATCTGATTACTGCGTGGTTCCCGAACGCTTACGGTAACCTGCGCGAGGGCGACTATTGGGGCGCAGTGCATTACGCTGAGCTTGCGCTCTGCGTGGGTCCGTTCGGGCTACTGCTGGCGTTGATGGGCGTGTGCCGGCGTGGACAGGGCGGATTCTGGATGGGCATCGGGCTGCTCGCGCTGCTAATTGCGTTGGGCACGCCCCTCACAAAACTGCTCTATTTTTACTTGCCAGGCTACAGCGCGACAGGGTCACCCGCGCGAATCCTGTGTCTGTGGGCGTTCAGCATGGCGATTCTGGCAGCGTATGGCAGTCAAGACTTGAGTATTTGGAAGCGCGCGCTGGGGGCGTGGGCGGGGTTGTTGGTGTTCGCGCTGCTGCTGACGGAACTGACTCTGCCGCAGGGCGTAGAGTGGGACAGATTGGCAGTCGGCATGCTGACCGACTTCGTAAGCTACTTTTTATTGGTCTTGACTGTGGGAGGCTTCGTACTGGCGCAGCGAGTGGGAGCATTCGCGAAGCGTCCGATACCCTACCCGCTACTCCTTGTACTGGTTCCCCTACTCGTCTTAGCTGCCCTGCCGCGCAGCGCGCCGCTGAGTGCTGCCTATCCGCCGCTCTCGGATTTGCCCGCTTTTGCAACAGGCGAGCGTGTGGCAGTTCTGAACACGCGCTGGAGCCTGTACGAGCCACCCCCCGCCCGCATGCCGCCCAACACGCCCATCGCCTACCGCCTGCATGATGTGGGGGGCTACGACTCGCTGCTGCCCCGCCACTACAAACGCTTTCTGGACTTGCTGAACGGTCAAGACAGCGCGCCGCCCGAAAACGGCAATATGCTATTTGTGAAGGCGTTGAACCCCGCACTGGCACATTTGCGCGTGGGAGCGGTTCTCACGCCCGACGGCTGGATGCGTCTGACTCCCGCCCCTGCGCGTCTCCAACCGCTGGAGGTACTGCCCGACGAGGAAGCCGTGTGGGCGCGCCTGCAGGCAAACCCCTTCCCCGACGCCATCCCCACTTACGGCGAAGCGGCTCAGCGCGCAATTCAGCAATATGGGCAAGGCGCACTGATAGAAAACCCCACGCTGGAGTGGCAAGCCTATCGAGCGACCTATCTGCGCTTGCGCGTGGTGAACCCATTGCAACAGACCAGCTGGCTCCTGCTCACCGACACTTGGTATCCAGGCTGGAGCGCAACGGTGAACGGCAACTCGGTTCCCGTGCTGCAGGCAAACGGGGCGTTTCGTGCCGTGCCCATCCCCGCAGGCGAGGCAATTGTGGAGATGCGTTTTATGCCGCATAGTTTTATGTTGGGGGCGTTGCTGAGCAGCTTGAGCCTTGGAGTGACTGTAAGTTCTTTACTCCTCACCCGTCGTGTGCGGGAGTAATTTCCAGTTGGGGAGTCGAAAACATCGTTCTTCGGTGCCGTTTGCAGCAGGACATCACGCTGCACTGTCGAACCTGTGCTTTACTGGGGAGGTTGTATGCGACGCATTGCTGGTGTGGTATTACTGAAGGGGCTTGTGTTGATGGGGCTTGCCCAACCGGTGGAGCCGCGCAGTTTTCCCGCACAGAAGCTCAGTCGCCCGCCCGTAATTGACGGCACTGTGAACCTCAACGAGTGGGCGGATGCGTACTTCGTCGAGAAGTTCTGGTCGCCCTCGCGGCAGCAGTGGGGGGCGTTCCCCACACGCGCCTACATCGGCTACGATAACGAGGCGATTTATGTGGCGTTCATCTGCGAGGACCCAAACCCCCATCTCATTCAAGCGCGCGAGACCAAACGCGGGGGCTATCTGGAGAACGACGATACCGTGATGGTGCTGATTGAACCGCAGGCGCGCGGGCTGGAACCGTATACCTTCACCGTGAACGCGCGAGGCGCACAGGCGGACGATTTTCCCGCAGGCACCACCGAAAACATCCGCTGGCGCGGCGACTGGCAAGCCGCCACACAATTGTTGGAGAACGGCTGGAGCGCGGAGATGCGTATCCCGTTCCGCATCCTGCGCTATTCACCCAAACAGAGTCGGTTCGGACTCATTCTGGAGCGCTACATCCCGCGCCTGAATGAGATTTACACCTTCCCCAATATGGGTGCGTTCTACTCCACACGCCGTCAGAGCCTGTGGACGGGACTGGAGCCGCCTCCGCCACGCTACCCGATTATCGTGCTGCCTTACTTCACAGGCGACAGCGACCGTAGCGACACACGGACTCGAGGCGGGCTGGACCTGCGCTACACTGCGGGCGACCCGATTACCGCGCTACTGACCCTCAAGCCCGATTTTCGCAATATCGCGGCGGATGTGGCAAGCGTAGACTTCTCCTACACCGAGAAAGTGCTTGCCGAGACGCGCCCTTTCTTTCAGGAGGGCAACGAGTTTATGCCTCCACGCGCTGCGTTCTACAGCCTGCGCGTACAGGAGTTAAACGCGGGGCTGAAGGCGTTCGGCGCGCTGAGCGACTGGCGTTACGGTGCGATGGCGGGCGAGTACGAGTCTAACGGACGCAAGCGGCAGTTCGGCGTCGGGCGCGTGCGCTATCAGTTTGCCGAGCGGTCATTCATTGACCTGCTGGGCGTGCGCTTGCAGGGCGATGTAGAAGAAGACACACTGGGCGCGATTGTAGACTCGCGGCGCATCGCAGGCGATGGCGAGCTGCGACTCACAGGCGCATACTATAAACTCAGCGGCGCGCGCACAGGCGTGTACCAGCAATACACCCTGCAACGCAACGCCCCTGAGCGCGTACCGAACTACCAGCTGCAATACACCGATATCGAGCCGAACTACCGCCCGCGCTTGGGCTTTGCACCGGAAACGGGCTTTCGCGGACTACGGTTCGGCGTACTGTGGTTCGACCGCCCCGAAAACGAACGCTTGCTGTATACCGAGACGCGCGTGGAACTTAGCCGTCGCACGCGCTATGGTGGCGCACGCTTAGACGAAGGTGGCACGCTGACCCTGCAGTGGCTGTACGCCTCGCAGAATCGCCTCACGCTCTCGGCTGATTACCTGAACCGCCCGCCGAACATCGACCGTACACTCGGCGTGGAGTATGCGTGGAACGTGCTGGACATCTATCGCACGGGCAGTCTGGAGCTACGCGCGGGCGACTTGAACGGCGGGCGCAGCGTGTATGCACGATTCGTACAGTCTTACGAACTTGCACCCCGCTTCCGCCTGCGCTTAGATGCTGAGAACCTTGAAATCGACTACGCCGATGCACCCACTGACCGTGCTCGCCAGCTGATTTTCACTGTGAATTATGAGATTGACCCCGAACGCGCGATTGGAGGCAGGCTGGTGCTGAACCGCCTCGAGTTCGGCGGAGAGCTGGAGACCACGCGCAACTTCTATCTCACTTACCTGCAGCGGGTGCGCAGGGGCTTCGATTTGTTCATCATCTATGGCTTGCCGAATGCGAACCGTAGCCAAAACCGCCTCGCGGTGAAAATCGTCACACCGTTGGAGCTTTAGCCAAACCGATAGGGCGGGCGATACGCGCCGCGCTCCGTAATGATGGCGGCAATCAGCGTCGCGGGCGTGACGTCGAACGCGGGGTTTAGTGCGGGCGTGCCTGTCGGGGCAACTTGCAAGCCGCCGATATGCGTGATTTCCGTCGTGTCGCGGTATTCGATTGGGATTGCCCCGCCGTTGGGCGTCGCAGAATCAATTGTGGACATCGGCGCGGCGATGTAGAACGGTATCTGATGGTAGTGCGCCAACACCGCCAGCGTGTAAGTGCCGATTTTGTTCGCTGTGTCGCCGTTGGCAGCAATGCGATCGGCACCAGCAATCACGGCGTCCACCTTACCCTGTGCCATTAGCGTGCCCGCTGCGCTGTCGGCAATCACTTCGAACGGTATCCCCTCTTGCAGCAGTTCCCACGCTGTGAGTTTCAACCCCTGCAGGCGCGGGCGCGTCTCGCAGGCGTACACTTGCTGCAGTTTGCCCTGTTCGTGGGCAACGCGAATGATTCCCAACGCCGTGCCGATACCGCCTGTGGCTAACGCGCCCGTGTTGCAAATGGTCAGCACGCGCGTGCCGTTGGGCAGCAGGGCTGCACCATACTCCGCCATCGCGCGGTCGGCTTCGTAGTCCTCGCGTTGGATGGCTTGTGCTTCAGCAAGCAGGCGTTCCCGTGCCTCATCGGGCGTACCGGAATCGGCGACCACCCGCTGCAGGCGTTCAATCGCGCCGAACAGGTTCACAGCGGTCGGGCGCGTCTGGGCGAAGGCAGCGCACGCCTCGCCGAACGCCACGCGAAACGCCTCGCTGCTGTCCGCCTCGATTTGCCTTGCTGCCAAACACAGCCCATAGGCGGCGGCGATGCCAATCGCAGGCGCACCGCGCACCTTCATTACGCGAATTGCATCCGCCACCCCGCGCCAATCGTCGAACTCCTCAACCACCACGCGCTCCGGCAGCTGAGTCTGGTCTAAAATCGCCACCACGCCATCTCGCCACGCCACAGGTTGGATACGCATCGAGCTAAGGATACCCGAAATCAAATGTGGAGGGCGAGGCTCCGCCGAGCCATACCCAATCTGGAGGGCGAGGCTCCGCC
>CAYVKB010000039.1:0-23580 GCA_964451985.1 uncultured Fimbriimonadales bacterium | reverse complement strand
GACGCCGACGCTACGTTGGGGGAGGATGTATTCGTCGGCGGGACGCCGACGCTACAAGGCTTGACAGAAGTTCCGCAGGATTTGGAGTCCCACCGCGCTGCTCTTTTCAGGATGGAATTGTACGGCGTGCAGGTTGCCTTGCGTTATGGCGCAGGGGAACTGCACACCATACTCGCAATACGCGGTGACGATAGCAGGGTCTGCAGGTTCGGCGTAGTAGGAATGCACAAAGTAGACATATGCGCCCTCAGGGACGCCTTGCCAAAGGAGGTGTTCGGGCTGTGTGAGGCGCAGGCGGCTCCAGCCGATGTGGGGAATGCGCATCGGAAAGTTGGACGTCTCTGCAAAGCCTATCACACGCCCCTTGAGAATGCTTAGCCCCTGCGCGCCAGGCGACTCGGAACTGCTTTCGAACAGCAGTTGCAGTCCCAGGCAGATACCTAAGAACGGCTTGCCCGCCTCGATGCTGCGCCGAATGGCGTGAGCCTGACCCGACTCGTTGAGGCGTTGCATCGCCGCCCCGAACGCGCCCACGCCAGGCAGGATAATCGCGTCGGCAGAGGCTAAGTCAGCAGGCTTATGGGTGATGTGCACCTCCGCGCCCAGATGCTGCAGGGCTTTCTGCACGCTGCGAAGGTTGCCCATGCCGTAGTTGATGATTGCTATCATAGCCCTGTCGGAGGCTCCGCGCCCTCGATGTAACCTTTGGTGGACGGTGCGCCCGATTGACGCGGGTGGAAGCGCGTCGCCATCTCCAGCGCTTTAGCGAAGCCTTTGAAGATGGCTTCAATCGCGTGGTGGTCGTTCGCGCTGTGCAACAGGCGAATGTGCAAGGTGGCATGCGCATGACTGGCGAACGCGCGGAAGAACTCTTGCACCAGCTCAGTGGGCAGTTGCCCGACGCGCTCGCGCTGGAACTGCGCGTGGAACTCCAGCAGGGGGCGTCCGCTGAGGTCAATCGCCACCATCGCCAGCGATTCGTCCATCGGGGTAATCGCCCAGCCATAGCGATTAATGCCACGCATGTCGCCCAACGCCTGCTGCACCGCTTTGCCCAAACAGATGCCCACATCCTCCACCGTGTGGTGCTCGTCCACTTCCAAATCGCCTGTCGCACTAATCACGAGGTCGATTAAACCGTGTCGTGCGATTTGGGTTAACATATGGTCAAAAAAGCCGACGCCTGTGCTGATTTGGGCGTTGCCGGAACCGTCGAGATCGACGGAGACATAGACGCGCGTCTCGCTGGTTTCGCGCTCATACATACCGAACCGAGAACCGGGATTGTGGCTACGCATCATTCACTCCAGTTGCAGTCGCAGTTGCACGGCGGCGGCGTGGGCTTCCAAGCCTTCGGCGTCCGCCAGCGCGAGGATATCGGGCGCGAGTTGGCGCAGCGCGTCGCAGCTGAGGGCAATCACGCTGCTGCGCTTGAGGAAGGTTTCTACCGACACAGGCGATTCGAATCGCGCGGCGCGTCCGGTGGGCAGCGTGTGGCTGGGACCCGCCACATAGTCGCCCGCCGATTGAGGCGTGTCGTGCCCCAGAAAAATGCAGCCTGCGTTGCGCACGTGGCTCAGCCAGTGCAAGGGCTGCTGCACCATTAGTGTCAGGTGTTCGGGCGCGGCGGCGTTGGCGAGCTCGAACGCCTCTGGCAGGCTGCGCGTGAGAACCGCAAAACTATTCGCCAGCGACTGCTCCAGAATCGCGCGACGCGTCCGCTGGGGCAGCATCTCACTTAGCGCAGCGCGGGTCTCGTTTAGAATTCGCTCGCTTGGCGTGAACAGATAGCCCACCGACTCCGCGCCGTGTTCGAGCTGGGTCATTAGGTCGGCAGCGATGTAGTCGGGGCGCGCGCTCTCATCGGCGATGATAGCAACCTCACTGGGACCCGCCCACAAGTCCACGCCCACAACGCCCCACAGCATGCGTTTCGCGATTGCCACATAGAGGTTGCCCGGTCCGACGATTTTCTCGACCGCAGGGACGGTTGCTGTGCCATATGCCATCGCGGCGACAGCTTGCGCCCCACCAAGTTTGAACACACGGTTGACGCCCGACTCACGCGCGGCGATCAGCACGCTGGGGGGGATACTGCCGTCGCGTTGCGGGGGCGTGCAGAGGATTACCTCCTCCACGCCAGCGACTTTGGCGGGAATGGCGTTCATAATCACGGTGCTGGGGTACTGGGCGCGTCCGCCGGGGGCATATACACCGACGCGCTGCAGCGGGCGCACGATTTGCCCCAGCCAACCGCCGTGCGGCTCCAGTAGGTGCCACGAGTTGGTGCGTTGGGGCTTGTGGAATCGTCGTACGCGCGCTGCCGCATGCTGAATCGCCGTAATCACCGCCGCGTCCACCTGGCGATACGCTGCCTCGAACTCAGCTTCGGAAACCTCCAGGCTTTCCATCGTGGGGCAGTCCCACTGGCGAGTGTAGTCCAGCAGAGCGCGGTCGCCTTCCGTGCGCACGCGCTCCAGAATCGCGCGCACTTGGGCTTCCATTTCAGGGGTAGGCTGCAGCGCGCCCTGACGCAGCCGCGCCAGAATGGTCTCCAACGGCTCCACCTGCAGGCTCAGGACTTGTAGCATACAGGCAGGAAGTATACCTACTTGCCCGCCTCTGGCGCGTTCACCGATTTCAGCATAAAGTTTACCAGCACGTTATAGAACTCCTCAGGGCGTTCGTAGCGGGCTTGCACATGCTCGCATCCATCCGCCCACCAGAGTTGCTTGGGTTCGCGGGCTGCCTGGAACAGGCGTTCGGCGTGGTGTGGGGGGATGAGCTGGTCATTTGTACCGTGCATCAGCAGCACAGGGCGCGGCGCGATATGAGCAATCACGGCTTCGGGGGCGACTTTGGTGGGCGAGCGTCGCGTATACAGCCGACCAATCCACAGCGTGGGGTGTAGCAGAAACGACACCTTGCCCACCGCGTTGCGCCACCAGCCCTTGACCGCCTCGCTGAGTCGTGCGTAGGCAGAGTCTGCCACTACAGCGCGAATACGCGTATCCTCTGCCGCTGCCAGCAAACCTGCAGCGCCCCCCATCGATGCGCCGTACACCACCACAGGCAAATCGGGGGCGATTCGACACACGAAATCGACCGCCGAGAGCACATCGAGCCGCTCCTGGTCGCCAATCGTGCAGAGGTCGCCCTCGCTTTTGCCCATCGCGCGGAAGTCGAACACAAGGCAGTGGAATCCTGCATGCCAGAGTTCTCTTGCCACAGGCAACGGTTCGCAACGGTTCATCAGGTAGCCGTGACACAGAATCGCGATGCCGACGGGCTTGGGGTTCGGGATCCACCAGCCAAAAAGCCGTATCCCATCCCGCGAGGGGAACGCCACATTCTGGTACGGCAGTCCCATATCGCGCGGGGTTATGAAAAACGGCGTGCGCGGCGGACGCAAAGTCGCCCGAGTCGCAATATAGTTCGCGAGTAAGAGCAGCCCAAAGACAATCACAACGGCGACGACGATGGCGAGCAACATATACTAAAGTATACATCATGCTATAATCCCCGCGTGGTTAAGACGCGCGTGAACTACTGGGCAATCAGCGCGTTCTGGCTGGGCGTGAGCGTTCACTGGGCGGCGTTCCTAACAATCGTAATGCAGGCGCGAGTGAACGACCTTGCGCCCGAAGCGCAACGCGGGATTTATCTGGCGTGGCTGGCGGCGGCAGGCGCGCTGATTTCCACGATTATTGAACTCATCGCAGGACCGATAAGCGACCGCAGCACGGCGCGGATGGGCAGGCGACGCCCGTTCATCCTGTGGGGCACGCTGCTGACCTTGCCGTTCATTCTGCTGTTTATGACCACGCAGAGCTTTCTGCTGCTGGTGCTGCATTTTGTGGCGATTCAACTATTTCTGAACTGGGCGAACGGACCGTATCAGGCGGTGATTCCGGACTATGTACCCCCCGAACGACACGGGCTGGCATCGGCGTATATGGGGATGATGACGCTGGTGGGCACGTTGGCGGGGTTGGCGTTGGCGGGCGTGCTGCTGGGCGAGCCACCACTGATTTTGGGGGATCTATCACGCGCCACACGTCTGCAAATCGTGGGGTGGACACTCATCGGCTTTCTGGTAGTCACGATGCTTTGGACGGTGCTGGGGATGCGCGAACCGCAGTGGCAGCCGCGCAATCCCGACGAAAAGCGTCTGCGCCTGTCGCTGTTCGTGAATATCTTGCTGAACGAGCTGCCCAACTTCCGATGGGTGGTGGTCTCGCGGTTTGTGTTCAATATGGGCTTTTTCACTGCGCTGTTCTTTCTGGAGTTTTACCTGCGCGATACGATTGGGTTGAAGGGCGCAGCGCCGCAGCATGCGTTCGGCTTTATGGCGACAGCGACGCTGACGGGTGTGCTGGGCAACTGGCTGGCGGGCACGTTGGCGGATCGCATGAGCAAAAAGCAGATTATTTACTATTGTGTGGGGCTGATGTGCGTGTGCGCGGGGTTGTTTCTGGCGGCGCAGGACCTGACGATGGTGTACTTCACGGGTGCGCTGTTCGGCGTGGCATGGGGCGCATACGCGGCAGTGGACTGGGCGTTAGCTAGCAACCTCGTGCCCACCCGCGAATCGGGACGGTATATGGCAATCTGGCACATCGCGATGACAATGCCACAGGTGATTGCACCGCTGATTGCCGGACCGCTGGGCGACTGGCTGAACGCTGCGTACGGCTTAGGCGTGGGCTGGCGCTGGATTTTCCTGCTTGCGCCAATCTATTTTCTCGCGTCGGCGTGGCTGTTAAAGCCTGTGCAGGAACGAGAGGTCTGATAACCAGGAAACTGCCTGCGCTCGTGTGTGGCGTCTTTACCCTGAGGCGAAATTGCAGGAAAATTCCCACCTGTGTCATAATTAGGGCGGGAACCTGATTCACTACAGCCGCTGTCTAAAGCGGTGAGGACGCAGGGGCACGATGATGAGACGAGGATTTACGCTGGTAGAGCTACTGACGGTGATCGCGATTATCGCTATTCTGGCGGCGATCATCTTCCCGGTGGCGGGCACGGTACGCGAGAATGCGCGCAAAAGCCGCTGTTCGTCCAATCTGAGCCAGATTTTCGTGGCGCTACAGAACTATAAAGACGATTTCCGCGCCTATCCGCCGGTGTTGGGCGCATATGCCGTGGATGCGAACGGCAACCTCACCTGCAACGCGGCGCAGGCAGTGCCTTTCAACCTCGCGCCGAAACCCCTTGGCAATTACCTCAAGAATGACGAGATTTTCTACTGCCCGAATAACCCCATCGATGACAAGCGAATCATCACACAGGCGGTCTATCCGCAAGGGCACGCGCTTGCGGGGCAGCCCGTGCGCCTGCGACCAGGCGATTCCAACAGCCCCGTCGTATGTTTCTATCGGTACGATAGCTACTCTACTGGGCGTATCGGGCAAAGCAGCAATCACGAGCTGCGCTACACGCTTTTCTGGTCTAATCAGCAACTGAATGCACGCGAAAACCAACTGAATCAAGGAGCGACAAACTATGGTGTAGGCTACTTCGATAACCCAATCGGTCCCAAGCCCACCGACAACCCGCGCCAGCTCGGTTATCGCAACCCTGACACGACTGCTGTGGTCACCTGGTGTAGCTATCATCGTTCTTTTACAGGTGCTGTTCCGACCCGCGCAAAAAGCGACATCGTGCTGTTCCTCACAGGGAATGTGAAGGTGATGGACTCCTTCGAGATGTTCCAGTCGCCGTACACGATGCGCCCCTAAGCGCGGCAAGACTGCGGAGGTCGTGTAAACAGTTGCTTGGATAGGAATGTCCAAGCATCGTCGGCGGAGACGCCGACGCTACACACGCGCATAAGCGGAGACGCAAATGTGCGGTGCGCACGGACGGTGACGCCCGTGCCACAGACGACGGACAAAAGTCCGTGCTGCTTGAGAAGGGGCGATAACTATGGTAGGCATGGGTAGACAACAACGCGGCGCCTCGCTGGTCGAGGTGCTGGTGGTAATGGGAATCTTGGCGATTGGCATACTGGCGTTCATTCGCCTGTATCCGAGCGGCTTTTTGGCGTTGAAGCGCTCGGGGCAGAGCGATGCCGCCACCCGCATCGCCCAGCAGGAGATGGAGCGGCTCAAGACCCGCGCGGAGAACCTCCCGCGCCTGATTGCGCCGACCCGCTTTGACTTTTCGTCGGGCGACCCCGTGTTGGTTGTTGATCCCTCGGTAGACCCAAACGATTTGGGCGTACAGCCGAACCTGCCGAATAACTTCCCCACACAGTACGCCAGCGGCGTGAACCGATTTCGCCGCATCTCAGGCGAACGCGTGAGTCTGGGGCTGCCTGGTCCCACTCTCGGCAGCCGCAACGAGCTGACCGAAGGTATTGTCTACACCACGCTGTTTGCCCCCATCGCGCAGCCTATCGGTGGACAGATCGGTGACATCCCTAACGAGTACCTTACTGTCACGGGCGCACCCATGCGGCGGCTGATTCTGGACTCCGATTTCCAACGCCCCAACATTCGCCCTTTTGAGTACGGTATCGATTACAACGCGGGTAAGGTATTGTTGCGCCCCCTGCGCGGCGCGCCGATTCAGTATCAAGTGGAATACTCCGTCGTCTATGTTGCGCCGGGCGGGCGCGTGGAGTCGCTGTTCCTGACCGAAATCATCTCGTTGAATCCAACGTTCCCGAACCCGCCCACGCCCGTGTGGATGGATCTGCCCGTGCCCGACGGGATACAGAACAGTGTGTTGGGCATCGCGCCGTTCTCCGATGTGGTCTCGCGCGTGTTCGAGCGGTTGCCTACAGGCGCGCCGTGGAGTGAAGAGTCGCCCTACCAGTACAAGGTGTTGAACCCGCTCACGGGCACGATTCTGATTAGCCCGCGCGCGTCGGGCTTCTACGAGCGGTTCTGGCGCGGCACACGCCCACTGGAAGCCTACGTGAGCTACTACGTGCATGACTGGTCTATTATGCGCGAGGAATTCACTGTGCCCAACAGCGGTCGATTGCGCCTTGCATTCACCGACCTGAAACAAGTGGGCGACCAGCAGGACGACCAGACCATCTACACAGGCATGGGACTCGGGCGCGACGCAAACGGCGGCGCGCTGCAAGCCGATTTGATTATCGTGGATATGTTGACTGGGCGCGCCGCCTACTTCCAACAGGGGCAGCAAATCCCCGACAATCAGCTTGCACCCGAGCTGCGCGGACAGTCGCTGCCCAATCTCGGCGCAACCATCGACTACGTCACGGGCAACATCCAGATTGCGAACCCCGACATGCGCGGGCGCAAAGTGCGTGTGTTCTATAAAGTCCACGAGAACTGGGCGATTTCGGTGCAGAAAGCTGCCAATCGGTATTACCTGGTGCAAGACCCCCGCACGCTGACAGTAGACAGCTGCTGGTACGACTTCGAAGCGGCATTCAACGGCGAAACGATCGACCGCGCGCGTCGACTCTACTTCACGCCCAGCGAGGCAGGTAAGACCGTGCTGCTACGCGAGTACTGGTATGTAGATACAAACGGACGTACTCAACGCGGCACGAATGGGGTGTTCAAAATTAGTGACATTCTGGACGGCGGACGCGCTTACATCGACCTGCGCGATGTGCATTCGAATGCCACGCGCTGGGACCCGGGAGTCACAGGGCAAGCGGTGCGCGGCGTGCAAGGTCTCTCCGTCAAAGTGCGCGTGACCCATGAGCCACCTGGACGACGCACACGAACAGATTTCGATATACTGTTACCTGTCAGGGATTGATAGGGGAACCCATACACAATCGGTTGAGTCCAAACAGGGAGGCTAAATATGCGGTTTCGGCAGGCGTATCGGGGCAATCAGGCAGGGTTCACACTGGTCGAGCTGTTGGTGGTAATTGCGATTACCGCCATCTTGCTGGGCTTGCTACTCATCCCGCTGGTGCAGGGGTTCCGCTTTACACGGCAGGGACAGATTCAGGCGCAAGCCCAAGATGCGACGCGACTCGCTATTAACCAGTTCACCAACGATCTCAAACGCGCCGCATATGTGTTTGATAACGGCGATCGTGTCATCAATATCCCTGTGCTGAACCGACAGGGGCAGGTGGTGAGCCTCCCGATGCGCTATGCGATTATCGATATGGTCGCGCCCGCCTACGGTGACCCTGCGCAGGAGTCGAACGACCCGACTTCGGACATTCCCATCGGTCCCAACGGCGAGCCGGACGCGGAAATCGCCGTACCTGTTTCGCCTGGACGCACCGTGATTCGCTACTTCATCGGGCTGATGGATAATAACAATCCCTACTTCAACCCTGATGAAGTCGCTCTGGCAGCAGCGACCCAGCCCGAAAACTACGCTGTGCTCTACCGCGCCGAGTTCCGACTCTATGTGCGGCAGGGCAATCAGTGGGTGCTGAATCCTGAACTGTTTGACAACATTAACGAATTCTTCGACCCGAACTTTTTCTACGGCAACAAACGCGCGGCATGGCGCAAGATTGCAAAGCCTATCGTACCCATCGGTCAGGTAGACATGATTAACCTGACCTTCGATGCGAACGGCAACCCTCAAGTGGAGTCGCTGATGCAGCTCACGCCCGCGCTGGCGGTGAACCAGATGGGCGCGCCCATCGAGACCGACACGCTGGGCGATGAAGGTGCAGGCGCAGCCCCGCTGCAAATCCGTTTCCCACAGGGGCTGTGGGATGTGAATCCTGAAACCTTTAGATTGGTGGCGTTCCGTAGCCGACCCGACGCTCGACAGCGCAACGAGACCCTGCGCTACTTCTACGTCGCCCCGAACGGCAACGGCGAGTGGTACCTGCGCTACTACCGTTTCACTCCCAACGGTCAGGAATACGACCAGTGGGTTGCGAACCTCACGCGGATTCAGCAAATGATTCATACGGGTGTGCCTCAGCCCGGCTGGCTCAACACAAGTTTGAACTACTACACCGACGCCGAGCCAATGGCGTTCTATATGAACCCCGAAGCGGGATTGATTGACATGGCAATCCCGTGGTGGTTTCAGTTCCCTACGCAGGGTGTGAGCTTCAACACGGGTGAGTTCCGCACCCCATTCAACGACAGCAATCCGAACCTAAGCACGGTGAACGGGCGCTACAACGCAGCGTACCGCAACGACCCGAACAACGCGCCCAACATACGACGCTACATCTCGCTGATGGACTTGAACAACGACGGCAGCATGGACGGCGCAGACAACCACCTTACGTTCCCCGCTGCGTCCATCGTGCCCGGCTCGGAGATTGTGATTGGTCCCGACCAGCGTCCGGGTCCCAACTATGGTCGCCCCATTCGCTATCAGCGTGTTTCGTCGGCGACGGCGACGCCAGGGCTGAACCAGTACCGAATTCTGTATGAGGACGCCGCGCCCTATGCGGAAGTGATGTCCACCTATGGCTTCACACCACAACTGCTGCGCGGCTACATCGAGTTCTACAGCGACCCGAACACACCGCTACCGCCCAACAGCCCGATTGTGGTCACCTTCTTCTACCGCTTCAATCAGACGGGCGATAGTTATGTGGCGGACTATCAGACGCGGCGGCTGATGAACCTGAAAATGGGGCTGAAGTTTTATGGCGCGCAGCAGCCTGTGAACTACGCGCTCACGACGCAGCTGCAAGCGCCCAACATCGTTCAGGCGCGCGGGAGGTAAGGAGACAAAGGCTATGGCACACAAACATACACAACGCGGTCAGACACTGGTGATAGCCCTGCTGGTCAGCTTCGTGCTGCTGGTGCTGGGGGGCGTGTTCATCACCGTGATTGCCCGCAACATCTTGAATGTGCAGCAGGCGCGCGAACGGCTCAGCGCGGAATTCTTCGCCGAGTCGGGACTGCAATACGCGATTGATCAGCTCGTGCGCAGCGAGTTCGGCGCGGACTGGCGTCCGACACCTGATAACATCGCCACGCCCGCCGACCCAGACTTCTTCTGGCTCAAGCCGTACAACCCTGCTGACGGCACAGGCGGCTACACGCGCGTGAACCTGCAGAACGGGCGCGCCCTGATACGTGTCTCCTACCAGCCTTCGGGTCCCGTCCACCGACAGCCTGTCATTAAAATTGAGTCGGTTGGGCGTGTTGGGGTGATTGACCCGAACGACCCCACAACTTTCAACCTTGCTGACCGCGTCAGCCGCGCCGAGCGCGTGGCTTATATGCAGATTGGTACGATTGACTACCTGCGCTTCGTGATGAACAAGGAGCAGCGCGGCACACTGATGGATTTGGGCGCAGAGGACATCGGCATCGGCGTTCCATATCGAATGATTCTGGGCGAACTGGGCAGCGGCGGTGGTTCGATCTTTGTGAATGGCAACCTGCGCTTCAGCGGTAATGTGGAAATCGCAATTAACCCCGCGTTGGGCGAGCGCGTGTTCGTTGCTGGCGAAGTGACTCATAACAACGGCGCACAGGTGCAGATGCGCGTTGGTACAAACACTTTTAACTTGCTGCCTAGCAGCGCAGCGAACTTCACGACGGCAAACGGTTTGTACCGCGACGGACGCCCGCTTACCGCCGCCGACGGCTACCCCCGCGCAATTGCCTACCTTGAGCCACCTCGCATGGACACAGTTGACCCCGCCACGAACCTGCCGCGCTACGCTGCTGCCACTCAAGAATCGGGCATCTGGCGACCGCGCCCCAACGGCGTGTGGTTCAACACGGGGCAGTTCGGCTTCGGACGCGGAATCTACATCAACAACGCCCTCGACATCCAGCAGGAGAGCCGCGGCTTCTTGGGGGGCTACACCCTGCGCGGCGACTGGGTGAACCCGGGACGCTCGCGCTTCTGGAATGGTCCCTTCTACGAGCCGCCCGGGGCATTTATCGAGTTGGTTGAGGTGCTGGACGCGAACGGCTCGGTTCGTGCACAGGGCTTCCGCATCACGCGCAATCAGGCGGAGCCTCGCGATGTATGGTACAGCCCTATTACGGGCGCGCCCACGAACCTGAAGACGATGAACTTCTTCTTCCGCAACCCGAACAACCCAAATGACCCGACGCTCACCAACGAAATCACGGTGGGTGATACGAGCTTCGATGTGCCCTTCAACGGAGTGATTTACGCAGAAGGTAATGTGCGCATCAAGGGACGCATCCCTTCAGGCAGGCAGATTACGATTGTGACCAACGGCACGGCGTATATCGAGGGCAACATCGTTAAGGGTGATGAGCGCTCCGCGCTGGCGATTATCGCGAAAGACTACGTGTGCGTGAACACCACGCAGTTCCTGCAGCGCACATTCGACAGCCCCGCCAGCGCGCAGGGCGACCCGACAAATGTCGAATCGCCATACTTTTTTGAAGTGCTGCCCGACCAGCCGATGAAACTACTGTTCAGTTTCGGCATAGATCCCACACAGTACAGCGGCAATTTCGGTGGGCTGCGGCTGCATCTGCGCCACGCTGCCAGCGGCGCAGGTTCGTTCATCAATCTGCTGGTCAACCCGTCGGAGTTCACTGATCCGTTCTATCGGTTCAATGTACCAGGCTTCCCGGCGATTATGTACCCGCTGGGGCGCAGTACGCTACAGGTGTACCCAAACTACGAGAAAATCGCGTTCCCGTTGGTACCGCTGCCCGCAGGCGCCAGCTACGGCTTCGCGCCTGAGCCGGGCATCGTGAACCTGTTGCAACTGCAGTTGCAGCCCATCGCGAACTTGGGCGACTTCCAACTGCCCACCGACAACACGCCGTATCGCATCAGTGCGGCAGCAATTCAACCGCTGGACATCCGCATCGAGGCTGCGCTGTTCGCACAGGAAGGCAGCTTCTTCGTGATTCCGGGCTACTGGTTCAACACCGACCCGCAGGACACGCGAGCGAACTTCGAAGCGCGCGGCGTGCGCCCTGCAGGGGTCGCTTCGCCTGAGTTCCCCTTCTACGGCGAGCCGCTGGATATCAAGATTACTATCGTCGGCGCCATCGCGGAGAACTTCACGGCGTCGCTGGGCGACCAGACCGAGTGGCTGCGCAAGTGGGGCTGGATCCCCCGACGCTACGGCAGCTCGAACTTCGAGATCCCGACCGAGCACCAGACGGCATTCCACGACCCAGCGCAGCAGGCGGCGGTGAACCTGTTCATGCGCCACGACCCCGTGTTCCGCAGCCCGAACCTTGTAGGGCGTGTGGCGTATGACGCAACGCAAGACCCGTCGGGGCAGCATCCGGGCAGGCTGTTGCCGCCCATCCCGCGGCTGCCTGTGTGCCCGAAACCGATTTACGCAGGCGATATCCGACCGTAAGGCGGAGGCAGAAACGATGAAATGGATGAAACAGATTCTGGTAAGCGCAATAGGCTTGACGGTAGCAAGCGCACTGGCGGACGGACGCGGCTACGAATCGCGCACCGTGACGGTTAACGCGGGCGTGGTCGCATTTAGCCCGAACGATAACCTCGTGCGCGATGTGTACACCTTCTATGCGATGGATCGGCGCACGGATGTCAAACCGCTGGGGTTGGTGTTTCGCAATCCCTATGCGCAGGCGGGTGCACCGCGCAACCGCGCTGCGTACTGGCTCGTCGATGTGAGCCGCTTGAACGATAACCAACTCGCGCGCTATCAGATTCTGTTGCTCAGCCGCACGAACTGGGGCGGGATGACCGCCGAGATTCGGGAGAAGCTGCGCCGCTTCGTGGATGGCGGCGGCGTATTGTGGATTGACGCCCCTCAACAAGGCGCAGTAGGCAGGCTCTTCTTCCCCGAAGTGGAGCCGGTCAACAACACAGACGCAATTAACATCGTAAATTTGAACCATCCGCTGCTCCGCGGCTACTACACGCTCACGCCCGCGGAAGTGGCGAGCTTGGGCTTGCGCGGGCGTGGCTTCGGTGGCGGTGCGCTCGATGTCAGCGCGAATCGCCCCGTACTGCAAATCGTAACGGCTGTGAATGCTAACGCGCCCGTGATTGCCGCTGCTACCTACGGCGCAGGACGCATCATCGTGAGCAACGCGCGAATCGCAGCGGCGATTAACGCGCCCCTCGTGCGTAGCGATGGCTCCGTGCCGCAGCAAGCCGCCGAATTCCGCATGGATGCCGTGCCCGACCTGGAACTCAAATTCGCCTATAACCTCATCCGCTGGGCGGGCGCGAGCAGCAGCGACGGCTTTAATCAGCGACGCGCAAACGCGGTGTCTGACCAGTACAGTGCGCCGATGGCTGTGCGCTGGCGCGACCGCAACACGAACTACAACCTGGCGAACGGTACGCCTATTGTCTATGGTGGGCTGGTGTTTCTGGTTAGCGGCAACCGTCTCATCTGCTACGACGCTGTGCCCCAGCGCGACCTCGACGGCGACGGACGCGCCGACGATGGGATTTTAGACCTCGAGCAGGGCGAAAGCTTCGACAGGGTTTGGGAAGTAAACTTAGGTGGGCAAGCCTCGCCGCCTGTGGTGGTAGAGACCCCACAGGGCTTGCAGGTGATTGTGGTTGTTGGTACTGAGGTACGCGGCTACTGGGCACTGCCGCGCAATGCACAAGGGCGCGTCCCCCCAGTGGGGCAGCTGGTGTGGACGGTCAATTCACCTGCGCCCGCGGCGTCCACGCCGACCACCGCCGATGGTCAAATCCCTGCGCCGATTGTAATTGACAATACCCTGCTGCTTGTGCCCTCGTTCCATCAAGCAGGTTCGCAAAGTTCGGCGGGATTCTACGCAGTGCTGCTGAGCAACCCGCCGCAGGTGGTGCGCAGTCAGGGCGTGTTCACCGCTGAGTGGTTCCAGCCACGCACGGGCAACGCGGGCAACTGGTTGCTGCCTGCTACTGCAGGCTATGTGCCCAATCTGGGTCAGGGCGGCGGCAACGATATGATGGTCTACTTCGGCGCACGACGCGACCTTGGTGGTACAGGCTCCAGCCAGCTCGAGGGCGTGCAGTCGTTCTGGGTTGGCGCGAAAGGCGAAGTGCTCACGCCCGCCATCAACACTGCAGGTGTGTATCAGAACTTCCTCCGCTCGCGCCTCACGGGACGCGCCCGTTACTACGTGCCTAGTGACGGCATCACAAACCCGCTCCATCCGCGCGTGTTCCGTATCAATAACGCCACAGGCGCAATCGAGGACATCACCAGCCAGTGCGTGTTCAACCCGCCCAGCGAGCAGGGGCGCGTGGTCTATAGCGGACCCATCGATGGATTCACCTTCATCATCGACTACTACATCGACTGGGCATATGCGAGCAACCTCAACTTAATGTTTCGCACCTTCGCGACTCTGCCTGCCTATACAGAGCTTGCTAGCGTGCCGCCTCAGAAACTGCGCGGCTTCACCCTCGCGCCTAACGGTGTTCTCTACATCACGACAGGTACCGACGGAACCGACGCCAACAGCGCAAGCGGCAATATCATCGCGCTTCAGGAGCAGCTGCCGCCTACGCAGCAGCAAACGCGCGGCGGCTCGAAAATCCTGTGGCGCTGGCAGTCGCATGGCGGCTACACACAGGTAATCCCTGGTCCCCAGCGCACCGACCCTGTTGTAGTTGAGCCGAGCAACATGTTCCGTGAGCCGAACGAGTACTTTATGCGATTCGTGGGGCGGTTCCTGCGCTTTAGTAATGACTTCGTGCCAAATGCGAATGCCGAGCCACAGCGCCAGTGGATGAACTTCACTTTCAAGGGTGCGCCGATTTACTACGATGGCGCAATCTACGCCGTTGCAGAAGGGCAAGCGCGTGTAGGTCCGTTCGGGTTCCCCTACACCGTGCTGATTGCGCTCGACGCCGAGCCAGAGCAGTTCATTATCGATCTGGGCGCGCCGATTGTGGCGACGGGCGACATCCGAATCTCGCAGCGCGACTATGGGCGTTCCGGACCGAACCCCACCAACAACGTCGCGTCCACACTTACCTACTCGCCGAATAGCCCAAGCCCTGACATCAAGGTTGATGTGAACACCGGACAGATTCGCATCAGCAGTTTCGGGCAGGCAAGCGGCGGCGGGCAGGTGAACCTGCTTGAGAATGTGTTAAGCATCACGCAGCCCGTGCTGGTGAATGTGGGTGGCACTGCGCCGCTGTGGATCGACCCCGAGCGTGTGGCGGGCAACTGGAACAACCTGCGCTGGTACGCCGTGTTTCTGGGGCAACAGCTGCAGGCGAACCCTGTGCTGGTGGGCGATGTGATTTACCTGCCGTGCCAGATTACTATTCCCACGGGTAGTGGATTAGAGAGCTTCGGCGGGATACTGGGCGTGGCAACCGACCCATACCGTCTGCAGCCTGACCTGGCGCAACGCCGAGCGCAGGCAGGTACGATACCGCGCGTGAATCCTGCCGAGCCGCTGAAGTATCAGTCGATTATCCGCTGGCCCTTCATCGACGATGTGATTACCGATTTGGAGCAAGACCCTGACCCTATCGCCTTCTTGCGTGAGCTGTTCCGCCGCTTCGCGGAGGGGTTCCAGGTGGGCACGGGGCTGTCGCCCATCGCAGTTGGCGAGGGCTTGCTGATTATCAGCTCGGGTGAAGGCTTGCAAGCCTACAGCCGCCAAAGCACGATCATCGCCGACGAGAGCCGCGTGCTGGAAGTGGATACCGCCGGGCGCGTGGTCTGGTCGACCGAGAATACGCAGCTGGAGTTCTACACCGGCTCGTTCGTGCCCAGCAAGTCGCGCTATCCCATCACGCCGAACGCCCGCGTGTACCGCTATGGTGAGAACGAACTGCTGATTGTGGAGCCTGAGCGCAACCGCGTGGCGATACTGGATCGGGCAGGCGCGGAAGTGCGCACTATCACACGCTTCATCCCCGACCGAATCGTGATTCGCGGCGCGGACGACCAGGTGGCGCAGATTCTGAACCTGCGCGACGAGGCGTGGGCACAGGCGAATCAGCTGCCCGGCTCGAACTATGTGAGCGGCATGCCCGAAACCCTGCGCAATCCGACCGATGTGACCGTCTGGACGGAATATGTGCCCGCCAGCCGCAACCCGTATGTGAACCGCCAGCCGCTGGAGTTCTGGATTCACTACACGATTACCGACGCAGGCAACGCACGGGTGGTCGATATTGTCGACCGTTTCGTGGCGGACACTAGTACCTTCACGGTCGGTCCGCCCGTGAGCCTGACCTACCAGCAGGGCAACGAGACACGCTCGGTGCCGATGCTGGGTGTGTTGTACTGGACGACGCCTTCACAACGTCTCGATCGTGCCCAGCGGTATCTGGCGGCTCAGCGGTTCGAGTACTGGGATGGCAACACCACGCGAATCGGCTTCGCAACGCTGGTTCAAAACACTACTGTCAGCGGCTTTGAGGCGACAGGCGTTGCCGACCCGCTGGATGCGCCCACACCCGAAGCGGGAATGATTACCCTGCAACTGATTGTGAATGGGCAAGACCAGACGCTCTTCATCCGTCGTATGCGCTTGCCCGACGGGCGCGTCGTGCCGATACTTGCACCGATATCGATTGACACGGCAAAGCGTAGCGCGAGTGGGCAAGGCAACGCAGGACTTTATCTGCTGGTGACCACCACCACGGGCGTCTACGAGTTGCGCGTGCCCACTACAGGAACCTTCGGCGATACGCTGGACGTCTCATGGATGTTGACCAACGAAGCCTACACGAACTTCGTGCGTCGGCGCGTAGACGGGAATAACCTTGCGGAGGATGGTGGCGGCAACCTGCTGCGACCGATACTATTCAAGCCGCGACAGGCGCGCTATCTTATCAACGGCAACGTGTTGATTGTGAACGCCTACAGCGGCTCAACGCTGGTGCGCTCGGGCAACAATATCGAGCCGCGCGAGTTCCCCGGCGAGGTGTTCGAGCTCGACGCGAACGACTATCGTCCCAATCAGGACAATCTGGGCTTCGGCAATAGCTCGATTGTTTGGAGTACGCTGGACAGACCTGAGCTGAGTGGTTCGTATCAGTTGCGCAAGCCCAGCTCGGCAGATCGGGGAGGTTTTTAGGTGATGGTAGGGCATAGGAGACAGCATATGAAGCGGATACTGATAGGGATGATGCTGGGGGCAGCGACGCTGGCGATGGCGGTCGCCCAAAACAGCTGGAGTACACATCGCGGGAGCAATCAGCGCACGGGTACGACCGATAACGCCCGCAACAGCGTCGCGAACTTCCTGCTCTCGTGGACGCTACCCGATATCGATTCGGTGCGCCAGCCGACTGTGGTAGACAACGACAACGCCACACTCACCAGCTCGACTCCCGCAGGCGCGTGGAAAATTCCCTCGGCGTCGGAGCAGGCAACGGACCCGTTCCGTGGCGATCTAGATACTACCAATCCTTATCAGTATGTGGAGTGCGTGCGAGAGCCGGCTACGCCCGGTGGTCCGGCGCCTACAATCGCGCGCTTTACCTGGCGCAGTGGTCAGTTGCCGCCGGGCTACTACCGCGTGTTCGTCTATGTGCCCAGCGCAGAGACGCGCGTCGGCGGGCTGGAGGTTCCCTACGCGCGGCAAGCCGAGTATGTGGTGTCTGACGCTACGGGCACGCCCGCCACGCTCAATCTGAACCAGGCGCTGGGTGGCTGGCAGCCATTAGGTGACCGTGTGTTCTACCACGACGGCAATACGGAAATCACCGTCACACTCAATAACCTAATACGGGTGAGCAGTCCCGACTATCCGCTGGCGATTACGCCGATTGTTGCGGCGGACGCAGTGCGCTTCGTGCCCGATTACGGCACTGTACAAGCTTCGCCTGTTGCTATCCGCAGCCCGCTTAACCCAACCAACCACCTTGTGTATATCGCCAACGGCAACGGCACGATTACATGTATGGAGAACCCCACCAGCACGCGTGGCGCGCGCGTGCGCTGGACACTCCGCGTGCCCAACCTGCCCGACCAAGGCGCAGGACAGGTCTTTGATGACGAGGATGATAACTTCACGGCGGGGCTATTCACATCCAACAGCGACTTGAGCGACCGCTACGAGCGGCTCTATCACGAAATCGCGCCGACCAACGATGCGGGCAACATCCAGCGCGCTTACTGGAAAATTCAGGTGCCCAGCACGGGGCAGTACTACGTGTACGCTTGGTTCCCTTCCGACGCCGGTAACGCGCGTCAGGCTCAGTACGTGATTGAGAACGAAGATGCCACTGTGCGCGTGCGCGTCGACCAACGGTTCGGTGGGCGATGGGTGCTGTTGAACCGTATCCCGGTGCCGATGCGTAGCGGACGCACCTATGAGATTGAGGTGAATAATTTCTCGCCCGATGATGTTGCAGCAGGTGCGCAGCGGGTGATTGCCGACGCGATTCGCGTAGTCAGCGCGGAAGGGCTGAACAACGCAGTCTTTTCCACGCCTGCGGTGGGTCGGGTGCGCGTGCGCGACGGCAACAGCGTTGTGCAGCGTTGGGTGGTGGTGTTCGCTGCGCAAAACGGTGCGGTCTATGCGGTGGACGCGCTCGGCGACGGCGAGAACGGTACGCCCCGCGGCGAGACTAAAGTTTACTGGATTGTCAAACCTCAGAACTCCACCAGCTTCAGCTACGCCTCGCCGCTGATTATCGAGGAGGAAGACCTCGTTGCTATCGGCAATCCGGCAGGCTCGGTCTACTTGATCAACACCGATTTGAACCCGAACAACCCGAACACTTACCTCCGCTGGCAGTATGACCGCGTCAACGCGGCGTTCGTATCCACGCCTGCTTATGATCCTGCGAACCGCCTTATCTACATCGGCAGCTCGGAAGGAGGTAATCAGTTCGGACGGCTAATTGCTCTTAACCCCTTCGTGCAGGACAACTCCAGCACCCCTCAGGACGAGCGAGTTGCGTGGGTCTATCCACCCGAAAATCAGAACCCCGCTGAGCCGATTACTTCCACCCCTGCTGTGGCTCTCGGGCGAGTGTACTTCACTACAGGGAGTCTAGCGGGTGGGCGCATCTACGCAGTCAAGGCTGATAACGGTTCGCTGGTGTGGGCGCGTCCTGCCCTTAGTGCGCCCTTAACAGGCTTCTTATCTTTCTACTATAGCTCGCCGCTGGTGGTGGAGAACCTTCCCTATCGCGGTGTGCCGACCAATATTGTGTATGTGGGCGGCGTGGGGGCGCGTATTCTCGCTCTCAACGCCGACACAGGCGATTTACTGCACATCAGTGAGAATCTGGGTGCGCAGATTTTCAGCTCGCCCATCTTCACCTTCGTCCAAGATACCGACAGCGACGGCAACGATATCGGCGCGCCCCGCCCCGCGGTGATTGTGGCGACGAATTCTGGGCTGTTGCTTGCACTCCATGCCGACGAGTCGCTCAACAGTCGCAGGGGTAAGGCATTCGAGGGCTGGGATATGTATGCCAATACGGTGTTTGCCTCCCCCGCGATGCTCGATAACTGGCTCTACGCCGCTGACGATGAGGGCATCGCCTACGCCTTCAACGTCACGGGTGTTGCTTCCACTGCCCCTGAGACAGGGCTGGGTAGGCGTATCGAGCGACCTGAAGAGCCTACCTCACAGGATAATTCCGACCACAGCAGGCTACGCGTCTCGGTGACCACGCGCAAAGCTGACGCTGATGCCGTGCTGAGTGGCGCAATCCGACCCGACGAGCTGGAGCCACGCTTCCCCGACGCGCTGGAGTGGGGCGACACCATTTATGTGGTGGTGTGGAACTTTAGGCACGGTACCAACCCGCCGCCGCTGAAGGTGCAGCTCATCGGTCCGGGCATTACGCGCGTCGAATACACACTCTCCGCGCGACAGACGCCAAACCCACCGCGCGATAATCCCGGACTGAACTTCGTCGCTGTACAGTCCATCACAATTCAAGCGTCGGGCACGAACTTCTTGTCGCCCGGCAGGGATTACGAGCTGCAGGTGGGCATCGGCAACGTTTGGACTTCCGACCTGGCACGCGACACGCCGGAATATGACCGTCCTGCGCCAGGTGGAGGTGTTTTCGCCGACCCGAACTACGGCGGTAGTGAACCCACGGCTGCAGGTTGGCGGTTTGGCATAGCGAACCCACTCGCGCTGGAAGGCATCGGCGTTGTGGGCGCAGGCGGTACGGATGCAAACCTGTTCAACGGTAACAGGAGCGAGACTGAGAGTTATGAGGTACGCACCCGCTTCCGCGACGCGCTGGGCGCAATCGTGCCAGTGGGCATTGGCGAGCATGGCAAGTCGCTCTTTGGTGACTTTGTGGCGCGCGACCGCCGCACGCCGCAAACCTCCGACGTGGTTCCCGTGGCAATGAATGTGCGCGCCTATGTGGATGATATGCGCTGGCAGGGCGGCTCGGCGGCGATCATCCGTGCGTTACCATGGGAAGTGATGCCCACCCTTCCGAACCGCAGCCCCGACTACCCCGACATCTCTGGACGACGGATCCAGATGCTGCTCGACGGCGGTACTGACCTGCAGCGCGCCGCTGCCCGCGTACTGCAAACGGGCAACCCGGTCACTGTACAGGTCGAGATCCCCCGATTCCAGCCCGCGAACCTGACGGGCTACCGCTCCACCACGCGCATCTACGTCGACTCGAACAATAACGGACGATTTGACGGATTGGAGAGCGTGCTGCAACCCGGCGTCACACAGAACCTGCGCATCGAGGCATATCGTGAAATTGAGAGCACGACGACTGTGCAGGTGGACGAACGCCTCTTCGTGGAGGAGCAGGTGGTCGACTTCGGCGCACTGCCTGGCGGGTTCGGCTTCAACTGGGGCAACCTGTTCACGAACCATCCCGCTTCCACCTTCCGCCCCGACAACGCCATCTTCAATGCGTTTTGGAAGCCCTTCACCGTGCGCAATGAGGGCAACGTGAACCTGTTCCCAGTCTATCTGGGCAAGGCGTTCGGCAATCCGCAAGGCACCGAGTTCCTTTTCTCGGATATGGTGAGCTTCTTTGCGGGCATGCCGGCGTGGACAACCGTCGCCAGCACGCTCGACACGCGCTTCTGGCCCCAACCCAACCCGTTTTTCCCCGGCGGCAACCAGCCGTATCCGATTCTGCAGAAGCCCCAGGTGGGCGACTACACCTCCACAGTGCTGGCACAGCCGGCGATACCACCGCGCCGAGACCCGAACATCGTGGTGGAGCCGCGCAAGCCGCAAGTCTCCATCGCTATCCCGCCGTTCCAGCCGATGGGGGTCTACTCGCAGCTGATTGCGCCATATCAGCATAATCCAGGCGGCACACCGGGCGTGGTGAACGGAACCTTTGCGACGCCTCCGATGCGCGTGGTCGTGCGCGTGCGCGAAACCCAGCTCACAGGCAATACCAATCGGGGCGTGATACCGATGATTGATGGGACACCGCCGCCCAACGCACCACGCATCAGCGACGTCACCCCAGCCGCGTTCCGCGACCTCATTACTGGCAGAATGCACCTCTACTGGGCGAGCAACCGCCCCGACCCGGCAAACCGCCCGAATAGCTTCTACCTGTACAAGTCGACGCTGGACTGGAACGCACGCAATACCCTCCAAGACGGCGTGCGCGCGACCAACGGTTGGCAACCCGAGGCGGCAAATCGCTGGTGGGGCGCGCTCTTCGGTCCCTACCCGAACGACCCGAATGGCGACCTGTTCAGTCAGGCGTTAGGACTGGGACGCCCGCTCACCACTGCCGAGATTGCAACCATCAAGCACCATCGCCCGTTTGTGCGCGTGACGCTCGGGGGCGCGTTCCTGTTCTGGACAGGCGAAGTCATCCTGCGCAACCAGAAGTATGAACTGCTGTTCTATGTGCGCTTGAATTCAACTACGGGCGAGCCGCAGGGCGACCCGCAGGCGGTTCCGCTGGATCCAGTGATGCCCCGCTCCAGCCTCGCGATTACCGGCGTGGACGGCGTGGGCAACTGGATGTTCTACGTCTCGGCGCCATCGGGACGAACTCAGGTGTTCTATATCTCTTCCGACGGCGACCTGTTTGCGAACTGGCGACGCGAGCAACGGTTGCCTCTATCGGGCATCGTGCGTTCGGTTGAAAGCGTTGCTGCCAGCGTCTATCGTGTGTCGGCTAATCCGAATGCGCCCCAAACGAACTTCCTCTACCTCGCGGATGTCTACTTTATCGGCACCGTAGGTGACCGCGCCGAGCCGGAAATCTTGATGCAGCGGTTCTACCTGAACCCGCGCAATGGCAACCTGCTGCCCCTCACCGACAACCGCGCTGACCGCTCACTTGGTGTCACTCAGGAGCGGTTCCTGCCGTTGGTGGTTGATGAGGTCGCCCAGAAAGACCCTGGTCAGAACGTTTGGCGTGTGCGCCACCTCGACTGGACGCCGATTGACGGCGACTGGAACCGCAACACGCCCGACCTCGATATCAAGATTAACGGCGTGTCCATCCTGCGGCAGCGCAACCCGAGTAACCCGGCGCAGTTTATTCTGCAGCAGCCTGTCGCCGATGCGCAAACGGGCTTGCTCCAGTTCACCTACAACGAGCCTGTGTTGAACGGCTCCGGGCAGATTGTGAACTTACTGAATCGTGGACAGATTGTCGTTGACCCGACGAACGGCACGGTGCGTTTCGTGAACTTTGCACCACGCTTGAACGACATCATAACCGTCACCTACCGTCCGCGCGTGTATCGTATTCTGTCGCTTGCGCCCGGCTCGGCAGGTAGCTACACGCAGCTGCGCGCCGTGTTCCAGCGCACGATGAACCCACGCCACCAGATCAATAATCCTGCCGAGTCGCCCGTGCGTCGCGGTCCGGATAACGGCGCGTGCGGTGTGAACGACCGCCCACCTGTAGACCGCGTGTGGCTCTTCTTCCGCCGCAGCGGCGTTGCGCCGAACACCACAGGCAACTTCTTCTTCAAGACGCTGCGCCCCGGTGTGCGCCTGCAGTCGCCTGTACTCACCCAGCGCGGGCGTATCCCTGTGCAAACGGGTGCGTTCACTTTAGTGCAGGGCACGAACCACATCGTGGTGCGCCTCACGCCTAACAACGTGGCAGGTGCAGGCTTGGGCTTCTACGAGTACGATGCACTGCGCGGCAACATCTACTTCACGACCGAAGACATCGGCAAAGAAGTGAACGTACGCTATCTGGCGCGCGACCGTGCGGGCAACATCGTCGAACTGGAAGAGACACTGATTGTGCGCTGGCTGGATGAGGGTAACCTCGCCCGCTCGTTCGCTACAGAGGTCGAATACACCTCGCCCGTGCCCATCGACCTACCCACCAACGAACTCTACCTGTGGGCGATGCCGAACCTCGAGTTCCGTCAGCAGGGCAGCCTGCTCAGCGACCCCTATGGCGGTCTCGATGAGTCGTTGCTGCTGTTCTGGAGCAGCACGCGCAACGGCGTGGGCAACATCTACGGCGGGGCTATCCAACCGCGCTTCTACATCAGCCCGTTCGATCCTGATAGGGACTAATTAGTGTATCCCGATTCCTTGCCTTCGGCTCGGAATGACAGTGCCTTGCGAACAGCCTCTGTCATTCCGAGCGGGGTAAGGAGTTTCGCTTACACACTTCTATCAACCGGGGTTTCCTTCGCTACATCGTCGGCGAGGACGCCGACGCTACGGGTAGGGCTTCGTCGGCGAGGACGCCGACGCTACGGATGATGCATCGTCGGCGGGACGCCGACGCTATGGGTGATGCATCGTCGGCGAGACGCCGACGCTACGGGTAGGGCTT